>CAZWBH010000005.1:55142-75088 GCA_964632155.1 uncultured Mailhella sp.
TGAGGTGCAACTGCCTCAGTCGGCCTGGGAGGCGATCACCAGATCCGGCTTGACGGACGCAAGCGCCTTGGCCACGCGTTCGGATTCGGAGGCCGCGCCCGAGATGCCGTTCAGGCTCGGATCCGTTTCATAGGTTTTGATGATTTTTGTGTTCGGATACTTCTGTGCCAGCAGTTCCGCAATGCGATCCAGCACAACATTGCCGTTGTGCTTGCTGTTCCAGCGCAGAGCCACAGTCTTGCCGTCCAGCGCCGTGATGCGCTTGGCCGGTTCCACCTGCGCCACCTGGATGACGCCGGTAGGGTTGACAAGTTGCCATTCCTGCGGTTTTTCCGCTGCCTGAGCCAGGGGGGCGCCCAGGAGGAGAGCCGCGCTCATGGCGATGAGAGAGGAAAATTTCATCCTTTCATTCTCCTTTTTGAAGGTTAAACGAAAACTTCGCCCTTGTTCTGGGAAGACAACACATGAAATCCAGGGGGAAAAACATAAAAATATTGTAAACTTTGTAAAGGATTGCTCTATGTTTTTCAGAGAGAAGTTCTCTTCTTCATGGTAAACAAAGGCCGATGCGGGCAGGGGAGCGCGGAAAGCCCAGCACACCCCCCTGCCCGTAACATTTATTCGGTGATCTTTACAGATACCGGCTTCCAGACTGTGGCAAAAGGCGGCCACACCTGAGACTGTTTCCCGGGGCCTCCGGATACGATAATCTTTGCTGATTCCGGAGAAAGAAAACGGGGGAGCAAGGTGTCCGGTTCAACAGGGCCGTAGCTCTCGGGCGGATTACACTTGCCTTTGCTGTAGTACTTGAAAGGCATGACGGCCGCATTGACAAGGTACTTCTGCGCATCCCATTTGTTGGGGAAGTCCCGCCAGATGGTATTGGCGTGCTCAGGGCAGAGGATAACCAGAGAGAACGGCATTTCATTGCCCGTAACACCCTGTTTGGCATAATCCGTGAGACAACGGGCGTTGCCGGCATTGCTGGAAACCAGGTTCAGCGCCAACGTGGTCAAAAGGCCTTCTCCCGTGCCGTTGTCGTGGTCAATGTTGCTGGTGCCAAGGTAGCAGGTAACCAGAGAAATCACGCTGTCTGTGGGCTTAAAGCCTTGCTCTTCGGCAAAGGATACCTTCCAGGGATTTTCCTTCATGTTTTCCGTAAAGACCATGGCCACTAAATCCGCGGAAGTGCCATGCGTACTCTTGTCGCTCTCCGGAAGTGTGGAACCGCCCACAATATCGCCGACAAGGTTGACAAAATAACCAAGCGCGTTGGTTACGGGATTGCCGCCCCCGGCGGTGCCCGTGCTGGGGTTCAGATGCAGTTTTTCCGCAATGGGTCCGCTGATGATGAATATTGGCACGGTAGGCGCCGTTGTGGTGGAGGTGGCGCGCCATGCCGCGTCGGGATTGGCCATGGCTTCAACGGCAGCCAGAAGCAGAGGCATATGTTCCGGCTTCGCTCCGGCCATGACGCCCAGCGTGGCCACAAGTTCCACCGTCAGCATGCCGTTGCGCGGAGGAACGATCCATACGACTTCGGACGGGTCGCGCTTCGTCCCCTTGAGCATCTCCGCCACCTTGTCCACCGTGGGCGGAATAATGGGCAGGGAGAGGGACCATTTTCTCTGGGCAAACATGGAATTCACATCGGCATAGGTGCCTGTGAACTTGAATTTTCTCGCGGGATACCAATCCGCCTGTCTGGCGGCGTTTTCCTTGGACGGCGCCCAGGCGATAGACGCTTTAATGATGTCGTCAAAGGCTTTGTCGATTTTGGCGTTTACTTCCTCTTTGGGGATCATCCCGAGCGGATGCGGAACAACAACAAAGCTGAGGTCTGTGAAACCCTGACTTTTCTGGGTTGCCCTGGCGAGTGAAATAAATTGATCGGTTGCGATGGTAACAGTGGGGATGCCGGCCTTTTCAAGATTGCACTGGTCAACTACCAGCCATGAGGTGCAACTGCCTCAGTCGCCCTGGGACGCGATGACAAGATCCGGCTTCATCGCGGCCACAGCTTTGGTGATATTCTCGGAGATGGCGGGCGTCCCGGAAATGGTGTTCAGGCTACGATCCACGGCATAGGTTTTGATGACTTTGGTGTTTGGATACTTCTGTGCCAGCAGTTCCGCGAGACGATCCAGCACGACATTGCCATTATTTTTGCCGTTCCAGCGCAGGGCCACGGTTTTCCCTTCCAGCGACGTAATGCGCTTGGCAGGTTCAATCTGGGCCTGCTTGATAACGCCGGAGGGGTTGACAAGCTCCCATTCCTGCTGTTTTTCCGCCGCTTGCGCCGAGGGCGTACACAGGAGCAGAAACGCACTTAGCGCGATGAGAGAAGAAAATTTCATTCTGTCATTCTCCTGTTGAAGATTGCAAAATGATAAGGACATACACAAAATTAGAAAGACGAACGTCAAAAATTAATAGTTGAATAAGGTTGTTCTGCAGTTCCGCGGGCTGAAAAACTTATACCTTCCAAAGGGTGCGCACTGACGCCTTGAATAAAATTCCGTTCTTTGGCGGGGAGTGCCCGTCTCCTTGCAACGAAGATTTTGACGCTTGCTATCTCTTCGCAAAAGACGAGGAAATCGGGACTCCCGCGAGCCTTTTACTACCTTGCGGAAGGAAGTTCCTTGATGGGCCTGGTAACAAGTTTCTGAACCGAGGGGAAGTTGCCCCACACCCAGGACTGCTTGCCGGGGCCGCCGGAAACAACGAAGCGGACAGACTTCGGGTTGGCCCAGCGGGGAAGCGCCGTGTCTGGCGTGACCTCCATATCCCGCGGAGGAACACAGCGATTGGGGGAATAGAACTTGAAGGGCATCCAGGCAATATCCGCCACATACCGCTGCATGGCATCCACAGTCTTGAAATCCTGATACAGCGTTGCCGCGTGTTCCGGACACAGCACAATCACGCACTTGTTCACGGAGTTCGCGGGGTTGTACGGCTTGTCCATATCTGCGTAGCAGCTGCCAATGCCGGCGGGCGCACTCAGCGTGCCCAGGGCCAGAGTGGTAAGAAGACCCTTACCGGTAAGGTTGTTGTGGTCGATATTGGGTGTGCCCGCATAGGCGCCAAAGATGCCGACAACGCTCTCGTCTTCCTTATAGCCTTCCTCTTTGGCCAATGTGGTCTGCCACGGGTTGGCCCTGGCATTTTCCACATAGACATGGGCGACAAAATCCCCTGGAGTGCCGTGAGTACTCTTGTCAAAGTTGGGCGCCACAGAACCGCCGACCACATCGCCTACAAGGTTCACGAAGTAACCCAGGGCGTTGGTTGTCTCGTTGAGGGGTCCGCTGGTACCGGTGCTGTAATTCAGCTTCAGTTGGTCAACCACGGGGCCGGAGATGAAGATCACAGGAACTGTGGGCGCGGTGGTGGTGGAGGTTCCCAGCCAGGAAGCATCAGGGTCGGCCATGGCTTCAGCCGTGGCAAGAAGCAGAGGCATATGCTCGGGCTTTGCTCCGGCCATGACGCCGAGTGTCGCCACGAGTTCCACGGTGAGCATGCCGTTGCGCGGAGGAACGACCCAAACGACTTCGGCGGGATCGCGCCTTGTGGCCTTGAGCATTGCCGCAACCTTTTCCGGAGTCGGCGGAATGATAGGCAGGCCAAGGGACCATCTGCGTTTGGCGTACATTTTGTTCACGTCTTCATATGAACCCGTGAACTTAAAAACTCTGGCAGGGTATGGAGCGCTTTGACTGGCGGCGTTTTCTTTGGAGGGCTTCCATTCTGTGGCCGCCTTGATAATATCGGGAAAAGCTTTATCTATTTTGGCATGAACCTCTTCCCTGGAGATCATACCGATGGGGTGCGGAACCGTGACAAGGCAGAGGTCGGTAAGTCCCTGACTCTTCTGCGTGCCGCGGGCGAGAGTCACAAAATCTGTGGTCACAATGGTGACCGTAGGAATACCTGCTTTTTCAAGATTGCACTGGTCAACGACCAGCCATGAGGTGCAACTGCCTCAGTCTGCCTGAGACGCAATGACCAGATCCGGCTTCACCGCGGCCACGGCCTTGGTGATATTCTCGGAGATGGCGGGCGTCCCGGAGATGGTGTTCAGACTGGCGTCTTCATACGTCTTGACGATCCTGACTGTGGGATACTTCTTAGAAAGAAGATCGGCAAGACGGTCGAGGACAACATTGCCATTGTTCTTACCGTTCCAGCGGAGGGCTATCGTTTTTCCCTCAAGGGCATCAATGCGCGTCGCCGGATCTATGGCAGACTGCCGGATGACGCCGGAAGGGTTGACCAGCTCCCATTCCTGCGCTTTTTCTGCCGCCTGGGCCAGAGTCGCTCCCAAAAGCAGAGCGGCGCCCAGCGCGACGAGCGATGAAAACTTCATTTTCTGTACCTCCTGCAAAAAATTACAGAATTTTTTGTTTCCGTTGAGTAAAGTATATGTTTGAAACAGAAAATTACACGGTAAAATTGTAAATTTTTGTAATGCGCGCGTTGATTTCTTTACAGCCAGTCCACCGCGCGCTCGTCTTGAAAGACGATGAGAAAAAGATTCCACACAAGACAGTAAGCCCGTTGTCACTCATGTGCTGGAGAAAGGCTTTCATGATCGGGGTTCGGAAATCAGCATACCCGCCCTGGAAAGGATCCTCGATGGATTTCCGGTCAAGTTTCCGCCTGGAGCCCGCTCTTCTTTTCTCAAGGACTTTCCTTTGCCCTGTTTCTACTTCCCGTCTCCCCGCTCTCCACGATCAAGTAGAGCGCGGGCAAAAGCGCGGGCGTCAAAGGGACGCAGGTCTTCCATCTTTTCTCCCAAACCGATGAAGCTGATAGGCAGGTGGAACTGGCTTGCCACGGCAAGCGCCACGCCGCCCTTGGCGGTGCCGTCCAGCTTCGTCAAAATAATTTCGTTCACTCCGCTGTCTTCCTTGAACATCTTCGTCTGCTGCAGGGCGTTCTGGCCTGTGGTGGCATCAATGACAAGCACGGTACGATGCGGCGCGCCCGGGTGTTTTTTTGCCAGAACATTGCGAATCTTGCGCAGTTCATCCATGAGATTGGACTTGGTGTGCAGGCGGCCCGCGGTATCAATGAAGACGATATCATGACCACCCTTCAGAGCCTTGTCCATGGCGTCATAGGCCACGGCGGCAGGATCCGCCCCCATGCCGCGGGAATGGAAATCGGCGCCCAGACGCTCCGCCCACACTTCAAGTTGCTCCACAGCCGCGGCGCGGAAGGTGTCAGCAGCGGCGATGAGTACCTTCTTCCCCTGCATCTTTGCGCGGAAGGCCAGTTTGGCGATGGTGGTCGTTTTTCCCACGCCATTCACGCCCACTATGAGTACCACTTCGGGCGGTTCCATGACGGCAATCCGGCGCGGCGCGTGGAAGATCTGCTCAATTTCTTCCTCCAGTACGGGCAGAAGGCCCTCCGGCGTGTTCACACCCGCTTCACGGCATCGCTCCTTGAGGCGGCGTACCAGGGAAAGAGAAGTTTCCGCACCCATGTCGGCCATGATGAAAAGCTCTTCCATCTCATCCCAAAAGCCCTGATCCAGCGCGCCATGCCCAGAAAGAAGCGCGGAAAGCCCCTGCCCGAAGCGGACGCGGGTGCGGGCAAGACCGGCCTGAAGGGTGGAAAAGAGCCTGTCACGCTCATCTTCCTCATCTTCCATATCCAGAGCGAGAGCGAGGCGATATTGGAGTTCGGAACGGAAGTCCGCAAGGAAACGGTAATCCATGCGCTTGAGCCAGCGCTGAAAATCCTCCAGAAAGGCGCGGGCTTCCTCTTCGGGCGTCTCTAGGGCACGGAGCAGAAAGTCAAGGCGACGCCACAGTTCATCTCCGGCTTCCTCCACGCCCTCCAACACTATTGAGAGCCAGGCGGAAAGCCGGGGTTCAGCCTTTTGCAGAGCAAGAGTTAGTTCCTCATCGCTTTTCTTGGAAGCAGAAGATACGGGTGAAGCAGGCGCTGCAATCTTCTTTTCATTTTTTCCAAAAAATTTTTTGACGGCGGAAAAGAATCCCATGGCCTTCCCTTAATTGGAGGGTATGACTTTCACCGTCTGCCCCTCCCTTATGCGGGTAGCCGTGTTCATACCGTTGAGGTTCAAGAGATCCGCGGGTTTCATACTGAACTTGCGTGCAATGCTCCACAGGGTTTCCCCGCTCTTCACGCGATAGTTCACGACCTTGGCGGATCGAGGAGAGGAAGGATGCGCAGGCTTCGCTTTTTCGGCAGGCTCTTTCCCGCTTTCCGCGGATTTCTGCCCCCCGGCGGGCACGGGAATGATAAGCGTTTGCCCGGCGCGAAGCTTTTCCATAGCCTCCTTGCCGCCGTTTGCCGCGGCAAGGGCACTGAAGGGAACTCCATAGCGCGCGGCAATGCCATAGCCGTTCTCCCCCGTCAGCACCGTATGTCTGCGGGGTTTGTCAGATCCTTGCCGTGAGGATGTTGCGTTTGAAGCTTTCGCGGGAATTTTGATGACTTGCCCGGCTTTGAGCGTTTTCAGGGCTTTCGGCCCGCCGTTCAAGACGGCAAGTTCTTGCATGCTTATGCCGCAGGCCCGTGCGAGAGCGAAGAGCGTATCCCCAGGTTTTACCGTGTATTCTCCCCGTTTCGTTGTTGAGAGGCCACGCGGGCTGGACGGTTTTTTAGTGACCGGAAGGCTAAGTTCGGCAAGAGCCGCGGTAACGTTGTCTTCCCCTGCGGCAAGATTATTCCCGCGTGGGAAAATAATGGGCTTGTCAGGAACGGAACCGCGCCGTGCAGGCAAACGCAACTTGCGCCCCGCCTTCATGACACCGGGATTGAGCTGTTTGACAATGCCCGCGGGAACGCCCGTGGCGGAGGCCACCGCGGCAAGGCTTTGCTTTTTCTTCACCGTATAATACTTCCAACCCGCGCCGGAGAGCTGCCCGGCAAGGAGCTTTCTGGCTTCTTCTTCCTTCGTCTTCGGGATGTACACGGTGGAGCCGCGCCCGGCCGGAGCAATGGATTGCAGAAAATGCGGGTTGTACGCCAGAAATTCCGACCACGACATATTGAGACGACGGGAAAGTTCCACAAGATCCGTGGCGGGCCTGGCAGTGAGGGCAACGCTTGGCAAAAGCACTGTTTTACCGCTTTCGGGCGCCGCTGGCGTGAGCCCCAGTGCTTCGGGATCGTTCATGATTTTGGCGATGGCCAGAAAGCGCGGCACATAGAGGACAGTCTCTTCACGAAGTTGAAGGTTCTCATCCAGACTATCGTTTTTACTGAGGAGTTCATGCAGACTGCTGGCGCTGGCGGCGGCCTTGGCGCGACTGATTTTGCCTTCTCCGCCGTTATAGGAGGCAATGGCCAGATGCCAGTCCTTGAACATATCGTAAAGGCGGCCAAGATAGTCCGCGGCCGCATCCGTGGATCGGTACGGATCCATGCGCTGATCTTCCCACCAATCCTGACGCAGACCGAAATTCCTTCCCGTGGAGGAAATAAACTGCCACATGCCCACGGCGTTCGAGCGCGAGACGGCAAGGGGGTTGTAGCCGCTTTCAAGGTAAGCTAGGCAGGCCAGTTCTTCGGGGAGGCCCTGGGAACGGAACACGCTCCTCACATGGTTAATGTATGGAAGGCTGTTGCGCAAAAATTTTTCCATGGTATCGCGGCGTTCATGCAGGTAGTGCGCAAAGTGCAGACGCACTTGTTCCTCCATGACCGGAGAGAGTCTGTTGTCGAGTTTATTTTTTTTGCTGAAAACCTGCTCTTCACTCTGTGAAAGTTCCTGTGGCGCGCATTCATCGCCTTCCACGACGGCGAGGTTTGGATCCGGAGCTTCCTCCCGCTTCGCGCAACCGGAAACAGCAAGAAACACTGCCGCCCCCAGGCAGATCGCCATGCGCGTCCATCCACGTCCTATCATGCAAAATCTCTCCTTGCGGTCTTGCATCCAAAACTAAAGCAGGATACGAGCGTTAACAGTCAGTGAGACTATCCCCATTTTCCGCCGTATTCAATCTTTTTCTGAGATAGCGGAATTCAACCTAAAAAACCTGAGTTTTGACCATGCCCCTTTTTGAAGCCAGTGAAGCCCTGCTCCCCGGTCTCAAACCCGTGCTTGAACTTCTGGAACGATCCCCCGACCGCGTGGACACGGTCTATGTACGCAAGGGGCGATCCACAAAGGAAAGTTCCCGCATTCTCGACCTCTGTCGAAGTTGCGGCGTGCGCTTCTCTCTAGTTGGAGAAGAAGCGCTGGCAAGGCTTGTTGGGAAAGCGGGCCATCAGGGAGCGGTCGCCCGCCTTCGTGAGGCGGGATTTCTCCCTTGGGAGGAATTTCTCCAAAATGCCAGGAATGCGCCCCTGCCGCTCATCGTGGCTTTGGATCAAGTGCTGGATCCCGGCAACGTGGGCACGCTGGCCCGCACGCTCTTTGCCCTGGGCGCCGCCGGGCTGGTACTGCCGCGCCACAAAAGCGCCTTTCTTGGCCCTGGAGCGCGTAAAAGCGCCGCAGGCGCGCTGGAACGACTGCCGCTTGCGCAGGTGGTCAATCTTTCCCGCGCCGTAGCAGAGGCAAAGGACGCGGGCTTCACACCCTTTGCCGCTGAAAAAAAGAAAGGAGCGCTGGATCCTCTTGCCGCGCCCCTCCCCCTGCCCGCACTGATCGTCCTCGGCAACGAGGATAAAGGCATACGCCCCCTTGTTGCCAGACAGTGCGACTACAGCCTTGCCATACCCTTCCTGCGGGATTTTGATTCCCTGAATGTGGCTCAGGCAGGCGGCATTCTGGCTTCCTGCTTCCTTCGCGTCCTAAGGCTGAAGGAATGAAATGAAAAGACCGGGGCGATGCATACCCCTATGCCTTGATTGGGCGTGATCCAAAAATTTCCGTGCCCACACGGATGATGGTCGCGCCCTCCTCTATGGCCTGCGCGTAGTCACCGGACATACCCATGGAAAGTTCCGGCAAAATAAGGCCAAAACGCTGGCAAAGCCCGTCCCGCAGTTCCCGAAGGCGCACAAAATAAGGCCGCGCGGCTTCGGCCTCGCCGCAGTGCGGAGGCAGGCACATGAGTCCACGTATGCAAAGACCCGCTTTGTTTTCGTCTTCTTGAACAAGGCCGCCCTCAAGGAGCGCTTCCACAAAGCCGATGAGATCCCCCGGATTCACGCCGGATTTTTGCGGCTCTTCCCCGATGTTCACCTGGATAAGCACATACTGCCGCGCGCCTTCGAGCAGACGGCGGGCAAGAGCTTTTGCAAGTTCAAGGCTGGCAAGGGTGTGGATGAGGACAAAGTGCCCTGCGGCATCCCTGGCCTTATTGGTCTGTATATGTCCTATGGCGTGCCAGTTGAGGGAAAGATGCGCAAGTTCCGCCTGTTTTGCCCTGGCTTCCTGTATGTAATTTTCCCCAAAATCGCGCTGACCGAAACTTGCGAGAGTGGCAATGGCCCAGGCTGGGTGAAATTTTGAAACAGCCACCAGCCGCACTTCCTCAGGTTTGCGTCCGCTCAGGCGTTCCGCCTCCGCCTTGCCATGGAGTACGCGCATCCATCGCTCCCTGAGAGCAATGGCATCGTTTTCACTAAATCCGTTTTGGCCTTGCGGCGCTTCAATATCGGGCATATTCTTCTCTCCGGCGCCGCCAGAAGGGCGGTGTTTCCATACGTTTCCCGTGCGCTATTCTTCCATCAAGCCGAATCCGCGGAGCATTTCCGTATCTTCTATCCAGTTTTCCTTGACCTTAATCCAAAGCTGAAGGTACACCCTGCCGCCCAGAAGTTCCTCAATGTCCTTGCGGGCTGCGGCGCCAATTTCCTTGATGGTTGCCCCTGCCCGGCCAATGACCATGGCCTTGTGCGCGCTCCTCGCCACATAAATCACCGCGTGGATCACGGTGAGCTTGCGCGCATTGTCTTCTTCCCATGACTCTATGTCCACGGCGGTTCCGTAGGGTACTTCCTGGCGCAGACGTTCAAAGACCTTCTCGCGCACAATCTCCGCGGCCAGAAAACGAACGGGGGCGGTGGAGACCTGATCCTCGGGGAACTGGGACGCGCCCTCGGGCAGGCGCGCGGCAATGAATTCGCGAAGTTCTTTGACACCGTCCTTCATAAGCGCGGATACAGGGAAAATCTCCGCCCGCGGGAAAGCGCGCTGAATCTCTTCCAAAAGAGGCAGCATTCGCGATTTATCGTGAAAGAGATCCACCTTGTTCACTGCCGCAATCAGTGGGCGCTCATCCTCGGAAAGTGCCTCGCGCAGGGAAGCCACATCGCGATCCAGAAAGTCTGGTCGGCGCAGATAGAGAGAGGCGTCCAGCACCAGCATCACGGCGTGGGCGGCGGACAAACTCTGCCAGGCGGCCTGGCTCATCATTTTGTTGAGATAGCCGCGTTGCTCTTCCCTGCCATGGTTCACACCAGGAGTATCCACAAATATCACCTGCGCTCCGGGCATGGAAAGAATACCCTCAACACGACAACGCGTGGTTTGGGGACGATCCGTGACAATGCTGACTTTCTGACCCAAAAGCGCGTTGAGCAAGGTGGATTTTCCAGCATTGGGCGGACCCATGAGGGCGACCCAGCCGCAACGATGTCCGCACGAATGATTAGCCATAAAGACTCCGGTAGATTCAAAGAGAGAAATCAGCGGCGCTTTCGAGCCTGCCGCAAAACTCTTCCATGGCCGGGCCGTGATTAAGTCCGGCAAGATGTCCCATGCCGTGGGCGAGAAGACGCCGCGCGTGCGCGCCCTTGTCCTGCCCGTAGAGTACGCATTCCCGATCCAGGGTTACGGCGCTCAAGAGAAGAGAACTTACCCCCCCCCTGCCCGCGGGGAAACTTAGAATATTGGTCGGCCCCGTGCAACCAAGGAGTCTTGCGTTGGCCATCGCTACTTCCCCATCTCCTGTAACCAGAAGTTCCACTGCGGGAAGAGCGTTTGGGAAGGCAGCCTGGCGCATGGCCGCAAGCCATATCCGCCATTCCTGGCGTGAAATATCGCACGGCACACGCAAAGAAACGCTGATCCCGGCAAAAAAAGCGGAAGGAGACACTAACCCGAACGTTTTTGCCTTCAGCCGATCCGTCATGCTCTGCCATCCTGCGGCGACTGATCTGTTTTTTCGCCAGGGTCTGCAGAAGACGACGCGGACACACTCTGGTACAGGGCGAGGGGAGAATTTCCGCGAACATCCAGAGAAAGCGTTTCCGAAGGCGTGGATGATGGAACGACCGCTGAAGAAGGAGCATCGGCCTTCTCCGCTAGTGAAGTGACGGGCGCAGAATCTTCGGCGCGATCTTTTATCATCCATTCGGGCTTGAGTTCCAGGGTGACGCGACCGTTTTTGCCGTTTGCCTCCCTGTCCGCCCCCTTCTCGCCGGCGTCCTTCGCGTCCTTACCCTCCCTTGCGCCTTCTTTCATTCCTTCCTGCCTGGCTTTCTGTTCAGGATAGGCGATACGCTGATGAAAAAGCCCGGTAAGAATACGCACAAAGGCGTCTGTAAGGCGACTCAGATCACGAAAGGTAAGGTCGGATTCATCAAGTTGCCCTTCTGCATAGATACTGTTGACGATTTTGGAAACATGGGCGCGAATGCGGGCGGGAGCAGGGTCTTCCAGTGTGCGACTGGAGGCTTCCACAGAGTCGGCCAGCATGACAATGGCGGACTCACGACTCTGCGGCTTTGGCCCCGGATAGCGGTAATCCTGAAGGTTCGGCGCTTCTCCCATTTTTTGCGCCTTGTTATAAAAGTACATGGCTCCGCGCGTGCCGTGATGCTGCTGGATAATGTCCGAAATCTCCTGCCCCAGGCGGTATTCCGTAGCAAGTTCCACACCGTGTTTAACATGGGCGTGGAGAATGAGGGCACTCATGGCGGGCGAAAGCTTATCGTGGGGGTTCGGCCCGCCAAACTGGTTTTCCACAAAATATTCCGGTCGCGAAATTTTGCCCACATCGTGGTAAAGCGCCCCAACCTTGCAAAGCAGACTGTTGGCTCCTATGGCGGCGGCGCCCGCTTCCACAAGATTGGAAACCACAAGCGAGTGATGATAGGTGCCGGGCGCCTCCATCATGAGTTCCTGCAGAAGCGGATGTTCCAGATTCATGAGTTCCATCATGCGGAAGCGCGTGGTGTACCCCATGAGCATTTCCAGCACAGGGCTGAGGGCAAAGAGCAGAAAGAGCGAACTTGCCGCATTGAGCAAAAGGCAGAGCAGAAGAAGCGGCATTTGCCCCGCCTCCACATGAGAAACAAGCGCCGCGCCAAGGCCTGTCATGAGCATCCATAAAAAGAGCGGAATACTTCCCCAGACCACGTCCTGCCGATTTTGCGCGCGCAATACGACCCAGGTATCCGTCATGGCGGACATGAAATAAAAGAAGAAGAGCGCCGTGTCGCCATGAAAAATAAGCGTCACAAAAAAGGAAAGCGTCAATCCCACCGTAAAGTAACGGCGCGCGGCAAAAATGAGCGCGGCCAGCCCTGTTCCTCCTGCCGCAGGGAAGGCAAAGGCCAGAACATGCGCCGCAGGCGTGCTGGTCACAACCGTGAAGAGGTACATGGCGCCCCACGCCCCCAAGCCGAACACGGTAAGAAGCAAGGCTATCATCACCTGATCTCTGGTGCGCAGAACCGTTCCCTTGTTCCCGCTTGGAGTGATGAAAAGGCCGAGGAGCAGAAATACCCCCATTATCATGCACCCCAGAAAGACTGACCAGTCCACAAGCCCTGGCGCGACTTGAAAGAGTGCCTGCAACTTGATCTGCTGTTCATGCGTCACCATGGTTCCGGCGCGCACCAGCAGTTCCCCCTGCCGCACCTTGTAGAGTACAGGTTCCACCTCGGCCAGCATATCCGCGTTGCGTTGCCGTGTCACTTCCTGATTCACGGCCAGCGTGGGCACTACCATGAGCGGCATGACTTCCTGAAGCGCCACTTTGGCCCGTGCGCTCAATTGCCCGTCACCGCGCACTCTGCGCCCCAGCGCCGCCTCAAACATGGGCAGATCAATGAGTCCGCCCGCCTGCGTGCGCAAAATTTCCGTGCCGCTGTCTAAATCTCGCACAAGCGCCGTATTGTCCGTGTTGGAAAGCTGACGCATATCCCCAATGACGCCGTGGGAGAGCATACCTTCCATCCACGGCAGAAGTTTTTCCAGCATATACGCCTGTACCTGCGGCGTGGCGAGCTGCCGGAACGAAGACTTGGAAATTTCCGAAAGATGCCGTTCATTAAAGGATCGACGAACACTCTCAAGACCCTCTTCGTCCAGTCCCGTCCTGTTGATGGCGTTGAGCAGGCCCAGACTTTCATCCCGAAAGCTCTGCAAGGCCTTCTTGTCAATGTCAAATACCACGGGTTGAAGCGCAAGAGTCCTGTCCTTGCGACGCTGCGTGGCCTTCGTGTCTTCCACCAAAATATCACGATCCGCCACTACATCCGCCGCGGCAATCTCCCCGGCAGGGTAGAGTACGCGTGATGGCCGCATGGGTTGCACTGAAACGAGAAAACTCAGAAGCAAGAGCGAAAACCCCAGCGCCAGAAGCCCCCAGTCGTGATGGTGATGCAAGAGCATGACCCGCGTTTGCGCCATAAGCTGTATCACGCTGACAGGGGAATTTTTTCTACTCTTTTTCATGGCTGTCATAGGCGTCCACAATGCGTCCCACCAGGGGATGGCGCACCACGTCGCAACTCTGGAAATGATGGAAACCGATGCCGCGCACTCCGTTCAGTACCCGCAGTGCGTGGACAAGCCCGGATCTCGTCTCTCCCGCTTCTTCCCCTTCGCGCAGAAAGGCTCTTTGCACCGGCGGCAGGTCAATCTGCGTTATGTCTCCGGTGATCGCAGCGCGCGAGCCAAAGCCCATGCGCGTCAAAAACATTTTCATCTGTTCCCGCGTGGTATTCTGCGCTTCATCCAAGATGAGAAAAGCATCGTTCAGCGTGCGACCGCGCATGAAGGCAAGGGGCGCCACCTCAAGAATTCCAGACTCCTGCTTCTGTGCCATGCTCTGCATGCCCAGCATATCGCTCAGAGCGTCATAGAGCGGTCGCAGGTACGGGTTCACCTTATCTTCCATGTCTCCGGGAAGGAAACCCAGCTTCTCACCAGCCTCCACAGCCGGTCGCGTGAGGACGATCTTTTTCACCTTTTTGGTCGCCAGCATGGAAAGCGCCATGGCCACCGCGAGATACGTCTTCCCCGTACCCGCCGGCCCTGTGGCAAAAACCATCTCGTGCGAACGCAAAAGCTCCATATAGCGTCGTTGTGCGGCATTCCGCGCCACAATGCTCCGCCGTGGAAGCGCTATGGCCGCCGCCCCACGGAAAAGCCGCCCAAGATCCGCGCAAGGGTTTCGTAAGAGTTCCTCATAGCCCTGCAGAAGTTCTTCCCCGCCAAATTCACGCCCTGTGCGCAAAAGTCCGTAGACCTGCGTAAACAGGTTCAAAAGGAGCGCGCGAAGCTCAGGCCTTTCGTCCGTTACCGTGAGTTCCGTGCCCCGCGTTGAAAGCTCCGCCCCCGAGGCGTCTGCAAGAAGCTCCACATGAGCATTGAGCGGCCCAAAGAGCTGACTCGCAAGATTCGCGTCCTCAAAGGCCAAGGTCTCCGAAAAGGATATCTTCACTCTCTTGATCCTTCCGTTCCGCCCCCATATAAGGAGCATCTCTTTGTTCATACGCTAAAAGCGCCCGCTCGTCCATACGCCAAAACCAGCCGCGAAAAGCTTTCCCGCAGGCATAAAAAAGTGTTCTTTTGAGGAAATGTTGGTCAAAACCGAAGCTTTTGCTCCTCCAGCATCCTTGCAACCGCTTCGTCATTGAGGTTTATGCGCAGGGGAGAAAGGGTAGCCCAGCCCCGATGCAGCCAGGTTTTGTCCGTCTCTTTCTCATCAAGGGCAAAATGCTGGAACGGATTGATCATCCAAAAATACTCCCTGCCATCGGGGGCCGTCCTTTTTTCATAGCCTTCCAACCGTGGCCACCGCGTACCGTGCGGGCAGATTTTCAGCCCCTTCACTGTAGCCGCAGGACAATCTGGCAGATTGAGGTTGTAGACACAGTTCCCGGGTAGCGTCGTCCAATCCATAGTTGAGGAAAGACGCGCCACCAGCCGCGCATGTTCAATGGTCAGTCCCTGAACCGCCGCATGGGATGCCGCCAGCGCCGGCACGCCATACATGGCGCCCTGAAGCGCCGCACCCACGGTACCGGAAAAATGAACGTCCATACCGGCATTGGCTCCTACATTGATACCCGAAACCACAAGCTCCGGCTCAAAACCAGGAAACAAACCGTTCAGCGCTAGGATCACGCAGTCAGCAGGGCTGCCTGACACGGCAACGCCCACAAAAGTTTGCCCCAGGGTATCCGTAAAAGAAACCCTTCGCGTCAGGATAGGATCGTGGACATTTATACTGGCGCTCGCGCCGGAATGCTGAACATCGGGCGCTGCCACACGCAGTTCATGACCCGCTTCTCTCAAAGCCGCATGGAGAAGATGGAGAGACGGGGAAAATATTCCATCATCGTTGCTGATAAGAATACGCACTGTTTTTCCAGACCACTTTGCATAGTTGGCAGGTTCTAAAACTTTACCTTTTTGGCGGCATCCAGGGCCTTTTTGAAATCCTCGTCGCTGTGCGCAAAGGAGAGCATATTGGCTTCAAACGCCGACGGTGCCATGAAGATACCCCGGGCGCGCATTTGCTTGTAAAAAGCCTCAAACAGCTTTTGATCCGTGGTGCGCGCCCCTTCGAAATCCATGAGCGGAGCCTCGGTAAAGTACACGGTGAACAGTGAAGCCATATGGGGAATTTGTACGGGAACTCCTTTGGCGCGAAGTATGACTTCAAGCTCTGTCACGAAATCATGAACACGGGCTTCCAATGCGGCGTAATCGGCGCGCTTCAATATGTCTAGCGTGGCCAGACCGGCGGCCATGGCCAGGGGATTGCCCGAAAGTGTACCAGCCTGATAGACTTCACCCTCGGGGGCCGCATGACGCATGAGTTCCGCTCGTCCGCCATAAGCTCCCACAGGCAAACCGCCGCCGATAATTTTGCCGAAGGTTGTCAGATCGGGAAGGATGCCAAAGCGCCCTTGGGCGCCTGCATAGGACAGGCGGAATCCCGTGATGACTTCATCAAAGATCAGGAGCGTGCCGTGTTGCGCGCATAGTTCGCGCAAGCCCTTCAGAAATCCTGGCTGCGGCAGAATAAGCCCCATGTTCCCGGCCACGGGTTCCACGAAAAGCGCGGCGATCTGTTCTGGATAGTTTGCGAAGATTGCGCGCACCGCATCAAGGTCGTTATACGGAGCAAGCAATGTGTCGGCCACAGTTGCGGCGGGAACACCCGGTGTTCCCGGAATGGAGAATGTGGCCACACCCGATCCGGCACTGGCCAGGAAGGCGTCTCCGTGACCGTGATAGCCGCCGATAAATTTGATCAGCTTGTCACGGCCAGTCACGCCGCGGGCCAAACGCAACGCGCTCATCGTGGCCTCTGTGCCAGAATTGACCATGCGTACCATTTCCACGGAAGGCAACGCCGCGCAGACTTCCTCGGCCAGCCGGACTTCGGCTTCGCATGGTGCGCCGTAGCTCGTTCCGCGCATAGCAGCCGTACAAACGGCTTCCGTTACCTGAGGGTGGGCATGCCCCACAAGCATTGGACCCCATGAACCGAGAAAATCAATGAACTCTTCTCCGTCCACCGTTATCAAATGAGAACCGTGGCCTTCAGCGATGAAAAGCGGATCGGCATGGACATTGCGACAGGCGCGAACCGGACTGTTCACACCGCCAGGGATGAGTTTTCTTGCCCGGGCAAAAAGTTCAGCGGAACGTTGCGTATGCATGGGTAGCTCTCCTGCCGCCGTTCTCTGGCGGTCATGCAAAATAGACCATCGAAATCTTTTTCAGTTCCTTCTCGCTCTCCAAAATCTCGTAGCGTTTCAGCGTTGTTGTGCGGCAGAGTTCCCGAACTACTTCCATGCAGTCCTCCTCGCTCTTGCCGTGAATCATGGTGTAAAACGTGTACGGCCATTCCGCATAGTTGCTCGGTCGGTAGTAACAGTGGGAAATGCGCGGATGTTCCGCGACCTTACGGCCTATTTCGTCCACTTCACCAGGATCCGCCATCCAGGCCACCATGGCGTTGCAGGCCCATCCTGTGCGCTGATGCTTGAGACTTGCGCCAAAGCGCCGTATGGCCCCGCAAGTTAGAAGGCGCTTCAGAAGCGATAAAACTTCCTCTTCCGTGACGCCCGCGATCGAAGCGATGTCAGCAAAGGGCGTAAGCGTATCCGGCACGTCTCTCTGGACGATGCGCAGAACCGCCCGTTCCTGTTCCGTAAATTCCATGAGTTTCCCAGCGTGATCGGAAGTAACAAAACGTCGAATGTTGCGGTGGCCAAACATAATCAACTTATGCTCTTTCGTTAAGCATACCCGTGGCGCACACATAATGCAACTGGCTTCCAGAGAGAGTGTCGTCTTATAAGTGATAAGAGTTCATCCAGACTCCCATTTATTCTAAACCTTGAAAATAGCGTAAACTGATCTCTATCCTATCCAAAGATCGATCAACTAACTTTCCTCCGCCGCCGAAATCGCGCTAAACAATGCCGTTGTAAAGGGTTACCTTGTTCAACAGAAAAAGGTATGTTGTTTCCCTTGTCGTAAAGCTTTTGCTCCTATTGTTTCTGTATTTTGAACATACTTATCTGTGTAAACTCTTTTTACTTTTAATGTATTTGCTTTTTAAGCTAATTTTTCGAGTGTTTTTGTACTACGATCCCCACAAATCCATCCAATGAATGCTCTAGTGAAATCATCAATAACTTTCCATATCTATATAGGTTGCTTTTTTAATATAAAATGATACATCTCATCAATCTCAACCTTTTCGTAAACTTTCTCAGCATGCTCTTTAGCAAAATCTTTTGTTTCTTCATACCACTTTTTTAGCCACCTTAACTAGTCTGCGCTGACTCTAACAATTTTAGCAGGCATTCTCATCGATAATCCAGATAAAAATAAAATTAAAGCCAAATTTTTATCTGTTTTTGGTTTCCGTTGGTGTCATTTTAGTAAATCGGTAGCCGCAGTTTTAACATTTATACCTCTGCGAATTATGCAAATTTCCATTTTTGACTCATGCCTCTGAGCCACATTTCATGCATACGATTTCCATAATACTTCCACGCGGCATCTCTGTGTCACCTTTGAAATAATTTGTCACTCTAACACGACATCCCAGCGATAGTTTTCGCTAACAGTGTCCAACAAACGCCGCGAAAACCTTTTTGCTGTGTTCGTCCGTCTTATACGACAATTCGGGATGCCACTGCAACGCCCAGAGAAATTTCTGAGTTTCCATGCACACGGCCTCCACAAGGCCATCCCTTGCCCTTGCCATCACCCTGAGGCCTGGCGCCAGCGCCCGAACCGCCTGATGGTGATAACTATTCACCCCCAGTGTTTCCATCTGAAGGAGCTGATAGAGTTCCGTATCCTTCGCTATGTGTACCTCGTGGCATACCCTGTCATAGGGTGGAGACATGCGATGTTCGATGTTCGACGGATGCTGCATCGGGAGATCCTGATACAGCGTGCCGCCAAGCGCCACATTAATGAACTGGATGCCCCTGCAGATGCCCAGCACCGCTTTATTTCTGGAAAGCGCATATTCCAGAACCTGTTGTTCCAGATTGTCCCGCATGGAGCATGGTTCCACAAGTCCGACCAACGGCTCCTCACCATAGAGCGCCGGGTTTACGTCCTGCCCGCCGGTCAGAAGGAAGCCATCGCACATACCGCAAAGTTGTTCCAGCGCGTCGGCTTCTATCTTCAGAGGAAAGAGCAACGGCAGTCCCCCGGCTTCCGCAATGCCGCCCAGGTAACCGGGCAGCATCCACAGACTTTGTTTTTCCTCATCCCACAGCGGCATGACGCCGATAACTTTTTTCATGCGCGGTACCCCAGCTATTTCCTATAAAACGTATCTCATGAAGAACCCATGAAACGGCAAGCCCGGAGATATTGCCCGGTTTCACGGCAAGATTGAGAAGTACGGTTCTGTGTCAATGACGCAGTTTGTACATTTCCATGAAGAACTCCGTGATGGCGCCCGGGTGATGGATTATTTGTGGCTCCATCAAAACGAACTTTCTCTTCTTTTACATAAGTTGCTACCAGACCACGTCAAAACCAGAGCAGATAAGGGCTTCGTAACCCTATGATGGATCATCGAAGCCCTTTGGTTTAGTGTGAATACGCCCTAAGGTTTATTTGGAAGCGGTCTTGCGGGCAAGCGCGCGCTTTTCCCAGAGTTTCATGTCTTTCATCTTCTGTCGACGGATACGCTGGAGTTCCTTGCAGGTAAGCGGTATTCCCTTTTTGAGACCCCACTTTTCACGGTAAGAGGCAGCATCAAGCTGATGCATGGCCAAATGTTTTTTGGTGATGACTTTGAAGGTCTTGCCGCATTCCAGGCAGACGATACTCTTTTCTTTTATGGAACGCTTTGCGTCCACCGCAGGAGCCTCCGATGCAACGCAGGCTTCCTCATGTTCTTCAGCACAATCCAGTTTTTTGAGTTTGCTTGCCAGAGAAGAGATCATTTCGCCCATTTCATCTTCTGACAGAACGCGCACAGAAGCCTGAACCTTCACTAATTCTATAGCATGTTTCAAATAATCGTCCATAGCACACTCCTTTGTAGAAAATTTAATTACAGATAACCAAAAAAAGAGACTCCTGTCAAATACAAAAGAGAATGAAGAGAAAAGAATAAATGGGAAAGAGCCTGTCGCAACCTGTGTCGTAACATACTTTTCTATAAAAGAGTACCGTGCTTGGCATAACATTACAGGTGTAGCAGCTTGTCATTGCCGAACGGTTGGAATTTCATCTTACCCTTTATTCATTTGTTACACGGATCATGATCTAAGGCATCCCT
>CAZWBH010000005.1:75188-82825 GCA_964632155.1 uncultured Mailhella sp.
ATTTCATCTTACCCTTTATTCATTTGTTACACGGATCATGATCTAAGGCATCCCTGAGGATTAAAAAAGGTTCAAGCATCGTCCATTCTTGCGCTTTTCCGTACCTTTCTGCGGTATTCCTCTCCCCATGCCTGAAGGGCAAGAAGCACAGGCTTCAGACTGCGGCCCAGCTCCGTAAGGGTATATTCCACACGAGAAGGAACCTCGGCAAAAACTTTGCGCGTTAAAAGTTCATCTTCTTCCATCTGCCGTAGTTTGGCCGTCAGCACCTTTTGGGAAACCGCGCCCACAGATTTCTTGAGTTCGCCAAAGCGCAACGTTCCCTCCATAAGCCCCCTGAGAATGAGAACCTTCCGGCGGTCTCCAATGAGCATGAGGCTTATTTCCACAGGGCAGACGGGCAGGTTTCGTTCCATGTCGCATTCTCCCGTTTCATGGTTTCCTTTCGGAAACTGACGTACAAAAAAGTGCTTACTTTACAAAAGAATCCCCTCTCCATAAGAATAACGTTGTTATGAAGATATGCCAAGGCACTTTTTCCGCATTCCCGACGGAGGCCCCATGACCATCAAAGAAATCTACACTCTTTTTGACAGAATAGGCTGTTGCACCTTTGCCACGGTAAACGGGGCTTACCCGGAAACCAGAATAGCCCACTTTCTCACCCATGATGATGAAGGCCTTTATTTCATGACGGCCAATACCAAGCCCTTTTATAGGCAACTCAAAGAGGGTGGAACGGTATCGGTGTGCGGACTTTGCGCCAATAGCGCCGTGAAAGAAACAGCCGAAGGGAATTTGCACTTTGAGGCGGGTTACTTTGTACGCCTCACAGGGGATGTGCGAGAAGTGCCCATGGAGAAAATCAAGGCCAAAAACGATGCTTCTTTTGCCTACTGCATCGCGGATCAGAAACGCTATCCGGCAATGACAACCTTTGTGGTTTATCGCGCCTGGGGCGAAGTTTTTGATTACGACTTTGAAAAGGAATTTCGAGATCACAAGCTGGAGCGCTTCCGCTTCCAGTACGGAGACTTTCCCATTCCCGTGCCGGGCCTGACTATTACTGATGCTTGCACAGGTTGCGGGATCTGCGCAGAGGTCTGCACGTTCAGCGCCATAGCGCCTGAAGGGAAGAGGTACCGCATTGAGGGCAATCGTTGCGATGAGTGCGGCAACTGCGTGGCGTACTGCCCGGCGGGCGTCATTTTACACAAGGGAGGCGCATGGGGAAGCGACCGTTAAGCCCTGCCCTGCGCTCTAACAAACGTTCAACGGAGGTAGCGCATGAAAAAATTTACCTGTATTCTGATCACAACCCTGCTCACTCTCGCCTTTCTGACCATTTCCGAACACCAGGCGTCGGCACAGAGCAAAACGCTCGTTGTTGCCATGGAACTGGCCTATCCCCCCTTTGAGGCCAAGGATGAAGCCGGAAAGCCCGTTGGAATCAGCGTGGATATTGTCAATGCCTTTGGCAAATACGCGGACTATGATGTCAAGGTGGAAAATATCTCTTGGGACGGACTTATTCCCTCTCTGCAGACGGGCAAGGCCGATATGGTGATCTCTTCCATGACCATCACCAAGGATCGTCTGAAAACTGTGGATTTTTCAGACCCGTATGCCAACTGCCACCTGGCAATTCTGGCCAACAAAAATTCCGGCATCAAATCTGTTGAAGACTTGAATCAGCCCGGGAAGAAAGTGGCGGTGAAAACCGGATCCACCGGTTATTTCTACGCCACAACTCATCTGCCCAAGGCCAGGGTTATCGGCCTTCCCGATGAAAGCGCCTGTGTTACCGAAGTCGCTCAGGGAAAGGCGGACGGTTTCCTTTACGATCAGCTGACCATCTATCGCAACTGGGCAAAATTCCAAGACACCACAACGGCTGTTTTCATCCCCTTCCAGGAACCTGAAAAATGGGGTATTGCGGTAAAGAAGGGCAATACCAAACTCCTTAAGGAACTCAATGCCTTCCTTGCGGAATTCAAAAAGCAGGGTGGCTATGAAGAACTGACAAAGAAGTATATGTCGGAAGAAAAAGCCATTTTTGATCAGTGGGGCTTTACCTGGTTCTTCAACATGGAGAACTGATGACCAAACTCAAGGCATATTTGACTGAGCAACCGGGGAAACGGTCTTCCATTGCGGTGGCAAGCCTGAACACAGTTCTGGCTTGCCTCCTGCTCATTGCGCTTTTTTGGATTTCCGTGGAGCGCATCGGTCTTGTCCTTGATTTTTCCTTTGTGAAAACGTACCGCATCCGACTCCTGGACGGCTTTCTCTTAACGCTGGCCCTGGGCGTCTGCGCCTTTGTCCTCAGCTTCCTTTTCGGCATTCTCAGCGCGTTGGGGCAGCTCGGTTCCAATCTTATGATCCGCTATCTCTGCCACCTCTATGTGACGCTCATTCGCGGTACGCCGCTCATCATGCAGATTTACCTTTTCTTCTACATCTTTGGCACGGCTTGGGGTGTGGAAAACCGTTTCCTGGCCGGCGTACTCATCCTTTCTATTTTTGAAGGCGCGTATATTGCCGAGATTCTGCGAGGTGGCGTGCAGTCACTGGACAGGGAGCAGTTGGAAGCCGCCCGCGCCGTGGGCTTTACCAGGTGGCAAACCGTACGCTTTGTGTGGCTCCCCCAGTTGACGCTCCTCACCGCGCCGGCACTCACCGGTCAGCTGGCGTCCATTATCAAGGATTCCTCTCTGCTTTCCATGATCGCCGTCATAGAACTGACCCAGACTATCAGAGAGATAACCGCCATCAACTTCCGACTCTTTGAAGGTTATATCTTCTTGGGATTCCTATACCTTGCCCTCACCTTACCCATCAGCTTTCTCAGCAAGCGTCTGGAAAATATGGTAAACCATGAGGCCTGACGGAGGCGTTTCTCCGTTTTTCTCTTTCTCGCAAGGGTAGTGCCATGGATGCGCAAGCGCCCCTCTTTCCCAAGGAAAAAATATGGAATATTGTGCCACGACTGATAGTTTTGGAGTAAAGGGGAAAGGGGATTAAATGGGAGTTACGGGGATATAGCGGGAAGAAAGATTCATGAGAACAGCAGGTTATAAACGATAGCAGGAGAAAAAAGCGAGGCGAGTGTCTAAAATGTCGCGACAGATGTTTTTGGCCTGATTTGCGTCTTGCGGGTGAAAACGACACATAGTTTTGGTATACTTTATTTTGGTAAGAAACGCCCCCTTATGCCGGACGGACACGGCGCAAGGGGGTTTGTTTTTTTCTGATGGCAGAATTCCACAGAACTCGGATCGCCGCCATGTTCGCCACAACTACCGAACATAATGTCGTTATTTCGCCGCGTTAGGCGCAAAGACCGGAGGGGGCGATTTTATCCGCGTCAGGCGCAAAGACCGGAGGGGGGGGCTTTTACCTGCGTCAGGCAGAAAGACCGGAGGCCGCGCTTTTACGCTCTTCCAGCCGGGCGATCTTCTCACGCAGTTCCCCGTTTTCCCGCAGCAGGGCTTCCTTTTCGCGATAGAGTTCTTCCTTTTCGCGGTGAAGCTGGCGGTTTTCCGCGGCCAGTTCGCGGCGATCTTCCCTTTCTCTTTTCAGTTCGGCTTCAAGATCGGCACAGCGCGGGCACGCGGTCTGCGGCGCGGCTTCCTGGGCTTTTTCCGGGGCGGGATCAGGCTCTCCAGGGCGCATGGGTTCGCGTCCAAAAAATAGCCAGTCCGTTGAAATATTAAATTGTTCTGAAATATTTTCAATCCAACCTGTAGGAATTTGAGCCCGCTTTCTGGCCGCTGTGACGGACTGCGGCAAAATTCCAAGAATACGGGCAAGTGCAGAATCACTTTTAGCTCCTGTACAAGTTAAAATACGTAACCACCGTGCATCAAATTTTTCCGACTTTTCCACGCACAACTCCGAAAACAACTCAGAAATTACCAAGTGGAGAAAAAGTATTCATTCTAGCAAGTTAAGAAAAAATGCGAAAATTTAACTCCGAAGTTGATATTTTTAGCTTGCAATGTTTAAGCTAAAAATATAAAACTCTCTCACGAGCGGTTGAAGTTTTCAACAATAACTAGGAACACTTTATCCGGATCGCTCAATTTTATCAACGGGCACATGGAGAATGTATGAACCGCAAGGAGTGTGGATGCCGACGATATCAGACCCACCGTCGGATTCGGGCTGTGCTGGTTGAACACGGTCTGAGCATGGCTGAACTGGCAAGGCGCATAGGTGTTTCAGCGGAAGCTGTTTCCGCCACGGTGCGAGGAAAAAGGCACAGTCCACGTGTACTGGATGCCCTCCGTGCTGTTGGTGTGCCTGAAAAGTACCTGTTTGATCCTCGCTTTCAGGGAAGAAGCGCAGCCTGAGGAAGCTGGCGATGAAGGGAAATAGCATGGCAATTAATGACACATATACAGCACGAGAACTGGCTTCGTTGCTAGAAATGACGGAACGAGCAGTGCTTTACCGTGCGAAATCCGAGGGCTGGGAGTCGAGGCCGCGGGCCGGGAGAGGCGGGGGGCGGGAGTGGCTTGTCAGCTCCATGCCCGAGGCCACGCGGATCAAGCTGGCGGCGGCTCTGGCGGCGCGGGAAGATCCGCCCGCGGAGGTTCCGGTCAAGCGGATCAGCCTGCCTGCGGAGGCCGTGCGGTCGGCCAAGGCCCGCGGTCGGGCGGACGCCAAGACGCAGTTGCTTTGCCTGTGCCGGGCCTTCATCCGGATGAGCGGCCTGCCCCAGACCCGGGGCGTGGAGGCCTTTGCCACGCGCTGGAACGCCGGGGAGATCGAGTCCGACGCCGATCTCATTTCCGCAATCCCGCACGTCAGCCCGAACACGCTGCGCAACTGGGAGGCGGCGGTGAAGTGCGAGGGTTCTCTGCGCCTGGCCGGGGACTACGGCAAGGGGCGGCGCGGCAAGGGTTCCATCGACAGTCAGCCAGAGGTCAAGGAGATCGTCCTGGCCATGATGGGCGGAATGTCGGAAGCGGCGGCGCACATCATCCTGGACAAGCTGAGAGCGGAGAACGCGCGGCGGCCCGCCGAGGATCGCCTGGTTTTGCCTTCCCTTCGCGGCCTTCAGCGCTGGATGCGGGCCTGGAAAGCTGAACACCCGGCGCTGTACCAGTTCACGCAGTCGCCGGACTTGTGGAAGAGCCGCTTCATGCCTGCCTTTGGCGACTTTTACGCCACGGTGACGCGGCTGAACCAGCTGTGGGAGTACGACGGCACGCCCAGCGACGTCATGCTCTCTGACGGCCGCCGCTACGTGATTTTGGGCGTCATCGAGGTGTTTACGCGGCGCGTCAAACTGCGCGTGGCTGAGCGGTCCACGGCGCAGGAAGTGGCGGAACTCACGCGGGACTGCCTGCTGGACTGGGGCGTTCCGGAGGCTGTGGTGACGGACAACGGCAAGGAATTCGTCTCGCGCCAGATGGTGCGGCTCTTCGCTGACCTGGACATCCGGCACGAGGCCTTGCCGCCCTTCCGCCCTGACCTGAAACCGGCCATTGAGCGCGTTTTCCGCAACTTCTCCCACGACCTCTTGCCCGCGGCGCCCTGCTACCTGGGGCACGACGTGGCCACGCGGCGCAAGATTGAGAGCCGCAAGAGCTTTGCTGACCAGCTTATGAAGCGCGGCAAGGCCGTTGAGATCAGCATTGCCATGACGCCGGAGGAACTCCAGGCCTTTTGCAACGAATGGGCCTGCGCCAAGTACCTGCACCGGCCGCACGAGGGTCTGCACGGCAAGACGCCGTACCAGAAACTCTGCGAATGCGCGGACACGGCGCGGCGGATCCCGGAAAGCTACCGGGCGGCCCTGGACATGCTGCTGCTTCCCGTGGCGGGCGAGCGGGTGATCCGCAAGGACGGGGTGAGCGTGGGCGGGCGGCTGTACCTTGCCGCCGAGTTCGGCCGGGCCGAGGTCATGGGCAGGCTTGCAGAAGTGCGCCTTGACCGCCGACAGCCGGACACGGCCTATGTCTACCTCGACGGGCTTTTCCTCTGCCGCGCCCTGTGCGTGGACAGCTTGAGTGCGGACGAGCGGCGCGACCTTGCTGCGGCCGGGAGGCTTGCGGCGCGCTCTGTGAAAGCTGAAGCGGCGCAGATCCGCAGGCTGGGCAAGAAGCACGGCATTGGCAACGCGGCCCGGGAAATCATGGAGTACCACCTCAAGCGCGCCGCGGAGATCGAGCGGGAACAGCCCCTGCCCAGGCGCGCCGTCGAAGCTCACAGCTCCTTTGAACTGGAAGAGGCCCGGCGCGCCGCGTGCGGCAAGGCAGACATGGGCACACTTTCCCCGGAAGAGGCCAGACGCGCCCGGGAAGAGGCTCAAGCCTGCATGACTGAAACCTTCACCGTTCCGGCCTCCAGCCGTGAACGCTACGCCCTGTACCAAAACCTCACCGCCCGATCCCAGGCCGGTGAAACCCTAACGCCTGAACAGTCCCGCTGGCTGGCCATGTACCGCTCCAGCGCTGAGTTCAAAGGGCAGGAAGATATGAGGCAGTTGTTTGCCGTTGGATAGGATAGCGCGGGGTTCTTTTTGGCTGATACGGCGTTAGGGCGGCGCCGCCTCTCCCGCGCTGGACGTCTTAGTCCCACTTGGTCGAGGCGGCTTGCCCTGCCTTGTGACCTTCCCCGCTCGTCGCCCGCAACCATGCGCAGACGGCAAGCCGCCATGCGCGCGGGCAACGAGCTATCAGCGGGCTACCGCCCGCGCCTCCGGCGGATAAGGAAGGGCGGGCAAGCGGTCGGGGAAGGATCGCGGCAAGGGATAGTTCATCGAATTTGAAAAAGGGCGAAGGTATGCAAAAAACCTGCAAACGTTGCGGCTGTGAATTTGAGTCCGGGGAACAAAAGCTGCGGCATTACTGCGACGAGTGCAAAAAAGAAATCCGGCGCGAACAAGTGAAAAGGCGCCTGAGCTTTCTGGAGGGCGATGAAAACTACCGCCGGGCCGAGCGCGCGTTAAACATAGTCATGAAGCGGCGTTCCCGGGCCTTTGAGAGCCGCCTGCTCAGCAAGGACGAGATCGCCAAGCTGAACGCCGACTGCGACGCCGCCCTGAGAACGCTCAGCGAAGCGCGCAAAAACGCCTGGGCAAAGTGGGGCAAACTCCCGGGGAAGCGGGTGAACGAGGATCTCGTGAAAGCTGTGGCGCAGGGCGCGGTGTTCTTTTTGGTTGATACGGCGTCAAAACAGCGCTCCCGCCACGCATAAAAGGAAAAAAGGTAGTTCATGGACGCGTTTTTAGACGAAGTTAACCGCTGGTGGCCCATTTTGAGCATAGCCGCGACCATACTTTGCGGCTGGTGCCTGTGGGAGCTTTCGCGGCGCTTTGTCTCAAAGGAAGACCACGCGGAGATCCTTGAGGCCCAGGAGGCCCTTGAGGGACGCGTGGAAAACCTGGAAAAACGCCTGGAATCCGTGCCGGACGCCAGAGCTATGCACGCCATCGAACTCTCCCTCTCCGAACTGCGCGGCGATATGAAGGCCATGTGCGGCCGCATGGACGGCATGGAAAACGCCATTACAAGCCTCAAAAACGAAATTTCAATGCTACTGGAGCATCATCTTGGGAATGGATAAATGCGCGCGGGGTTCTTTTTGGCTGATACGGCGTTAGGGCGGCGCCGCCTCTCCCGCGC
>CAZWBH010000006.1:0-78524 GCA_964632155.1 uncultured Mailhella sp.
CCGCCAAATAAAATAGCTAATAATAAAAAAGGCCAGAGGAAAAATAGAACAAAATATCCTTTTTTCTTGTCTGTATTATCTTTTTTCATTATGGCCTCACTCCTTTATTCTATAGATATGTTATATCTAGTTGTTTTCGTTATAATATACCGAATATACGAACTTTACAGTGGAAAAGTCCATACCTTCTTCTATAATTGGCCATACCTGGGCTACCTTGATATAAACAAAGCATCCTCTCGAAAAAGAGTGATTGTAGAAAAAAAGAGCTTACTGTAAAAAACGTTTGGTCTTAATCTTAGAAGTACCATAGTTACATACGTATACTCGCGATAGGATAATTGTTCTAGACTATTGTATTAGAAGAGTGTCTCTTTTGAATAGAATCAGGATTTTCTCTTCTAAAGTGACACTCTTTCCGACTCGCTCGACTTATGATGATTGATAGCTTTTAAGCAGTTCAACTATTCTTTTATCTTTTTGTTTTGTTGCTAACATTAGAGTCGATTCTCCATTAGATGTTTTTGCTTTTACGTCTGCACCATGTTCAAGTAGAAGCTTGACAAGATCATAATCTCCATTTTCTATTGCATATAGAAAAGCAGCCTTCTTTCCTTCATAAGCACCTTTATCGAGCAACATTCTTGCAATATAAATATTTCATTTTACAACAGCATAAAATAACGCGGAATTGTCCTCATAATCAGTACAGTTAACATCTGCACCATCATTAATGAGTAGTTTTACAACATCGGTATGTTTATTTTCGATCGCATATATCAGAGCATTTTTACGATTATCGTTGAGATTCGTCATAGTTTGGTCAGCACCGTTATCAAGTAGTAATTTGACCATATCATCATAACCTGCAATCGCTGCAAGCATCAAAGGTGTTGCACCATGCATATTTTTCTCATTAACATTTACTCCTTTATCAAGTATTAATTTAGCACCCTCAATGTTATTAAACAATGTTGCGCATATCAATGCTGTATTTTCTTCATTATCTTTTATATTAACATCTATTCCTTTGTCAAGTAACGTTCTTATTATTTTATCATGACCATTAATAAAAGCAACCATCAATGCAGTATATCCATTCAATGTAGCATTTACATTAAAACCCGAATCAAGGATCTTTGTTAGAGTCGAAACATCCCCTTTTTTTGCCGCCTCAAAAAATTGTTTTATTTTCCTTGAAACTTTCATGTTTCTTACCACAATCCACACTACTATCGCCAAAATTACAACACCAAAAAGTTCCAGCATAAAAAACCTCCTGAGAGTGTTACTTTGAGATTTTTCAGAAAAACATCATGAAGTTCAGGCAAGTGAAGATGAAATTTTCATTTCTAAGGTGACACTTTCTGCCTCCTTCAATCCATGACAGATTTTTTTTCAGGCTTCTACCGCAGGATATTAAACTTGTTCTTGTTCTTGCAATTATAAGTTAGTTTTTTTCATATTGCCTAAGTAATTCAACTAGTTTTTTATCCTTAAATTCCGTTGCATACATAAGAGCTGACTTTCCATTCTTGTCACGAACATTAATATTTGCACCTCTGTCAAGTAACAGTTTGACAATTTCAATATTTTCTTTTATTAATGCATGCATCAGTGCTGTTTCAGAATAGTTATTTTTTATGTTTACATCTGCTCCTTTATCAAGTATGAGTTTAACAACATCAATGTCATCACACAGTACTGCGTACATTAGTGCCGTTTTTCCAATTCTATCCTTTATATTAACATCTATATCTTTGTCGAGTAGTTTTCTAGCTACTTTACTATGTCCTTTTCTCAAGGCATACATCAATGGCGTTTGACCATCAACGTTTGTTATATTTGGGTCTGCGCCATTATCAAGTAGCAGTTCGACAATGTCATCATTCCCTTCAAATGCTGCCCAATGCAGAGCTGTATCAGCACATTCAAAATCTGTATCTGTTTTTATGTTTACATCTGCTCCTTTATCAAGTAAGAGTTTAGCAACTTCAATATTATCATTCATTCCTGCGTACATTAGTGCAGTCAATCCTTTATTATCCTTTATATTAACATCTATCCCTTTGTCGAGTAGTATTTTAGCTATTTGACTTTGTCCATTATCCAAGGCGACCATCAGTGCCGTCTTTCCAAACAGTCTAGCATCTACATCAAATCCCGTATTGAGAACCTTTGTTAGAGACGAAGCATCCCCTTTTTGTGCCGCTTCAAAAAGTTGTTTCAGCTCGCCTCCCCCAACGAGGGAGGAGATCTGAGAATCTTTACCTGTAGATTTCACCTTTCTTACCACAATCCACGCTACTATCGCCAAAATTACCACACCAAAAAATTTCAGCATAAAAAAGCCTCCTTCTATCCTAAAATTTGCCTAAGCAGTTAAAAGTATATTTTTGTATACATTTCTTTGCAAATTATGTCAAGCGCCTTCTTGGGAATCATTCACGTTTTCGATGTTTGACGAGGATAACTTTCTAATACTTTGAAATAAAAAAAAACGAAATAAAATTTTTCACATGCGAGTAAGGTTGACCCGAAAAGTATATAGCTGTATACAAATTCTACGAAAAGTACGTTTCTTTGCCAGAAATCCTAAGGGATCGCAGGGTGAAAGCAGCTTCTCCTTCCGTACACCAAAATTTGAGAGTCACTGTGTATTTTCCAAAGGTCAATGACTGATGTATACCCGTTGAAGGTCAGCCTGTTCTGCCAGGCTCTGTTGAGTGAGGTGGCTTTTTCTGCGCCCTCGGAGGATGACGGTTCCTGTGGTCAACTTGAGGAATGGGTTATTTTCCATGTCTCATGAGTAGCAAGATTCTTGACTTAAAAAATATACTAATATATACATAGTTCACCTGATTTTTTTTCTCCTAAAAAAACAACAGAAAAAATGTGGAGGTAGATAATAACTATAACTTCCATTAGACTTCTTTTCGAGTTATCTATCTCAAACTAATTATTACGATTACTAGGAGGACTATCATGAAAACTTTTTTCGCAATCGTAGCCCTTGTTGTTTGTGCTTTTTTAGTGGCGCTTTCTGAAAGCGGTCGATTTGACTAGCTTGGACAAGGGGCAGAAAAAAAGTTCTCTATTGGGACGCTTCTCTGTGATAGAAGGAAGGTAATAACAACGTCAGCTCCCTCAGGAGACCATCACTATGGACGGGAGTCAGTATACTCCATCCCCATCGGAACACAAGAAAGGCTGGCATCTTCGAAATTTTCACTTCAGGGAAAAACCTATGCGTTGCCCAAGATGTTCTTCTGAAAACATGATACCTCTTGACTGGTCTTTTTTTCGCAACGTATTTCGTATAAAGGTTCTAAAAAAGAAACCTGCTGATTTAAACATCAAATATCAAATACCTACACGAAGTGATGTTCGATGCTTTTTATGTCTCGACTGTTATAAATTTTATACCCAGTACATTTATGATTTATGAATATAGTATCCTTTGACAGGAAAAACGTGATTTTCTAGCCGCTGCTTTTTCATGCGTCTGGTAGCTTTCGATTGATTTTTGGTCATTTTTTCATACCACTCCAACGCGACAACTCGAAACGTGCGAGTGTTTTTTTCAAGTTGCTCTTCGGCAAACTTCTGGTCAGCCTTTCTTTGGTCATTGGGGTTGATTCCACGTTCCAGCAGGGCTGTGACCTTGTCCCTTTCTTCTCTGGCCTGTTTCAGGGAAAAGGAAGGATAATGACCAATAGTGTACTGGTCTTGTTTATAGTTCACCTTCCACTTGACCCTCCAAACTTTTTTCCCCGACGGATAAACGACAAGCCAAAGCCTGTCGCCGTCGCTGAACTCCTGTTTTTTGTCAGCGGGGCGCAGATTTTTAATTTTTGTCTCACTTAACCTGTTGATTCCTCTCATAAAAACATCCACAAACATGTATGGGTGAATCTATTTACCGGCTTCTTCGTTTCCATACATGTTCTTGTACACCTCCAGCGCTGATATGGACAAGATTCAACTGACATTCTATGAGACTATCAGAATTTAAAAAAGTGAAGTCCCACAAGGGTTTTGAGCCTTTGTGGGACTATTTGAAACTTTTTTCTGGCGGAGAGAGAGGGATTTGAACCCCCGGAGGTGTTACCCTCAACGGTTTTCAAGACCGTCGCAATCGACCACTCTGCCATCTCTCCGTTTGAAACCTATTCAGCTGAAAAAGTATCTCTTTTTCAACTGAGTATCTTCTACCATCGCTCTAGCGTAACTTGTTTTCTTTGAGATAGTTCACAAGAAGATCCGGGAAGTCGGAGAACATGCCGTCCACTTTGAGTTGTTTGAAGGACACGTCAAGAACTTCGTTGAAGTCTTTGAAGCCCTTGGGCAGAGAATCCTTGCGCAGTGTCCAGGAATGGAGCTTCATGCCGTTTTCCCGTGCAAGATCACCGAGCTTGGAAAGGGTGTAGCCTTTGCCATCGGCTGTGGGCACAGCGAGAAGATTGAAGTTGGGTGCGTAAATGGTGGCGTACTTGGAGACTTCCTTGATGCCTTCCGGAGTAGTTAACCAGGCGTGGCGTGCCTTGTCGTCCTTGGCGCCCTGTCCTTCGGCGTCAACCAACATGCAGAGCTGTCCTTTCCAGCCGAGTTCACGGGAGCGAAGCACAGCCTCGTAGTCAAAAATCTGAAGGATTGCCTTGCTGTCCGGGGTGTTGTAGCCGAACTTAGTAAGGGTGTCAATGGTGGCCTTGAGTATGTCCAGCCCCTGAGCCATGAAAAAGTCGGGTTCCTTTACTTCCACATACACGCCGACATTCCTGCCAGTGGACTTGTTCAGGCCCTGCACCTGATAGAATTCTTCTTCAAGAGAAGGAATTTGGTAGGCGATGGGAGAATCCGGGAAGCGGTTCGGAAACACGGCCTTGCCCGTTTTGGGGTTGAAGCGTTCGGTTACGCGCAGGGAGCGAAGTTCGTCAAAGGTGAAGTCCGAAGAATAGTAGCGGCCATTTTCGCGATGACGGTTGGGGAACTTTTTTGCCACATCTGTGGTGGTGTCCACAAGAATGTCGTGCATGACCATAAGCTTGCCGTCCTTGGTCATAACCACATCCTGTTCCACATAGTCCACACCCATGGCATAGGCCATGGACTTGGCGGGCAGGGTATGCTCGGGAATATAGCCGCTGGCGCCACGGTGGGCGGCAACTTCAGGTTTGTAGTCTGCTGCGGAGGCGGCGACGGGCAACAGAAGTGTCAGAACCAGAGCCTGGGCAAGAAAGGCTTTACGCATAACATAAACTCCTTTAGTTGCGGTGAGTTTGCAAAAAAAAAACAGAAGGACACGTACCTGACCTGTTATCTTCCCTATCACAGCGTTGAATTTTTGTACAGACGAAGCTCTCATTTTTATTCATTAATTCCGAAGTTGGAAACCAGATCCCCATTAGGGTTGAAGAAGGCTCTTCCAGCATCAACGCGAGTGCCGACTCTGTTAACGTTGCAGACACTGCCAAAAGTTTGTCCTGAAGAGCAAAGATGATAAGAAGCAAAGTCAAACGGCAGTATACTGACCACTATTCCAAGGGAGACAGACCATGACAGAGTTGTCGGGAACACCAGGGGGGTGCCCATTTCAACGATACTGAAAAACACGATGAAGAGCGCAGTTCCACGGACGGCACATGGTGAAGAGGGTTTCGGTGAGTCCAGAGCCGCTGAAAGAGAAAATTCAGGAAATCAAACAAGAGCATCGCAGTTATGGTTCAGGCGTTTTTTCGCGTGTCAGCTCCAGAAGGCTGATTTCGGCAGGAACGCCAAGGCGCATGGGCGCATAGCCCCATATGCCCGTACCTGGGCAGACATGAAGGAGCATAGGCCCAATCTTGTAGACGCCGACGCGAAAGCCGCCGTTCAAGCGGGAGATGAGGGGAAAGAGAAAGAAAAATTGTCCGCCGTGCGTGTGCCCGGAAAGCTGGAGTTGACAGCCCAGGGAGGCGTTTTCTTTTGCTTCGCCCGGACGGTGTGAGAGCAATAGGCGAAAACCATCCGGCGCTCCTTTAAAAGCCCGGCGGGTATTGGGAGTGTCAAAGCCATGAAAACTAGCGGCGTGAGGGTCGGCAACGCCGCCTGCAATCACGTTTTCGCCGCGCACACAAAAAACTTTGTGTTCGTTGATAAGCGTACATAGCCCCCAGGATTTCCAGAGTGAGACCCAGTGGCGCAGACCGGAGTCGTAGTCGTGATTACCCGGACAGAGGAGTACGCCGTATTTTGCCCGCAACCTGGCGAGGGGGTGAAGCTGTTCAGCTAACTGTTCGACCGGGCCGTCGACGAGATCGCCGGTGATAAAAACGAAGTCCGTGTCCAGGGCGTTGACCCTGTTCACTACCGTTTCCAGCCAGTTTTTGCGGACGGAGGAGCCTATGTGCAGGTCGCTCAGGTGTGCAAGGCGGAGTCCTTCCAGCGTTTTGGGAAGCAGCGGGAGGTTAATTTCTTTTTGCACCGTGCGCGGGACGCGCAGGACATGGCACAGGCACAAGGCTGCCAGTGCAAGGCTGGTCGCCGCCATGCCGAGTTCCACGGGGATGGAAAGGCAGATGGCTTGAACGCTCGGGAAGAGCCTGATTTCGCTAAAAAGAAAAAGGAGACAGAGAAGTGCGTCACGAATGAGAACCAGCCAGAAGAGAATTGTGAACGCGGAGGAAAGGAAGCCGCACACCAGCAGAATTCGGCGAGTTATTTTCGGCTGTTGGAGGATAAGTACACGGATCCCTATGGGGCACTGAGAGAGCGAAAGGAGTAGCGCCGTAAGCCCTAGACGCCATGGAAGCGGAAACGGTGCGCGCCAGAGCAGGCTGAAGCACAGATACGCGCCCACGCCCAGCATGAAGAGTGCGCCAAAAAGAAAGACCGTGCGCTGGCGAACAGGGGCGGCCATGAAAAAGGCACGTCAGTAGAGGGAATTTTGGGCGAGAGCGTACTCCAGAGCATCTTCGACGCCAAGCGGGCTACGCCAGAAGGAAGCGGCCCAGAGTATGAGGACAGCGGCCTCGGTGTCGTCGAGCTGGCGGAATTTGCCTTCCAGCGCGGAAAGTTCACTGTGTTCGCTTACCTGAAGGAGAAGGTGGGCGAGGCGCAGATGTGAAGTGTCGAGGAGAATATTTTTATGCGCCATGACAATCCTTTTAAGTTCGAGCGCCGTAAAAATCGACCGGATGCGCGCAAGCGCGGTGAAGCAGGTATCCATGAACCAGGGCAGTATGAACTCGGCGCCGGCGGTTTGACTGCTGAAATATTCACGAATCCAGCCGTCCTGATAGGCGAGAGGGGAATGTCGGAACACGTGTTGCTCTCCAAAGGTTTTAGAAGGGGCGGGAATAGGGAATGTCGCCGAACGTTTCGTCAGGATCTTCCGCGCAGGGCAGAAGGGGGCGACGCCCGGCCAGGTAGTCGCGGAAATGTTCGATCACCCGCGCATGGTCGAAGCACAAGTGGTCGGGGAGGGCGTTCAGGGGGTAATAGGTCGCGATGGCCGCGTCGTCCCCGGCCCGCAGGAGTTCAGGGTATTCAGCCTGACCGACGAAAACAGTGGTCATGATGTGGCAACGATTATCGCGCAGGGGGTGAGAGTAGACACCAAGCAGACCGCAGAGGCGGACGTCCAGCCCTGTTTCTTCCTTCATTTCGCGAACAGCGGCGTGTTCGACAGTTTCGCCTTCCTCTATGAAGCCCCCGGGAAGTGCCATACCCATCGGCGGGTTCCTTCGCCGGATAAGTACAATGCCGCGGATTTTATCGTAAATGACCACGTCCGCCGTAGGGAGAGGATTGCTGTGCTTGAGTACGAGAGCGCCACAGGAAGGACAGTAACGGGGGTGATTCATACTTTCTCCTTATAAAAAATAGTGAAGCCGGCTTTTTTGAGTTTGAGCAGTGAAAAAGCGCCGTTGCGGCGGATTTCGAGAGCATGAGAACCGAGAGGGCGGACAAGCGTGCTGGAATGCGTGCCGGAAGGAGCGGGTGGAAAATCAAGAACGCCATCTTTCTTAGGATCAAGTGCGGTCAGGAGCATTGGATTGAGTTTTGCGGCGGAAGTGACGGGTTTTTCTTTGCTGATATTCGCACTGGTAGAGACAATGGGAAAGCCACAGAACTCCACAAGCCCGCGGGCTACGGGGTGGGAACTCACGCGCACGGCGATATTCCCTGTCCCGGCGGTAAGCGCTTCGGGCAAGGCACTTCTGGCAGGCAGAAGCAGGGTGAGCGGCCCGGGCCAGAAACGGGCAAGTTCCGCAACATCTTCGGTCAGCGGGGGGGGGACGGTGGCAACCAGCGCAAGTTGATCGGCGTTGGTCAGGATGAGGGGCAGAGGCTTGCACAGTGCGCGGCGCTTGATACGGAACACTCGCAGGATGGCTTCCTCGTTGTCGAAGCGGCAACCGATACCGAAGAATGTCTCCGTGGGGTAGATGAGGACTCCGCCTCTTTTCAAGATACATACCGCTTCGGAAAAAGAAAGGAACATACTTGTCTCCGCGGAGCGCTGTGTTTATAGTGTCTTCATGAGCCTGAAACCCTTACGCCTCATCACGGTAGGCAGACCGCGCATGCTCTTCTGGAAGGAGGCCTCCGCCTACTACCTGGAGAGACTGGTTCGCTGGCGTCAAGTGACGGACACCGTTCTCCGCGATCCAGACACGGCGCTTTCGCCCGCCGACCGTATCGAGGAGGAAGGCAAACGTATTCTTTCTGCGCTGGAGCCGCGGGATATCGCGATCTGCCTTGATGAGCGGGGACGCTCCATGAACTCGGTGGAATTTTCACGCTTTTTGGAAAGAATGTCCACAGATGGAACGCGCCGCCCTGCGTTTATCATTGGCGGTCCCTTCGGTTTGGCCTCTTCCGTGCGAGAAAAGGCGCGCTACCTTCTTGCTTTTGGCCCGCAGACTCTTCCGCATGAACTTGCGCGTGTGCTGCTCCTTGAGCAGCTCTACCGTGCGGAGGCCATTCTGCATCGCGTTCCGTACCATCACGGCGAGTATTAAAATTCTTCGCCCGCCATGCGGCGAAGTTCCGCGGCTCTGGCCTGAGCATCCAGCGTCTGACAGAAGGTAAAAGTTTCACTGTTTCTTTCTTCCTTAAAAACGTGGAAATGCTTGGTGGCCCGCGCGGCAAGTTGCGGCCAGTGCGTGATGAGCAGTACCTGACGGCGCCTGGCGAGGGCCGTCAGTCTGTCAGACAAGCGGTTGAGCGTAATTCCGCCAACACCGGCGTCCACTTCGTCAAAAACAAGCGTGGAATTCTCCCCTGCCTGCTGTATTCCCACTACGGCGAGCAGAAAACGGGAAAGTTCTCCACCGGACGCGATTTTGTCAAGCGCCTGAGGCCGCTGACCAGGGTTGGGTGACCAGAGCAGACGATAGCGCTCCTCCACGCAGGCGGGGCAAAGCGTTTTCCCCCTCTCTTCCACAGCGGGCCAGACTTCGCAGGGCGTGTGTTCCGGCTCCACGCGGACATGTTCGGAAAAACCCAACCCTGCCAATTCTTTTTCCAGCGCGGCGCAAAAACTTTCCGCCGCTTCTAGGCGTTGCGCGTTGCAACGCTCCAGCGTGGCGTGGAGTTTGCGAGCCAGTTCCCGTTCCCGCTTATCCAGGCGGTGTTCATCCAGCCCGCAGGCATCAAGAAAGGAGAGGTTTTCCGTGATTTTGTCCTTGAGCTTGAGTATTTCGGGTATGCTACGGTGCAGACGGCGCTTGAGTCTTGAAAGCTCGAAGAGTCGCGCTTCCATCGCGTCAGGGTCGAGACCATTCTCCATGGCCGGAACTGCACGGAAGCGTCTTGCCAGATCCTGGACTTCCTCTTCAAAATCTAGGAGAGCGTTCACTGCCGGGGTAAAGCTGTCGTCATCCTTGGCAAGGTTGGAGACCAGACGTTCCAATTCGCCAAGAAGGGAGATAAGCCCGTCTTTTTCTCCACCTAAGACAAGTTCAAGCCCTCGGGCATACTGTTCCCGCAGACGTTCCGTGGCCCTGAGATTGCTCTTGGCCTGTTCAAGGCGTTCCTCTTCGCCTTCTACAGGGGAAACCTTTTCTATTTCCTTCTGTTGCATTTCCAAAAGTTCGCGCTTTTCGTTGAGGGATGCGATGCGCCCCAGGAGCGCCTCGTGCTCCCGCTGTACCTCTTTTAATTCTTTAATGAGATGATTTTTTTCCGAAATAAGCTCCGGTTCCTTCATGAAGGCATCAATAAGACTGGCCTGATAGGAGGGCATGAGCAATTTTTGTTGTCCATGTTGACTCACGTGGAAAAGCAGACTGGCGCGGAGCGCACGAATTGAATCCTGCGAGGCCAGTAAACCGTTGAGGAAGAAGTGACTGCGGCCTGTGAGCGCGGAAAGTTCGCGGCAGAGTATGAGTTCTTCCGCTTCCCCGTTTTCTCCAGGGCGGGTGAACAGCGCTTCCACTTGGGCCTTATCGCGTCCGGGGCGCACGAGGTCAGCGGTCAGTTTTTCCCCAAGAACAAAATTGAGGGCTTTGAGGATAAAACTCTTGCCCGCGCCGGTCTCGCCGGTGAGGACGTTCAGACCTCCGCCAAATTCTAGTTCCATGTCATCGATGAGCGCAAGGTCGCGGATACGAAGATATTCCAGCATATTCTCACCGTGGAAAGGATCCCTTTATCCTGAGAATCCCTTGAATGAGGAGAAAAGTCAAACAGAGATGAAGGGCGCCTGGAAAAAACAGATTTTGAGGAAGGTGCCCAACACTTTTGAGGAATCAGCCCTTAAGGGCTTTGCGAAAGCCTTCGGCGGAGCGCTTGATCACTGCGTCGTCAATGGCAAAGGAAAGGCGGAAGTGGCCAGGGTAGCCGCCGAAGCCGGAACTGGGCACGGCAAGGACAAGGTTTTGGGCCAGGCGTTCTACAATACCGTTGTCGTCTCCGTCAGGAGCCTTGGGAAAGAAGTAGAAGGAGCCTCTGGGCAGGGTGTATTCATAGCCAGACTCCGCGAGAATGGCGGCAAGGGTGTTGCGACGCCTAGTGTAGATGGTCAGGGCTTTTTCCGTGGAAGAACCCAGGCATTCGGCCATGAGGTACTGGCCTACCACCGGAGGGTTCACAAAACCGAGTACGCGGTTCGAGAAGATGAGACCGTCCATGAGCGTGTCAACTTGTTCCATGTCGGGGTTTAGGGCGATATACCCTACGCGTTCTCCTGCCAGGCCGTAGTTTTTGGCAAAGGAGCTGACAAGTACAGCGTGATGGTAGAGGGGTAGCACGGCGGGGACTTCGATGCCATCGTAGGCCAGAAAACGGTAAGGTTCATCGGAAATCAGGTAGATGGGGTGCCCGATACGCTTTGAGGCGTCTTCCAGCATGGCAACGAGAGCCAGGATATCTTCCTTGGAGTAAACGGCGCCGGAGGGGTTATTGGGCGAGTTGATGATGAGCGCGCGGGTGTGGGGCGTGACGGTCGCGTCAAGGGCGTCCACATCCGGCCCAAAATCTTCTTTGCGGCAGAAAACTGGCTTTATAACGCCGCCGTGATTCTGGACATAGAAACGGTATTCTCCGAAGAAGGGCGCGCAGACCAACACTTCGTCTCCAGGTTCGAGGACGGTGTGGAAGAAGGCGTTCATCACGCCGGCCGCGCCGCAACCTAACATTACATGGCGCGCTTCGAGGGGCATCTTCTGTTGCTTGCCAAGCCATGCCGCAAGTTTTTCACGTGCCCAAGGAAAGCCACCATTGGGCATATAGCCGAGAATGGCCGGTTCGGACATACGGGCGGCGAGCTTTTTCATGGCCGCCGCGGCTTCAGCAGGCGGTGCAAGGTCAGGGTTGCCCAGACTGAAATCGCATACGGCGTCCGCGCCGTATTTTTTACGAAGCTCAATACCGGCCTCAAACATACGCCGGATCATGGAACCTTGAGAAAGGTTCTGCTCCATCGCGGCGGAAATGGCGGAAACTGACATGGCAGACTCCTTGTTTTACGGGGAAAATGAAGACTCCGCCGGGCCATGGAATGTAGCGAGTGCGGAGTTGAGTTTGTCCAGCCAAAGATCAATGAACATCGGATCATCGGCAAGGCCGCGGGCTTCGGCCTGGCAACATAGCCCCGTGGCTTCAATGCGGGATTTCCAGGAAGTGTTCGCGGCTCCGGCCATATCTTCGAGGGTGTGTCGTCCAACAAGGGAGAGCATTGGGAGTAACCAGACGCGGCGTGAGGCCGGAGCCTGCGCCTTGATGAGTGGAAGGACTTCCTCAAGGGGGGGATCGCTTACCATGCAGGCGATATGTACGCGGCAGTCCATGCGGCGTACGGACTCTGCCCACTTGGCGTACAGCAGGGCGCATTCATCCTGCCTACTGCCGTGGGCCATGCAGAGTACGGGTTCATCGGGCTTGCGGAGCGGAGAAAGATGGCGGAGTAAGACTTCTGCGGCAGTTTTAATGGCAGGGAGGGAGGAGAGGAGGGGAGAACCGAGGCGCGCCTGAAAGGCGCCGTCCGCCATCGCAAGTCGACAGTCTTCGGCCACGGCTGCATACTCTTCTCCGGGAATGAGGTGCAGGGACTGCACGGCCACATGCGTGTAGCGCTCAAAGCGCATTCGCTTGAGTGCCTTGAGTACGGAATCGGACTTTGTGCGAGAGTGTGCCAGACGCAGGCGCATGGATTCCGAAGTGAAGGCCCAGCGCAGTGGGAGGTGAAAACGAGATTCTGCCCTGGCTTGCACCAACCTCAGCGCCGTTGTTCCGCGCAGGTTCTCCGAACCGTAGGCCACAAGCAGTATACCGCGCTTCATAGCCTTTTCGCGGGCGCATCGAAAGAGAAGGTCTCTTCGGTAAAGAGGGTGAAGCCTTTTTTCCGCAGTAGTGCGGCAAAAAATCCGTCTCCGTCGATTAGCGTGCGGGAGAACGTGCCATCGTAGATGCGACCGCATCCGCAGGAGGGGGAGCGGGCCTTGAGTATGGCGGTGCGACAACCGTATTCTTCGGCAAGGGACAGAGCCGCTGCGGCGCCGGAGGCAAATTCCGCGGTTTTGTCTTCTCCCGACGCGGAGAAAATACGACCGTTTTTCTGTTCGCAGGGAGTGCGCGGTACGGGCAAACCGCCCAGAACTTCGGGACAGACAGGTAGTGCCATCCCGTCCCTGACCAGAGAGGCTATGGTTGTGTTCAAGTTGGCCAGACCATCATAGCGGCAGAGTTGACCGGCAAGGCAGGCGCTGACCACGTAGAGGCAAGGCCTCTGGATCTCATACAAAAGCTATCTCCACCTGTTCCTGATCTTCCCTGCGACGGGTTATGGCGCCGATTTCCCAGGCGTTGGCGGCAAGCGACTGGAGGCGGGGCAAAATTTCGTCCGCCGTGGCGCGGTCGACTATCATGATATAGCCGATGCCACAGTTAAAAATCTGAAGCATTTCTGGCCAGGTGAGGCGACCGTGTTCTTTCAGCCATTCAAAAATGGCAGGGCGTTGCCAACTGCCAAATTTGATGCTTGCGCAAACGGTGGAGGGCAACACGCGCGGGATATTGTCGTAGAAGCCGCCGCCGGTGATGTGTACCATGCCCTTGACGTGCATGTCACGCATTACGGTCTTTACATGTTCGGTGTAAATGATGGTGGGGGTCATAAAAACGTCGGTAAAGGTACGATTTGTGCCGGGCACGAGGTCATCAGCCCTGGCGCCGCTTTCTTCAAAGATTTTGCGTACCAGAGAGAAGCCGTTGGAATGGATGCCCGAGGAACCAAGACCGATGATGACGTCCCCCACGCTGATCGAGGATCCGTCCACAATGTCAGATCCGTCTACAATACCCACACAGAAACCCGCAAGGTCATAATCTCCCTTGGCGTACATGCCTGGCATTTCAGCGGTTTCGCCTCCAAGCAGGGCACAGCCGCTCTGGCGACAGCCTTCGACCACGCCGCTCACCACCGTAGCCGCTTGATCCACATTGAGTTCTCCGCAGGCAAAATAGTCGAGGAAGAACAAGGGCTTTGCCCCCAGAACGAGACAGTCGTTCACGCTCATGGCCACAAGGTCGATGCCTACGGTATCGTGCTTATTAAACATTGATGCCAGCTTCAGCTTGGTACCCACGCCGTCAGTCCCGGAGACGAGAACGGGAGACTGCATACCCGAAATATCGGGCCTGAACAGACCGCCGAAGCCGCCGATATCGGAAAGAACGCCGTGCGTCTGTGTGCTGGCCATCATCGATTTGATGCGAGAAACAAGCAAGTTGCCAGCATTGATATTGACTCCGGCTGCGGTGTAGGCATCGGAACGTGAAGAACTCATCTCGTATCTCCTGATTTAAGAACACGGTGGTTTGGAAGATGTGCGGGTTCCAGCCAAAGCGCTCCAGCTAGGTGGTTTCCTATAATAGTCATTTCTCTTGGTTTTGCCAAGAGTGAAAAAGCTTCGAAAGTATCACTTTATCAATGACAAAATTCATTGATGCTCCCATTTAATGGAAATTAATATACCTTTTTTGCTCTTCATAAATTGAGTCTGTCGAAAAATCCGGTCAGGGTTTTGGAACGGCGATCACCCCATTCCCAACCGACAAGTTTTCGAGTGTTATGGTCAAGAGTTTTCCAGATCCAGATACGAGCTTTTTTACGGATACAGGAAACCATTTCATCAATTTCAATCTCTTCAATCCGCGAATCCGCATCAGCTTCTGGGATAAATTTTCATAAAACATTTTTATCCGGCGCATGACACTCTGACCACTGACACCGATAATCCTTCCGGTCATTTTCATGGATACCCCGGAAAGACAGGGTGTCAAAGCGAAGTGTTTATCCCGCATTGTTTTGCTATGATGCGTATCTTTTGTAAATTGAAAAACTACATTGTTTACATTTATTGCGCTGAGCTCCAGCCATAAACCCATTTTTACCTATGCCTCTGTCCACATTTACGACAGTGCCTTTCCTGTCCTCCCTTTTTTAGCAGAATAGCATAACATAAAAAGTTTGTCATTGAAAAAGTTTTTACTCTCAACGCTTCTTCGGAAAAATTGCCCTGAGAGTGCGAAAAGAAAAGGAACCGTGCCCTTTGCGTCGATTGACAAAGAGGCTCAAGGGGTTACTCTTAGCAGGGCTTCGGCTGTAAACCAAAGCAGTTCCCTTCATTCCCTGTCCAAAAAAGGCGGAACCATGAGTAAAGATCCCTCCAATCCCTTTTTTCAGCTGAAAGTCCGCGACTTCCCCCCCCAACGCTTCGGCGGGGTGGGGGAAATTTTCCGCTGTTCCAACACTTCGGTAAAGAACAAGAAAAAGGAAGCAGTCGACGATGACGCGGATAAAGCGCTCTTTCTGGAAGCCATGGAAGGTACGGTTCAGGTTTATGGCGGACGCGGGAGTGCGGAAAAGAAAGAAGAAGGGAAAGCGGCGTTTACCTTTGAGGATGAGAACGTCTTTGCAAAGGCTCTGAACGGGGCAAAGTTTTCCCCAAAAAAAGAAGTTCCGCATTCTCTTCCCATGGTTAAGCGTGAATCCGGCGTGGAAGTAAGCTCCACACTCGAGGCTAAGGCACTTGTCGGCATTCAGAGGGTGAGGAGCGCGGGCGAACAGCCCCCCCAAATAGCGACTGGAGAAGAAGACGAAAGCCTCCGGGATTTCCTTAAAGCTGTTAAAGGCACATGCCCGCTCCATTCAGGCGGACGTGATGTTCCTCTTGAGACAGAGCCGCAAACGATGCCTCCTGCCGAGCAGCGACATCCTCTTCAGGACTTTATGGAGGGGAAAGTGGAATTTTCCGTGGTAAGCACAGACGAATATGCCGAGGGCCACGTCGTAGGGCTGGATCTTTCACTCGTAGGCCAGCTTCGAGCCAGACAGTTCAGTCCTGAGGCCCACATTGATCTCCACGGTCTGAACAGCGCACAGGCTTTTCATACGCTTGTTGGTTTTTTCAGGAGTGCGTACTACAAGGGCGTGCGCGTTGCCCTCATTGTGACAGGGCGTGGGCGAAATTCCCCCAACGGCGCCCCGGTTTTGCGGGGCAGGGTGCAGGAATGGTTCATGCATGATCCTTTTAAAAGAGTGGTTCTGGCCTTCTGTTCCGCCAAGCAGGAGGACGGCGGCACGGGTGCCTTTTATGTGCTCCTGCGGCGGTATAAAAAAAATTCGGGGAAAATTCGCTGGGATATTATGCCCTCCGACCCCGATCTCTACCTCTGAGCGGAAGACGGGCACTTCGCGGAGGCTCTTGTCTTCAGGAAGACTTGCGCTTTTGCTTGAAGAAGTGAGATGCTTTTGCTAAACTGTACAACGTCCAATTAAGTACCACTTGGAGAATTCTATGCAGGCTCCGGAAAAAAATCTTTCCTTCGATCTTGTTCGTGTTACGGAGGCCGCCGCGCTCTCCGCCGCCCGCTGGCTGGGCAAGGGCGCCAAGGAAGAAGGCGACGGTGCGGCTGTGGACGCCATGCGCCTTTCTTTTGACTCCGTGAGCATCAAAGGGCGCGTGGTTATTGGCGAAGGCGCCAAGGACAAGGCCCCCATGCTCTACAATGGCGAAGAGGTCGGCGATGGATCGGGTCCCTCTGTGGACATAGCCGTGGATCCTGTGGAGGGAACGAATCTTCTGGCTCTTGGGCGCCCCAACGCTATTGCCGTTATCGGGGCCTGCAAGGCCGGGTATATGTACAACCCCGGATCCAGCTATTACATGAAGAAACTCGTGGTGGGGCGCGAAGCGCGTGACGTGGTGGATATTGATGCTCCCGTGGCGGATAACCTTTTCGCCGTGGCTCGCGCCATCGGAAAGGATATAGATGACCTTGTTGTTTTTGTTCTGGACAAGCCCCGACATAAGGAACTCATCGCCGATATCCGAAAAACCGGAGCCCGCATCACGCTTCATACGGATGGAGACGTTGCTGGATCTCTCATGGTGGCCGATCCCACCACAGACGTGGATGTGATGATGGGAACCGGGGGAACGCCGGAGGGAGTGATTTCTGCATGTGCCATTAAAGGTGTGGGCGGGCAGATATTTGGACGTTTTGACCCGCAATCCGAAGCGGAACGGCAGGCCATGCTCTCCGAAGGGGTACACATGGACGAGATACTTACGGTGGATTCCATCATTCGGTCGGACGATGCCTTTTTTGCCGCTACCGGCATTTCGGGCGGAACTTTCTTGGGTGGCGTGAGTTATTCTGGTCGTGGCGCCGTGACGCATTCTCTGGTTATCCGCGCCAAGACGGGAACAATCCGCTACCTGGAATCCCATCACAACTGGGAAAGACTTATGAAAATCAGCTCCGTCCGCTATGACTGACGGGAGGGGCGAGTTCTGTAGTTTTTCTACCCAAGGAGTTTGAATGAGCAGCGTCAACACTGCCATTTTGTTCCCCGGGCAAGGATCTCAGGTGGCGGGTATGGGCCGCAGGATAGCCGAGTCTTCCCCGGAGATCATGGATATATGGAAGAAGGCGGAAAGGATAAGTTCGTTGCCGCTCAGGGAAATATACTGGGAAAGCAACGACATGAACCTTATGGCGAAAACCCGGAACCTTCAGCCGGCCATTACCGTGGTCAATATCGCCCTCTGGCTGAGCGTGAAAGACCGTCTCCACCCTGTGTGCGCGGCGGGGCACAGTCTTGGAGAGTTTAGTGCACTGGCGGCGGCTGGAGTATTAAGCATTGACGCCGTCCTTGGTCTTGTCTCCGTGCGCGGTTGTCTTATGGCTGACGTAGACCCTGATCATATGGGAGTGATGTGCGCCGTGATACGCCTGCCTCTGGAACAGGTTGAGTCGGCGGCCCGCGTGGTTTCCGAACGTACGGGTAAACTTGTGCGCGTGGCCAATAAAAACACGCCGTTGCAGTCTGTACTCAGCGGGCATCGTGATGCGGTGGAAGAAGCGTCAGAATTGCTCAAGAACAAAAACCCTCGTGTCAAGGTTTTCCCTCTCGCGGTAAGCGGCGCCTTCCATACCTCGATGATGGCCGAAGCCTCCGCGGAATTTGCCAAACTCCTCGATGGACAGGATTGGCGCAACGCGGCCTTCCCCATCTATTTCAATATACATGGGGAAGCCCTTGCCGATGCCGAGTCCATACGCTCCGCTGTGCGGCGACAGATGACTTCCTCTGTTTGCTGGGTGGATACCATCATGAATCAGTGGCGAGATGGCGTTCGTCGCTGGGTGGAATTCGGGCCTCAGGGCGTTCTCACCCGCATGGTTCGACCCATCCTGGTGGCGTCCAATGTGGAAGACGGAAGCTATACCACGGTTCACATCCCTAACATAGACGCGGTACGGGCGTTTGAAGGATAAGCATGCGTGACATCATCCTTGTTGAAGAGGCTCTGCGCGAGATAGTTTCGGGATGGGGCTGGGAATGGCCAAAAAAGGCTGTTCTGGAAATTCCAAAGGACGACAGGCACGGAGATCTGGCAACCAATCTGGCGCTCGTGAGTTCCAAACAGGCCGGAAAACCCCCTCGATCTGTGGCCGAAGATCTGTGCCGCGCGCTGGAAGAAAAGCTTTCCGGAATGTTTAAGGTCGATATCGCCGGCCCGGGATTTATTAATCTCACCTTCGTTCCCTCCTTCTGGCAACAGGTTGTTCTGGACGTGGAAAGAGAGGGTATGGCCTTCGGTTCCTCCAAAGAAGGCGCGGGTCGTCGAATTATTGTGGAATATGTTTCGGCCAATCCAACAGGACCTCTACACATAGGCCATGGTCGTGGCGCGGCTGTGGGCGATTCTCTTACTCGGTTGCTCCGCTTCGCGGGATACGAGGTTTCCACGGAATATTACATCAACGATGCGGGCCGTCAGATGCGCCTTTTAGGTGATTCTGTGTTCCTGCGCATACGCGAACTCTGCCATATGCCGGTGGTTTACCCTGAAAACCCCAAAGACTGGTACCGCGGCGACTACATTCGCGATATCGCCGGCGAGATGCTTAAGGAGTATCCTTCCCTCGTTGAGCTTCCCGAGGCCGAGGCCAAGAATCTCTGCTACGAGTATGCTTGCGCCACTATTCTTGCGGGCATCAGGGAAGATCTTAAAAAATTCAGGGTGGAACACCAAACTTGGTTTTCCGAGAAAACTCTTGTGGATGGCGGTAAGGTGGAAAAAGTACTTGCCGATTTGCGTGCCAGAGGTCTTGTCTATGACGAGGAGAATGCTGTCTGGCTGGCCACTAAGCAGTTTGGTGATGATAAAGATCGCGTACTCCGCAAGTCCGATGGCTATCTCACCTATTTTGCATCGGATATCGCCTATCATGCTCAAAAATTTGAGCGTGGTTTCGAGGAATGCATTGATATCTGGGGAGCTGATCATCATGGCTACATACCGCGTATGAAGGTGGCCGTCTCCTGTATGGGGCGCGATCCGGAGAAGGACTTTCGCGTGGTACTCATACAGATGGTGAACCTGATGCGCGGCGGCGAACCTGTGGCCATGTCCACACGCGCCGGAGAATTTGTTACGCTCCGTGAGGTGCTGAACGAAGTGGGAACCGACGCCGCACGCTTTATGTTTTTGTCGCGCAAGAGCGACAGCCCGCTGGATTTCGACTTGGATCTGATCAAGCGGCGCAATATGGAAAATCCCGTTTACTATGTCCAGTACGCTCACGCCCGAGTAGCCGCACTCCTGCGCAGGGCGGTCGAGCGCGGCATTGTACTTCCAAGTCGATGCAAGGCGGAAGACCTGTCCTGCCTGATCGCGCCAGAGGACGTAACCCTCCTGCGTGAGGTGGATCGCTTCCGCAAGGTGGTAAAGGAGGCTGCCCAGTCCAGGGCCGCGCACCCCATAAGTTTTTACCTTATGGAACTGGCGGGCCGTTTGCACGGCTATTATACGCGTAACCCCATACTCAGCGGGGAGGATGTCGCGCTTATGAAGGCGCGTCTTGCCCTTCTGCGTGCCGTAAGTACCGTTATCGCCACAGGGCTTGACCTTTTGGGCGTCAGTGCTCCGGAAAGTATGTAATCATGTCTGGCGCCTTTTATCGCAATACTTCTTCCGGCGGAAAGAAAGGGTCAGAGCGCGAACATCGCCCTTCCTCCTCTCTGCCTTGGAGTGAAAGCCGTGAGGCGGAGTCCCGGCCCGCACAGACCCAGACGTCTGCCGGGGAAGAGAGTCCACAGCGAGGCTTGGGGGTGACAGTGCGCATTACGCCGTCCGTCCTCGTTACCGCAAGTGTTCTCTCGTTGCTTCTTCTTGGCTTCAGTTTTCTGAGCGGTGTCATTGTGGGACATATAAACCTGCCCGTTCCCCCCGCATCGGAACTTCAGCCGCTTCTGCCCGCTGAACAGGGCGGGGAGAGCGGGAAAGAAGAAAGCTCCGGGCCTGAACCCATTCTGCCCAAGGAAGACTTGAGCTTCATGACCAGCCTGAAGAGCGAGCAGGTCGCGGGCATTTTGTCCGACAGAGAGAAGCCTGAAGCAAAGCCTGAACCAGCTCCTGAACAGGAAAAGCCCAAAATCGTACCAAACGAACCGAAGGAACCGGAGACAGACTATCTGCTCCGCGTGGCTACTTTCAAAAAAGCCGAACCGGCCCAGGAACTGCGAAAGAAGCTCGCGAAGGCCGGACTCCGCGCCGAGTACGAGCGGACGAAGACAAAGAAGACCACCTGGCACTATGTTCTAGTGCAGTTGCGTGGCACTGTCGCAGACTTTCAGAAGACGAAGGATATCCTCAAAGCCTATGGACTGGATGATATCATGGTACGTAGCAGTGTGCCCGTAAAAAAATAACGGGCGAGTTGGAAGCGTGCTTCTTTTCTTGACAAAAGAAAAGAGGGAAAGTAGTTTTTCATGTTTCCAGAGGTAAGGTATGGACTGGAGCCGCATTGCTCTGCATGAAATGGATCCTCAGGGCTGTACGTTTTCCGTTTCGGAAGAGCGGGTATGGACGGAACCTCTGAGGAAATACCGTGTACCGTGCCGCATTGTCGAACCTGTTCGGGCCGAGGTTTTCGCCTTTGCTCAGAAGGAAGGTTGTCTGCTTCGAGGTACGATTATGGGTACTGTGACTCTGCCGTGTGATCGTTGCGCGGAAGAGGCGCACATTGTTCTGAACCAGAGCTTTGACGAGTTTGAAGGATACCCCAATGTTGAGTCTGACGACAGCGCCAAGGAACTTCTGGAAAAGAGCGTCATTACGGTGGAGGGCGGCGTTCCTTTCCTTGACCTTGAAGCGTTCCTTTGGGAGGAATTTTTTCTGGCGTTGCCGATGAAGCCTCTTTGCCGACCGGATTGCAAGGGCCTTTGTCCCAAGTGTGGCAAGAACCTGAATGAAGGCCCCTGTGCCTGCGCCCATAAGGAAGAAGATCCGCGATTCGCCGCCCTTCGTCAACTTAGAATACATTAGAAGCCCTTTTGCTTCGAGATAAGGAGAAAACCATGGCTGTTCAGCAGAACAAAAAATCCCGTTCCAAGAAAGGTATGCGCCGTTCTCACGACCGTGTAGTCAAACCCACGGTTATCTACTGTTCCTGCGGCGCCCCTACCAAGCCACACAGTGTCTGTCCTTCCTGTGGCAAATATAACGGTCGTCAGGTGGAGCCTGTGGTGGTCGATGAGCAGTGATCGCGCCAGACTGGTTGTAGACGCTATGGGCGGGGATTTCGGCCCCTCCGTGGTGATTCCAGGAGTTCTGAACGCCGTACACAACACGGGTGCGAAGGCGTTTCTTGTGGGCAGGGAAGAATCCATTCGCGCCACACTTGAAGAGCTTTCCCTTCAGCATGAGGAAGGAGATTTTTACGAAATTGTCAACGCCACACAGGTGGTGGAGATGACGGACAAACCCTCGGAAATCCTCCGTTCCAAGAAGGATTCTTCCATGCAGGTGGGGTGCCGCCTTGTCCATGAAGGCAAAGCCGATGCCTTTATCAGCGCCGGTCACTCTGGCGCGGCTTTTGCCTGCGGCATGTTCATCCTGGGACGTATACAGGGTGTCGAAAGACCGGCTCTGGCCTCCCTCATCCCAACGGAAAAATCTCCCATGTTACTTCTTGATGTGGGGGCAAACGTGGAGTGTCGCCCGCATCACCTCTTCCAATTTGCGCTTATGGGTGAATGCTTTGTCCGCGATATCATGGGTTACGAGAACCCTCGCGTAGGCATACTCAGCATAGGAGAGGAAGAGGGCAAGGGCAATTCTTTGGTCAAGAGCAGCTATGAACTCCTTAAGCAGGCCTCGCACCTCAACTTCATCGGCAACGTGGAAGGACGCGACTTGTTCACGGGCGATATTGACGTGGTTGTCTGCGATGGTTTTGTGGGCAATATTGCCCTCAAGCTGAGCGAAGGGCTAGCCAGTTCTCTGTCTCATGTACTCAAACGCGAACTCTTGAACAACGGACCCATATCCAAACTGGGCGCCATGCTTTCCATGAAGGCCTTCCAGAAGTTCAAGAAGGTGGTGGATTACGCTGAATACGGCGGCGCTCCGCTTTTGGGACTCAAGGGCATCGCCATTGTCTGCCACGGAAAATCGAACGAAAAGGCCATTTCTAGCGCCGTGACCATGGCCAATACCTATGTGATCAAGGGTACACAGCAACGCTTGGTCGAAGCGATCAGCGCCAACGAGGAACTTTCCAGTTATGCAAGGTTGGTTTAGCACTTTCCTGGCTTTTTAGACTAGAAGCTCCCTATGACGAGAGTCGTTTTTTTGCTGTTTATTTGTGATACGCGCGCGTTCGGGCATTGCTTTGCCGTTTCATCAAATTTTTTTCATATGTCAGTCTGGTTTCTGTAGATCCTCCCGTTCTACTCTAAACAGGGTTATGGAAAACGAATGCGAAACGTCGTTGAAGAGATAGCTTCACGGCCAGGCATTGGAGAACGTCTTTTTCGCATCATGCCAAAGTGCGCCTCGTTCAGGCAGCGGGTTAACTCACGGACGTAGTCGCTTCCAAGTTATTCTCCGATGTGTAACTCCTATGGTAACATATGTTTGTTGCCACGTCCCCCCTCATCCTCCTTTGTGATACAAGACAAAAGAGCGTTTGAAGCCGTGCATGAAGGTGCTTCTAACCGGTTTTCGAAGTGGAACGTCACGGGAATCCGTGTTCTCAGGCTAGTTGAGAAAAATCACTTTTATGATGATTTTCTGAAAACTTTGTTTTTGGTTTCAGGTGGTTGAAGTGTGAATTTCATTGAAAACGTGAATGTCTCGGCTAGTTTTCTTCATTGTCATTTTTCTGAAAACCGCTTAGGGTAAATCTAGTTGGGAGCTTTGAGATGAGTGAACTTGTCCCCACTGCCCTTGTCACGGGTGGATCTCGTGGTATCGGGCGTAGCATTGCGCTTGAGTTGGCATCCTCTGGCCTTCAGGTTTACTTTACCTATGTCAGCCGCCCTGAAGCGGCGGAAGAGACACTTTCCGCCATTGCCGAAGGAGGGGGCATGGCCAGGGCCTTTCGCGTGGATTCTTCCAATACAGAAGAAGTTTCATGCTTCTTTACCGAGAGAATCAGGGGCAAAGTTCGGCTGGACGTGCTGGTGAACAACGCCGGCATCACCTGTGATGGGCTTCTTGTGCGCATGAAGGATGAAGACTACGAAAAGGTTTTCAACACCAATCTGCGCGGGGCCTTTGTTTTTCTCCGCGAGGCGGCAAAAATCATGGTTCGCCAGCGCTTTGGGCGCATCATCAATATTTCTTCCTTGGTTGGCCAAATGGGCAACGCAGGGCAGGTCAACTACGCGGCCGCCAAGGCCGGGCTTATTGGCATGACCAAGGCCGCAGCCAAAGAACTTGGGAGCCGTTCTGTCACTGTCAATGCGGTGGCTCCTGGCTTCATCGAAACGGAAATGACCGCGGCACTTTCGGAAGAAAGCCGCAAGGTTTACCTTTCGTCCATTCCTCTTGGGCGGCTTGGATCCGCGCGAGATGTAGCCAACGCCGTGGCCTTCCTTGCCTCTGACAAAGCGGCCTATATTACGGGACAGGTGATCGCCGTGAACGGGGGATTGTACTGCTAGCAAAGGGGTTGTTCTCTTGCGTGCGGCCCTGGTTGCGATAGATGTTGATTTATGGCACAAGACTTCGACCGAGACCGATCGAAGAAATTTTGAGAGAACCTGAACCATTACCCTTTGGAGGGAAACATGTCTGCCGTTGAAGACAAGATAAAACAGATCATCGTTGAACAACTTCAGCTTTCCGAAGAGGAAGTTACCCCCGAGGCCTCTTTTATTGAAGATCTGGGCGCTGATTCTTTGGATCTCACCGAGCTCATCATGGCCTTTGAAGAGGCCTTTGGGATGGAAATTGCCGATGACGACGCTCAGAAGATTCTTAAGGTTCAGGATGCTATTAACTATATCGAAAGCAAGCTGAAGTGAGCGACATTTTTCCTCGCCCTTTGCCGGAGGGTTGCGACCCTCCGGTATTTTCTGTTTTTCTTCAGTTTTTACCTTGCAACTGAGAACTTTTCCGCGAAGAGGAACTGGAAACGTTGCGGTTTTTTTTGTCCTCTGAAGTCTTATACAGGAAAATAGCGCAGGGTAAAAAGGGCGAGGGTGCGAGTATTGAGCTTTGTCCGCGGCACTCAGGAGCGGAGATGGCCCGGGAACTTTCGCGAGGTTCCCTCTCATCACGGAGCGAAGCGTGGAACGTAAACGCATAGTTATTACCGGCCTTTCAGCCATTACTCCTCTGGGTCTTAATCTAGAGGACAGCTGGAAGGCTCTGCTTGCTGGCACATCTGGGATAGGCCGTATTTCCCTGTTTGATTCCACTGAATATTCCACGCATATAGCGGGCGAGGTCAAGGGTTTTGAGCCTGAAGTTGTTATTCCGGCCAAGCAGTGCCGCAAGATGGATCGCTTTTGTCAGTTGGCCATATGTGCCGGGCTTGCTGTTCGTCAGAATTCCGGATTTATTCTTGATCCAGAGAACGCCGGGCGCGTGGGGATAGTACTTGGCGTAGGGCTTGGCGGACTGAAAACTATTGAGAGTTTCCATTCCAAACTGCTCAGCGCCGGGCCGCGGCACGTTTCCGCGTTCTACATTCCCATGCTCATTTCCAATATGGCGCCAGGCCAGGTGGCCCTGTTCATCGGCGCCAAGGGTGTCAATGCGGTTTCTACCAGTGCCTGCGCCTCTGCTTTGCACGCCTTGGGCTACGCTTACGACCAGCTTGTTCTGGGGCGTGCTGAAGCCGTTATCACCGGCGGTGTCGAGTCCACCATTACGCCCATGGGCATTTCCGGTTTTACTGCCATGAAGGCTCTGTGTACCAGCTATCAGGACGAACCGGAAAGGGCCTCCCGCCCCTTTGATGCCCGGCGTTGTGGCTTTATCATGGGTGAAGGCGCTGGCATGCTCATGCTGGAAACGCTGAAATCCGCCACGGATCGCGGCGCCCATATTTATGCGGAAGTCCTTGGCTTTGGCGCTTCCAACGACGCGCATCACATGGTCGCTCCCTTGGAAACCGGAGAGGGTATGGCCGCATCCATGCGCAACGCCTTGGCCGATGCCAACCTTCCTCCCGAAAAAATCGACCATGTGAGCGCGCACGGCACCTCCACCCAGGCCAATGATCCGGCGGAAACCAGGGCGCTTCATATGGTCTTTGGCGAACATGCCAGGGAACTTGCCATCACGGCCGTGAAATCCCAGATTGGTCATCTTCTTGGAGCATCCGGCGGCGTTGCTACCGTTTTTGCCGCAAAAACCCTGGAAACAGGCATGGTTCCTGGCACTGTCAATCTGGAGAATCCCGATCCAGAATGCGATCTGAATTATATGGCCAACGGCTCCGAGAAGCTTGACCCGCAATGTGCCATGATTAACGCCTTTGGTTTTGGTGGCACCAACGCCAGCCTTGTGCTGAAGAAGTTCACTGAATAAATTTTCGGCACCCTTATTTTTTGGAACGGACATGGATGAATTGATTTTGCGCGATCCTGAAGTAGCGGAGTCTATCTGGAAGGAATCCCGCCGCCAGGTGAGCAAGCTGGAACTTATCGCCTCTGAGAACTTTGTGTCCGCCGCGGTGCGCGAGGCGCAGGGTTCCGTGATGACGCACAAGTATGCCGAAGGTTACCCCGGCAAGCGCTACTACGGCGGTTGCGAATTTGTGGACGAAGTGGAGGAAATCGCCCGAAACCGCGCCATGGAGCTTTTTCACTGCGATTACGCCAATGTTCAGCCACATGCCGGAAGTCAGGCCAATATGGCCGCTTACTTTACACTGCTAAAGCCAGGTGACACCGTCATGGGCATGGAACTCTCCCACGGCGGGCATCTCACGCACGGCAGTCCCGTGAATTTTTCCGGTTGCGTCTATCGTTTTGTTTCCTACGGGGTAGACAGGGAAACAGGCCGCATTGATTACGATGCCCTTGCCCGGCTGGCCTGTGAATGTCGCCCTGCACTCATCGTGGCCGGGGCCAGCGCCTACCCTCGCGTTCTTGATTTTAAGCGTTTCCGTTCCATTGCGGATGAGGTGGGGGCACGCCTCATGGTGGATATGGCTCATATCGCCGGACTTGTGGCTACGGATTGTCATCCTTCGCCTCTTCCCTATGCCGACCTTTGTACCACAACCACGCACAAAACCCTGCGCGGTCCGCGTGGAGGTATGATACTCTCTTCGCGCGGGGAAGTCTGGGGACAGGTCGTCAACAGCAGGGTCTTCCCCGGTATACAGGGTGGCCCGCTCATGCATATCATCGCGGCCAAGGCCGTGGCGCTTGGCGAGGCTTTGCGTCCGGAATTCAGAGCATACCAGGCTCAAGTTATCAAAAATGCCGCCGCGCTGGCAAATTGCCTTAGCTCCGCGGGTTATGTCCTTGTTTCCGGCGGAACGGATAATCATCTCCTGCTACTTGACCTCCGAGAGCGTGATATCACGGGCAAAGACGCAGAGGAGGCTCTGGACGTTGCGGGCATCACGGTGAACAAGAACGTTGTGCCCTTTGAGACGCGTTCGCGTTATGTCACCTCAGGAGTGCGCCTTGGCGCCGCGGCTCTCACGACGCGCGGCATGAAGGAAAAAGATATGGAAAAGGTTGGGAGTTTCATTGTTGAGGCGCTTGCCGGTGCGCGCAGCGAAAGCCGCCTGACCGCTATCCGCCGCAAGGTGGAAGCCTTTGCCCTGCAATTCCCGCTCTTTGCGTGGTAATAACCTAACGGGAGGCGGCTTCTTGCATTGGCCCGCCTAGCCCGCAGTGTCCGGGGGTGGGAATGAACCAGAATATCAGAGCCAGTTGGCCGCAGTATTTCATGGATATCGCCTTCCTTGTTTCTGAACGTAGCACCTGTCTCCGCAGAAAGGTTGGATCCGTTGCCGTGAAAGACAAACGCATCCTGGCCACTGGCTACAACGGCGCACCCTCGGGCGTGGCCCACTGTTTGGAATCCGGCTGTCTGCGTCAGAAGCTGGGTATACCTTCCGGCCAGAGACACGAGATTTGTCGTGGCATACACGCCGAACAGAACGTGATCATACAGGCGGCCATGCACGGCATTTCCCTCAGAGGCGCCGAACTGTACTGCACCACCTTTCCCTGTTTTATCTGTTCGAAGATGCTCATTAACTGCGGTATCCGCCGTATATGGGTTTGTGAGAACTACCCCGACGAATTTTCCGCGGCCATGCTTGGAGAAGCCGGCGTGGAGGTGTTTTCTCTTGAGCGTGAGAAACAAACGTGTTCCGCTGAAAAGGCGGAAGGTGGGAAGATGTGAGTGTCCGACACGAATATTTTATGCGCGAGGCCCTCGCCCTGGCGGAACGGGGCAGATGGCGCACGGCCCCCAACCCAACGGTGGGTGCGGTGCTTGTGCGCGAGAATACCATTGTTGCCCAGGGCTGGCACAGCGTTTACGGCCAGGAACACGCCGAGATCAACTGCCTGATTGACGCCGCAAAAAAAGGTGTGGATCCTTCCCTCTGTACGCTTTATGTCACTCTGGAACCCTGCAATCATCAGGGCAAGACGCCTCCCTGCACTAAAGCCATTCTGGAAGCCGGCATACGTCATGTGGTGGCGGGAATGCATGATGTTAATGTCCGGGCCGCCGGTGGAGCGGAGTATCTCCGTTCTCAGGGCGTGCGCGTGGAGATGGGCGTGCTTGAGGCCGAATGCCGGGAACATCTTGCTGATTTTATGGTCTGGCAAAGAGAAAAGCGGCCTTACGTTCTTTTAAAGATGGCTTCTTCTCTGGATGGCCGGATTGCCGCGCGACAGGGTCGGAGGCAGATGTTTTCCTGCGAGGCTTCCCGTGCGGAAGTCATGCGCCTGCGGGAACATGTTGGCATGGCAGGGGGCGCTGTGCTTGTTGGCGGGCAGACTTTCTTCACGGATAACCCTCGTCTGACGGCACGCACATCAAGTGCGGCTCGACAGCCGCTTGCGGTCGTACTCTCCTCAAGTCTCCCAGCTCTGGAGTCCACTTTCCGGCTGGTAGAAGAGCGCCCGCATGAATCGATCTTTTTTACCTCGGCGCCGATGGTAGCTTCTCCCGCAGCCGAGGCTCTGCGGGGGTGCGGTTGCCGCGTTTTCGGTGTGGGCGAAGGTTCGCACGGATTGGACGTTGTACAGGTACTCAGGCATCTGTACAATACCGAAGGTTGCCCTTATGTACTCTGCGAAGGCGGGGGGCGACTTGCTCTTTCTCTGCTGGAGGCAGGGTGCGTCGATGAATTTCATCTTCATCTTGCGCCTCTTGTTGTGGGTGATGCTGAGGCCAGATCTCTTTTTGTCGGTCGCCGTGCGGAGGGCATGGAAGAAGCCTACCGTATGCGCGTGACAAAAATTTCTCTGGCGGGGGACGACGTACACCTTCTTTTGAAACCGTTGAGGGCTTAGTTTAGTATGTTTACAGGGCTTATCGAAGGTCAGGGCCAGGTAGTTGCGGTTGAGAAGAGTGGGCAGGACGCCCGCTTTCGCTTTCGCCCGCTTTTTTCCTGGAATGCCTCGAAAACAGGGGAATCCGTGGCCTGTAACGGCGTTTGCCTCACCGTTGAGAGGTTTTTCCCAACTGGATCGGAATTCGTGGCCATGGCTTCGGCAGAAACGCTTTCCCGTAGCAACCTTGGTGCGTTGCGTCCGGGAGCGCTTGTGAACATGGAACGGGCCATGGTGCTTGGCGAACGCCTTGGCGGTCATATAGTGAGCGGCCATGTGGATACGGTGGCACTGGTGGAGCGCCTGGAAACCGTGGGCGCCTCACATCGTGTCCGCCTGAGCTTTGAGTCTTCATGGAGCGCTCATATCGTGTCCAAGGGATCTGTAGCACTGGACGGCATTAGTCTTACGGTGAACGCCTGCGGCACGGGATTTCTTGAGGTGAATATCATCCCTGAAACTTGGCGCATGACTACGGCGGCCCGGTGGAACCCCGGTTCCGCTGTGAATTTGGAAACAGATATCATTGGTAAGTATGTGTCTCACCTTATCCGCCCATACAAGGAAGGGGGGAGCGAATGTTCCAGTGTGACCGCGGAACTTCTGCGCCGCAACGGATTTTTGCTTTGATGTGGTTTTTGCGAGAGAGGGCGGAAAAAAGGCGATATTCATCTTGGCAACGCGGGCATTCTGCGCAATGATAGGGTCGTAGCGTAGCTCTTCCTGTGGGGAAGTTGCTTGAAAATACCTTAGAGAGGCAACTATGTATTCGGTAAAGACTATAGAAGGGAAGTTTGATGCTCATGGCCTGAAGATCGCCATTGTGGCCGCGCGCTTCAACGATTTTGTGGTACAACGCCTCATTGACGGCGCCGTTGACTATCTCGTCCGACATGGCGCGGAGTCGGAAGATTTGTGTCTTGTTCGCGTTCCTGGCGCCTATGAACTTCCACTCCTTTGCAAAAAACTTGCCGTATCTGACAGGTACGACGGTGTTATCGCCCTCGGGGCCGTGATCCGCGGCGCAACGCCGCATTTCGACTATGTGTGCGCCGAAGCCTCCAAGGGTATCGCGCAGACCTCCCTAGAATCGGGTCTACCCATTGGCTTTGGTCTTTTGACTACCGATACCCTTGAACAGGCCATAGAGCGTGCCGGCGCTCACGCAGGCAACAAGGGTGCGGAAACAGCGGCAGCTGTGGTGGAGACTATCCGCGTCATGAAGGCACTTTCCCTTTCCGACGATGATGAAGCGCCTCTTTCCGAAGAGGATGATACCCCTTCTATGGAGAAGCATCATGACTAGCCGCGTTTTTGGCTCCATTTTCACTTTTCCTATGGAGCAGGCTGATGGCGAGTAAGGAACCTTCTCGCCGTGCGCAGCGTATGTTGGCCTTTCAAACGCTGTACAGTCAGGATTTTCTGAGTTGCTCCACCGTGGAGGAACTCAGAAAGATATTTCTCTCGGTTCCTCGTCAGGATGATTACATGGAAAACGATGTTTCCCGCTTTGCCTGGGAATTGGTTCAGGGTGTGTGGGAACACCTTGAAGAACTGGACGGCATTATTGAAAAATTTGCCCATCACTGGCGTCTCGACAGGGTGGGTAAAGTGGAACTCAACTTGCTCCGCCTTGGCGTGTACGAGATGCTTTACCGCGCGGATGTTCCTTCGCGGGTGTCCATGAACGAGGCTCTGGATTTGGATAAACAGTACGGCGATACTGGGTCGCACGCCTTTATCAATGGTATTCTCGACGCGGTGAACAAGGCTATGAACAGCGGTAAACTGGCGTCTGTGGGCGCGCAATCAGAAAGGCGGGGCGGGTAGCCTCCCAAGGATGGAAAAATGTCGCTTTCGTCTCGTTACGATCCTCGGTCTTTGGAAGAAAAATGGCAGAAAATCTGGGCGGAAAAGGGTGTTTTCCACTGCGACATCGACGCGTCCAGGCCTAAGTACTTTCTTATGGAAATGTTCCCGTACCCTTCGGGAAGAATACATATGGGTCATGTGCGCAACTATTGCCTTGGCGACGTTTTGGCCCGTTTCCGTAGACTTCAGGGCTATAACGTTCTGCATCCCATAGGGTGGGACGCTTTTGGCCTGCCCGCCGAGAACGCGGCCATAAAAAACGGGATTCACCCCGCGAAATGGACGTATTCCAATATCGACAATATGCGCGCGCAACTTAAGCGTATGGGTTACGCTTACGACTGGCGACGGGAAATCGCCACCTGTCGTCCGGAATATTACCGTTGGGAACAGGAATTTTTTTTGAAGTGTCTTAAAAAGGGCCTTGTCTACCGTAAGGAAGCTCCGCAGAATTGGTGCCCGAGTTGCCACACCGTTCTTGCCAACGAACAGGTGGTAGAGGGCAGGTGCTGGCGTTGCGATAGCCCTGTGGAGCAGAAGAACCTCACCCAGTGGTTCTTCCGCATCACCGCCTACGCCGATGAGCTTTTGGCTGATCTCACGAAGCTGGAAGGCGGCTGGCCCTCCCGTGTACTCACCATGCAACACAACTGGATTGGCCGTTCCACCGGTGCAGAGATAATCTTTCGGTTGGAAGGCAGGGAAGACGTCATCAAAGTTTTCACTACCCGCGCGGATACCCTTTTCGGCGTTACCTTCATGACCCTTGCCCCCGAACATCCGCTAGTGGAATCTCTTATTGCCGGGCGCGAAAACGAGGCGGCCATCCGTGCTTTTATTGAAAGAATCCGCAACATGGATCGTCTAGATCGTCAGTCCGAAAACCTGGAAAAAGATGGCGTGTTCACGGGCGCATATTGCATCAATCCCTTAACCGGGGATCGCGTTCCCATCTGGTTAGGCAATTTTGTCCTTGCGGATTACGGTACAGGAGCCGTCATGGCTGTACCTGCCCATGATCAGCGCGACTTCGACTTTGCCCGACGTTTTGGCATCAATATCAAGGTAGTGGTCAGTCCGGAAGGGCATGTTCTCGACCCTGCCTCCATGGAAGCGGCCTATACCGAAGCGGGCGTGATGGTGAATTCCGGCGAGTTCACGGGTATGCCCAATGACAAAGGACGCGATGCCATCATTAAAAAACTTACTGAAACAGGCAATGGCGGTTCCACAGTTAATTATCGCCTGCGTGACTGGAATATTTCCCGGCAGCGTTACTGGGGCGCACCCATTCCCGTGGTTTACTGCGAACGTTGCGGCGTTCAGCCTGTGAAGGAAGAAGATCTGCCCATCCTTCTCCCTCTGGACGTGCAAACTTGCGAGGACGGTCGTTCTCCATTGCCGTCCACGCCTTCCTTTGTGGAAACCGTTTGCCCTTGTTGCGGCGGCCCTGCACGACGCGAGACGGACACCATGGATACCTTTGTGGAATCTTCCTGGTATTTTGCTCGTTACACCTCACCCCGTAAGGAAGACGGGCCTTTCGATACGGAGGCGCTCAAGTACTGGCTTCCCGTGGATCAGTATATTGGCGGGGTGGAGCACGCCATTCTGCATCTTTTGTATTCGCGTTTCTTTACCAGGATGTTGCGCGATACCGGCTACTTCCCCACGGAGTTCGATGAGCCTTTCAGCCGTCTGCTCACCCAGGGCATGGTGCTTCTTGGCGGTAGCAAGATGTCCAAGTCCAAGGGCAATATTGTGGATCCGGACGCCATGGTAAAAAAGTATGGCGCGGATACCGTGCGCCTTTTCTGCCTTTTTGCCGCGCCGCCGGAACGTGACTTCGACTGGACGGAAAGCGGCATAGAGGGCGCCTTCCGCTTTGTGAACCGCGTGTGGCGTATGTTTGTCGAAATGGAATCTGTGCTTTCGCCCGTAAAGGCCTGCTCTCATCTCTCCCCGGCAACGGCTGAACCCGTCAAGGCTCTGCGTCGCTTCGAGCATGCCACGGTAAAGAAGGTGGGCGATGATATCGGTCTGCGCAATCAGTTCAACACGGCCATTGCCGCGATTATGGAACTTGTGAACGCCGTGAACCAGTACCGCGACGAGCTTTCCTCCACAGAAGAAGGGCGCGCGTGCCTTTCTTCCGCCATGGCCACGTTGCTTACCACGCTTTACCCCTTTACGCCGCATTTGTGCGAAGAAATCTGGCAGGCTCTGGGGCATGAGTACAGGATCGATGCCGAAATCTGGCCGCAGTGGAAGGAAGAAGCCCTTGCCCGCGAAGCCATCACAGTGGTGGTACAGGTGAACGGCAAGCTTCGCAGTCGAGTGGAAGTCCCCGCTGAAAGTAGCGAGGAAGAACTACGGCGTGTTGCCCTGGCCGACGTTGACATTGAGCGCCATGTGGCGGGTAAGACGGTGCGCAAGGTGATTGTGGTGCCCGGTAAATTGGTCAATATTGTGGCGAACTGAGTATGAAGAGCAAAAGGGAGAAAAGGCGCATACTGTTCGCGGCTTGCCTTGTTGTGAGTCTCTTTCTCTGTGCCTGCGGCTACGAACTGGATGGCTTTTCTTCCGCTTCCAGCCGTGCCGAAAGCGTGCTGGGCGATGGGAACAGTACGCTGAAGGTGGAACATGTGGAGCAGGTGACCATGTACCCATGGATAGTCTACTATCTGAGGGGGCGTGTGCGCGATGAAGTGAATCTGCGCCGCCTGGCCCGGTGGGTAGACGGCGGGCAGGCGGATTATACGCTGGACATCATCATGCCTCATTTCCACGTCCGATCCTATGTGAGCAACCGCGTGGACAATACTCTTCTCAGCGAGACTGGCGTTACCCTGGAACTCATTGTCCGCAATGGGCGTAACGGCGTTGTGGTTTGGCGTTCCGGTGCCATATCCTACGATGACAGGTTTGAAACAGTGGATGAGGAGAGCGCCATCCGTGACGGGCTGAAGGAAGCCCTGACCCGGGCTCTCGATCGTATGCAACAGAAGTTCTGAAATCATGGAACGCCCCGGATTCTTCTTTAGCATCTGCCCGGATGCCCTTCTTTTGCGCGAGGCGCTGGAGAGGGGTATTCTGGCGTCCCTTGCCGCCGAAACTCCCGACTTTGTTCTGTTCTGGGGTGATGAAGATCTAGACCGCCGTTTTTGGGATGCGCTTACCCTTCAGGGGTTAGGCTCGCGCATGAAGGTGCTTGTGGTTCGCCTGGCGCAGGAACTCCCCGCTGAAACATGGAAAAGGCTTTCATCGGCACTGGCTACGCCCCGTTCCAACGTGCTTCCGGTAATCTGCCTGGAAGGCCCGTGGGAAAAGGGTCAGCCAAAACTTCCTGCGGTCATTGCCCGCTTAAAGTGTCTTATCTTTGCGGAAAAAAAAGGTTGGGTTTTGCGCCTGGCCGGCCTGGACGGGCGTTCCCTGCGGCCATATGTGCAAAAGAAAGCCAAGGAAAGAGGACTTTGCCTTTCGCCGGACGCCGTGGATATGCTTACGGAGATGGTTCTTCCCGAGGCTTCAGCCGTACAGGGTGTTTTGGAACAGCTTTCTCTGGCATCGCGGGACGGGATGGTGGACGCGCCCCTGGTACGCCAAGTGACGAAATTTGCAACGGAAGGCGTAATTTTTGACCTCGTCCGTCACCTTGAACACGGCAATTCCGCTGAAGTGTGGAAGGCCCTTACCCGAGAGGGAGACGGCGGAGAATCCCTGCTCTTTCCCCTGCTTGCACTCCTGGCGAAAGAAGGGCGTATGCTCTGGCAGATGCGGGCAAAAGAGAGTGTCTACTGCCCGCGTCATGTGGAGGGGGAAAAGCGTCGTCTTGCGGAGACTCTGGGATTTTCCGGGTTGACATGTCTTTTTGAGGAGTTGGAACGGACGGAATACGGGGTAAAATCCGGGGCCGTGCAACCAGTGCAGGCTGTAGAGAGTCTGGTGGCGAATCTTTTGCTTTTATTTTCCTAACGCACCGGGTTCTTCCTCAATGCTACCCTTTCGTGAGATGCCGCATGGTCGAAAACAACAATACCTCCGCGAATCTTCATGTTGGTCATAGAAGGCGCCTTCGCGAACGCCTTTTGGCGAAGCCTGGGGCGCTTTCCGATGAAGAGCTTGTGGAATTGCTCCTGGGCTATACCTATCTTCGGCGGGACAATGCCCCCCTCTCGCGGCGTCTCATCCAGTATTTTGGAACCGTACGGGATTTTCTGGCGGCTCCTTCCGGATCTCTGCATCGTGTGGAAGGTTGCGGAGAGCCTGTAGAGACGCTTTTGGTGCTTCTGCGCGAACTTTTTGCCAGAAGCCACGCCTCAACGGTAAAGAAGAGGCAGGCCTTGTCCATGGAAGAGATTGTTGAAATGGGGAAAAGCCGCCTTATTCTCTGTCCGCATGAAGAAGTATGGGCCGCGCTTCTGGACAAACGGAACAGGTTGCTTAACTTTATCCGTGTTCGCGAAGGTTCTGCCAGTCATATACCGTTGGAGCCGCGCGAAGTTGTCGAGCTTATGTTCAGGGAGAACGCGAGTAGCGTTGTGCTTCTGCATAATCATCCGTCCGGACTTTCCAGACCCTCTGTTTCCGATAGGGACTGGACGGAGCGGCTTGATGCCACGCTCCAGAGCCTTGGGATGTACCTTCAGGATCATATCATCATCTCCCAGAGTCAGGCCTTCAGCCTGAGGCTTGACAGAATTCTGCCACCGCGAGAAGACGGGTTCTTCGTACCCGCACGAGGATAGCATGAGCGAGAGAGAAAAAACGTTTCCAGAAGAACGAAAGGACAAACCCCTTACCGCAACCACAGGGGAAGAATCCGCTATATCCGCGGAATCTGCCAAAGCCGACGAATCTGCCCATGTTGTTGAAGAGGAACAGGGCGCGGGTACGGAAGAAGCCCCGCAGGCGGAGAAAAGCGGCGAGGCCTCTTTGCCCGAATGGATTCCCGTTTTGCCCATGTGCGACGCCGTGGTTTTCAGTTCCATGATAGTCCCGATTTTTGAAGGTCGAGAAAAATATATAGAAACCGTGGATTTTGCCCAGAACGGGGATCGCTTTCTCTTCCTCTGTGCCCAGCGTAGTCACGATGTGGAAAATCCAACCCCCGCGGATCTCTACTCCGTGGGTACTGTAGTCATGACCTTGCGTACCATACGCCTTGTCGATGGTCAGGCAAAAGTGCTTGTTCAGGCGTTGACTCGCGCCAGAGCAAAGGCCTTCGGCAACGAGGGTAATATGTTGATGGCGCAACTCGAAGTACTCCATGATACGCGCTCAGAGATTTCCGATGTAGAGCTGGAAGCGCTCTTGCGCACGGCAAGGGAGCAGAGCGAACGGATTCTGCATCTACGCGATATTCCTTCAGGAGAAATCATGGGAGTGCTTGGTGCGGTGAACGAACCGGGGCGCCTGGCGGATATCATTGCCAGCAATGTGCGCATGAACGTGCCCGCCGCGCAGTCCCTGCTGGAATGTTTGGATTCCGTGGAGCGCCTGCGCAGGGTGAACGCCATGCTCATGCGCGAGGCTGAGGTTGCCCAGGTGCAGGCCCGCATTCAGAGTAAGGCTCGCGAAGGTATGGAGAAAAACCAGAAGGAATATTTTCTGAGGGAACAGCTCAAAGCCATACACAACGAACTTGGGGATCGCATCGACGAAAACGAAGAACAGCAGAAACTCAAGGAATCTCTGGACAGAGCGGAACTTCCCGCCGAGGCCAGAGAGGAAGCGGACAAGCAATTGCATCGCCTGGCCGCCATGCACAGTGATTCCCCCGAAGCCACCGTGGTACGCACCTATTTGGAGTTGCTAGCGGAACTTCCGTGGAAGAAAACTTCCCGCGACAGGCTCAACATAGCCAAGGCCGCGAAGATACTGGATGAAGACCACTTCGGGCTGGAAAAGGTCAAGGATCGCATTTTGGAATTTCTCAGCGTGCGCAAGCTGAACCCCGCCTCACACGGCTCCGTGCTTTGCTTTGTGGGGCCGCCTGGCGTGGGCAAAACCTCGCTGGGACATTCCATAGCCCGCGCCATGGGTCGGAAGTTTCAGCGCATTTCTCTGGGCGGAATGCGTGATGAGGCAGAAATCCGCGGGCACAGGCGTACCTATATCGGCTCCATGCCCGGTCGCATTATCCAGGCCGTGCGCAAGGCGGGCACACGCAACCCCGTCATTGTGCTGGATGAAATTGACAAGCTGGGCAGCGATTTTCGCGGGGATCCGTCTTCCGCTCTTCTGGAAGCGCTGGATCCGGAACAGAACGCGCATTTCAGCGATCATTACCTCAATGTGGAATTTGATCTTTCCAAAGTTCTCTTTTTATGCACGGCCAATCAAGTGGAAACTGTACCGCCGGCACTTCTCGACAGGCTGGAGGTGATTTCCCTCTCCGGCTATACGGAACAGGAAAAGTTGATTATTGCCCAAAGGCACCTTTTGCCGCGCCAAAGGGCGGACAACGGCCTTGAGGAGGGCGATATCATCTTCCGTCCAAGCGCCATCACACGCATCATTCGTTCCTATACCCGCGAGGCCGGGGTGCGCAACTTGGAGCGCGAGATCGGGAGCGTTTGTCGCAAACTGGCCAGACGCAAGGCGGAGGGCGAAAAACCACCCTTTGTGGCAACGCCTTCGCAAGTATCGCGCCTTCTAGGGGCGCCGCGCTTCCGCGAAGAGGAAAACGAGGCGGAACTCATTCCGGGCGTGGCCCTTGGCCTTGCCTGGACGCAGGCCGGCGGAAGAGTTCTGCATGTGGAAGCGACTACTATGAAGGGCAAGGGAGTTCTTCTGCTCACAGGGCAACTGGGCGACGTAATGAAGGAAAGCGCTCAGGCAGCCATGAGCTATGCACGGACTCACGCTGCGGAACTGGGCATAGATCCGAAAAGCCACGAAAAGCTGGATATACACATCCATGTGCCCGCGGGCGCCACACCCAAGGATGGCCCTTCCGCGGGCGTGACGCTGGTTTCGGCCCTGGTTTCCGCGTTCACGGGCAGGCGTGTGCGGGGAGATACCTGCATGACCGGCGAAATCACCCTTCGCGGTCGCGTACTCCCCGTGGGCGGCATCAAGGAAAAGATATTGGGGGCCGTGGCACTGGGGCTGAAGCGAGTAGTCATCCCCGCGCAGAATCTCAAGGATTTGGAGGAAATTCCTCGCAATCTCCGTTCGCGCATTGAAATACTCAGTGTGGAGAGCATAGACGAACTTCTGCCTCTTGTACTCACGCCCGAGGTGTGAAGGAACTTTTGCTGCATTTGCCCAGAAGCGGCGGAGCTTTGTAAAAGAAAGGAACGCCATTAGACGCCCATCGTGCCGACATGGAATCGCCCGTTTTTTCTTTTCGATTAAAGAGCATTATTGCCGCGTTGTGGATGGGCAATCTTCTTGCCCCTTTGCTTCTCAGCGGCGTTGCCGCCATGCTCCCCGCCATTGGCGCGAGTTTTGGCGCTTCCGCTGTTGAGCTTTCTTTAGTCATGGTCTGTTACAACCTGGGACAGACAAACGCGCAACTCCTCAGCGGACGCATATGCGGCATACGCGGCACAAAGCGTTTTTTGCTTGATTCCATGCTTATGTTTGCCGCGTTCGGCTGTTTTCTGGCAAGATCCGCATATATGTCTGTGGTCATAGGTATGCGCCTTGCCCAGGGCCTTTCTGCGGGGAGTATTTCCTGTTGTGTTACGGCGCTCAGTTTTACCGTGGCCCCGCAAGAGCATCGGGGCAAGGTCATTGCCATTGTACTCACCGCCGTCTACCTTGGTTTGACTGTGGGGCCGTTTCTCTGCGGCGGGTTTACGGAACTTTTTAACTGGCGCGTTGTTTTTTTGCTCATCTCCGTACTCGCCTGTGTGACGTTCTTTCTTCTCCGAAGCGGTCTTCCTGAAGATAAGCCTTCACTTGGTGCGCGCTTTGATGTGCCTGGGGCCATCCTTCTGTTCCTAGGGCTTTCATGTATGACCTTTGGCGCCACTTGTAGCTTTCTGCATCCGGCTGTTGCCGGATTTGTTCCAGTTGGGTTTGTTCTCCTTGGACTTTTTTTGCGAAGAGACTGGCGTTCCCCGCAACCTTTGCTCGAGCTTGCCCTGTTCAGCAAGATCCGTGGCGTTTCCTCCGGGCTTCTCGCCATTTTTGTGAATTACGGCTCCTTCATGGGGCTGGCGCTCTTCTTTTCCTTGTATCTTCAGCAGATTTTGGGGTTCAGCGCCTTTGAGGCCGGCATGGTTCTGATGTTGCAGAGCGCGGCGCAACTTCTGCTTTCCGTGCCCGCAGGTGGATGGTCCGATCGTTTTGGCGCGGCAAGGGTGTCTTCCTGGGGGCTTGCCATTACGACCCTTGGGCTTTTGGAGCTTCTCCTTTTGGATGAACAAAGTTCCTTGGCCGCGGTCTGCCTCTGCGAACTGCTCTTAGGCGGCGGCTCCGGCGTTTTTGCCGCGCCCAGCATGGCGGCCACACTGGAACGGGTTCCCGCTCCACATCTTCCGGTGGCTTCGGGGCTTGTGGGTTGTATGCGTACCTTGGGTGGGCTTATGAGTCACATCACCCTTTCCTTTGTGCTGGGCTTTTTTATGGGGAACGCCGCTGTTTCTCCGGAGACCGCCGATTCTTTCCTCACGGCCATGCGAGTGGCGTTTGCCTTTTTTATCTTTTTGAACCTTCTGGGCCTTGTGACCATGCTCCGCGCGGCGCGCCATGCAGGATAGGACGTAGTGAAAGCATCCTTTGGAAAAACGGAGACTTGGACGTTTTCAGCCGTTTTTGGCGCGGCGCAGGACTTCTTCATTGAGAATGGCGATGGCGCCGTGCTTCAGGGCAATGGCGCCCTCCTTGGCGAAGGCACCGAGCTGACGGCTCAGGCTTTCCCGCGTAAGGCCAAGCAGACCAGCGAGCATCTCCCGCGTGATGTCGTCTTTAATTTCCCCGCTTCCCTCCATGCGGGCCTTGTGCAGGAGCCAGCCAGCCACCCTGCGACGCGTGGAAATCTTGCCATGAGAGACGGAAATCTTGTTGATGTACATGCGTTGACGCATGGCCAGGGCGCGCATGAGGCAAAGGGCAAAATTTCCGTTCCGCGTGGAAAGGGCGAGAAGAGCGCGCGATTCCATGCGCAGGACAAGACAGTCCTCCAGTGCGCGCACATCCATGGGGAAGGGGCCGCTGTGAAAGAGCGTGCCAAGTTCAATGAAGTGCCCGGCGTTGAGTACATGGAGTACGATATCCCGTCCGGGAAGCGAACCCTTGAGTAAGGCGACCGTGCCCGAAAGGAGCCAGTCCGTGCGGGCAAGAACAGACCCCTCCCGCGCGATACATTCCCCTTTGTAAAAGCGGCAGAGGGACGAGGCGGAAAGAAGCTCGCGAACTTCCTCCATGGAAAGTTCTGGGAAGACCATGGTAAGTTCTTTCCGGAGTTTTTCTGCATCCTCCATGCGCTTCCTCACCTACCTGAAAACGCGTTTGGTTCGTCCGTTCTCTTTTCTTGACATTACGCCGCGATGCGCACATAAGGGAAAGAACGGGGAGTGTTGATGCACCTCTGACAGTGGGGCAAGATCCCGAGATTTTCAACTTCCGCTGAAAGCTCAAAAGGATGCCCCGATGAGAGACGCATACTCTCTCCGGGGCATACGTATTCAATCAGGCAAACGTCCGATTATATCCGTCGTAGGTCGACCAGTGGGCTGGTCATGCCGGAGAAAGCACGGCACAGGCAATCAGTCTTCCGCAATCGCCGAACGGTGATGCGAGCAAGGAGCGGAAGAAGGCGGTGCATACACTCGAAGAAACTCTACGCGCTGATTTCTCCAAACGCAAGCTCCGGCTTCAGGAGTACCTTTTCCCAGGCGTCGGAGAGCGACACTGAAAGGAAGAGTTTTTCAATCCAAAAAGGAGTAGTCATGAGCAAAGAATACGACCCACGTATGCATACTGCGGAACATACCCTGAGCGGCGTGCTTATCCGCCGTTACGGTTGCCCTCGTTGTTTTTCCACGCATATCAACGCCGGAAAGTCCAAGGTAGACTTCTGCTTTCCCCATGATCTCAGCCCTGAGGAGGTGACTTCCATAACCGAGGAAGTGAACGCCATCTTCGCCCGGGATCTGCCGGTGACGGCCCTCAACATGCCTCGCGAGGAAGCCGCGCGGCGCTACAGCCTTTCCCGTCTTCCGGAAAGCGCTGGAGACACCTTGCGCATTGTTTTTATAGGCGACCCGGAAAAGCCGGAGACCGTGGTGGATTCCTGCCCCTGCATTGGCGAACATGTGGGCCACACCGCAGAATGCGGGAAATTTGTGTGGGTTTCCCACGAGTGGAAGCCGGAGGGCGTTTTGCGTATACGCTTCAAACTTGCGCCGAAGGAAAGCGGCTGATATACAGACAGGCGCTTATCGTTCCCATCCGCGCCCAAGTACCGGACGCACATCGACAGGTTTATTCCGCCGTCAATTCGGCCATGTGAACGCTAAAGGGAATATCGACAAAATTTGCGGCGAAAGCGACAGCGCCGTCTGCGGAAAACAGTTTTTGCCATACCTTTCGGAATGTCTCGTTACGGAATTTTGGCAAGGGCTTTAGTGAAAGCAATCCGCGCATTATGTTCCAATTCGCGACACAGTGTGTAGCGAATTGAGCTGGTCGCACTATCGGCTTCCATGCGTATAAGCAATGAAGTGGAAAAGAACGTATTACACGCGGGAGGCCGCAAAAGCCCCTTGAAAGTATATGCCTTATTTGCCTGCCGAGGAAGAACTGAAGCGTGAACTGAACCTTGCGGACTTTGAAAAACTGGAGAATGACTGTGGATAAACTCAATATGCGCACTCCCAACCTGGCGGACGAGAATTTTCAAAAACTCCGCGCCCTTTTTCCCAACGCCGTGGCGGAAGCGGTCAATGAAAAGGGCGATCTTGTGCGCGCCATAGACGCCGATGCGCTACGGCAGGAAATTTCTGCCGCCGTAATGGAGGGTAGTCAGGAACGCTACCAGTTCACTTGGCCGGATAAGAAAAAATCCGTGGCGTTGGCTAATCAGCCCATAGCCAAAACCCTGCGTCTGGAAAGAGAGAAATCCGCGGGCCGCGACGGAACTCCGGGCGGCATGGACAGCGAAAATATCTACATTGAAGGCGATAACTTAGATGCCCTCAAGCTCTTGCAGGAAACCTATCTGGGCAAGGTCAAGATGATCTACATTGACCCGCCCTACAATACCGGCAACGACTTTATTTATAAGGACAATTTTTTCCAAAAGAGCGCCGACTACTTGGCGGGTAGCGGTCAGTATGACGAAGAGGGTAAGCGCCTAGTACAGAATACCGAGAGCAATGGGCGTTTTCACACCGACTGGTTGAATATGCTCTACCCCCGCCTGCGCCTGGCCAGAGATTTGCTGAGCGAGGACGGCGTGATCTTCATCAGCATTGATGACAATGAACAGGCAAATTTGAAGAAGGTTTGCGATGAAGTGTTTGGAGAAGATAATTTTATCGGAATATGGAATTGGTATAAAAGCGCTACACCTCCCAATCTATCGAAAAAGATAAAAAAAAATATAGAGTACATCCTTTGTTATGAGAAAAGAAAAAATTCACTAAGATATTCAGGAATAAAAAAAACAAGCAGTAGTTCTAATGGGTTAATGAACCAAACCAATTCTTTTCACACGTTGGTTTTTCCTGCTAATTGTGTGACAACAGGGCTAGCAAACGGAACATATAAAGCAGGAAATTATGGCACAAAAAGTTATGAGATAAATCTTTTAAAAGACACTGTAGTTAAAGAAGGTATATTTATAAATGAAGTTGTATTAGAAGGTAAATTTAAATGGGGACAAGAAAATTTAGACAATGAATTAAAAAATGGTACAATAATTTCGATTCGTACTGAAACTTTTTCTCCAAGTTATGATAAAATAGAATACGAACCTGAAGTTCCGCCAAACTTTATTGACAAAAGTGTCAATGTTGATACAACAGAACAGGCTGGTAAATTGCTTGATGAATTATTTCAGGGCAAGCATTGTTTTGATTATCCAAAACCTGTAGACCTAATAAAATATCTAATCAATTTTATTAATTGTAATGGTTCCCTCATCCTTGACTTCTTTTCCGGATCCGCTACTACGGCCCATGCCGTCATGCAACTGAACGCGGAAGACGGCGGCAAGCGCAAGTTCATCCTGATGCAACTGCCCGAACCTTGCGACGAAGAGAGCGAAGCCTTCAAGGCAGGCTATAAAAATATCTGCGAAATCGGCGAGGAGCGCATACGCCGCGCGGGCAAGAAAATCCGCGAAAATTCTCCGCTCATTACGGACAGCCTGGACATCGGCTTCCGCGTTTTCCGCGTGGACTCCAGCAACATGAAGGACGTTTTCTATAAGCCCGCCGACTATAAACAGGAACAGCTGGAACTCTTTGCCGACAACATTAAGCCGGACAGAACGCCGGAAGATCTGCTTTTTCAGGTGATGTTGGATCTTGGCGTCCTGCTCTCCTCCAGCATAGAAGAACTGGAACTGGGCGGCAAAAAGGTCTTCTCCGTGGCGGACGGCTATCTTCTTGCTTGCTTTGATGCCAACGTTTCCGAAGAGGTTGTGATCGAAATGGCCAAAAAGAACCCCTTCTACGCCGTGTTCCGCGACAGCTCCATGGCTACGGACAGCGTGGCCGTCAATATTGATCAGATTTTTGCCGTGTATAGCCCTAACACGCAAAGGAAGGTTCTGTAGTGTCGGAAATGAAATTCAAATTTACCGAACAGGACTACCAGACCGAAGCGGTGGAGAGCGTGGTTGATGTTTTTACCGGGCAGCCCTTCAATAGTCGTTTCACCTACCGCCGCGATGCAAACATTTCGCGCGACATCATCAACTTTGATACCCCCGATGAAGAACTGTACATAGGTTTTGCCAACGCCTGCGTGGAGCTGGAACCTTCCCAAATTCTCAAAAATATCCGTGCGGTGCAGACCAGAAACAATATCAGGCTTTCGGATTCCCTGATCGGCGACCTTGGCGTCTGCTCCCTGGATGTGGAAATGGAGACTGGCACGGGCAAGACCTATGTGTACATCAAAACCATGTTTGAGTTGAACAGGCGCTACGGCTGGAGCAAGTTCATCGTGGTCGTGCCCGGCATTGCCATCCGCGAGGGCGTACACAAGAGTTTTGATACCATGCAGGATCACTTCATGGAGAAGTACGGCAAAAAAGCACGCTTCTTTGTGTACGATTCCAAAAAGTTGGCCGAGATCGATGCCTTCAGCCAGAGCGCGGATATCAACGTGATGATCATCAATATCCAGGCCTTCAACGCTAATTTTGAAGAGAGCAGGAAAACCGTTGCTTCCAAAATTATCCATGAAGAGCGCGACAGTTTTGGTAGCAGAAGGCCCATGGACGTCTTGGCGGCAAACCGGCCCATCATCCTTTTGGACGAACCGCAAAAAATGGGCGGGCAGGCCACGCAGACGGGGCTGAAAAAGTTCAACCCTTTGTTCTGTCTCAACTATTCCGCCACTCATAAGACGCGCCATAACCTCGTCTATGTGCTGGACGCCCTGGACGCCTACAACAAAAAGCTCGTCAAGCGCATCGAGGTCAAGGGCTTTGACATCCGCAACCTGGGCGGCGCCAACCGCTACCTCTTTTTGGAGCGAATCGTCCTTTCGCCCAATCATCCCCCCAAGGCGCGACTGGAGTTTGAAATTGGCCCGGCGCCCATACGACGCGTCACCCGTCTTGTGGGTAGGGACGATGATCTCTTTGATCTCTCCAACCATCTGGAGCAGTACCGGGGCTTCGGGGTGAGCGACATTGACCCCATGGACGGAAGCCTCTCTTTTACCAACGGGCAAACACTTTGCGTGGGCGAGGTAACGGGCAACAATATTGAAGCAACCCTGCGCCGCGTACAAATCCAGGAAACCATACGTTCCCATTTTGAAAAGGAAAAGGAGCTTTTTGCAAAGGGCATCAAGGTACTCTCCCTCTTCTTCATTGATGCGGTGGCCAAATATCGGCAGTACGACGCCGAGGGCAACGAAGTCAACGGAGAGTACGGCCAGTTTTTTGAAGAGGAGTACTGTGCCGTCTTGAACGACTACCTCCGCGACCTCCCGCTGAACGCGGAGTACGCTACGTACTTGCGCGGCATCACGGCGCAAAGCACGCACGCCGGTTACTTCAGCATCGACAAAAAAGGCCGCAAGGTAGACAGCGCCATCAAGCGCGGCAGTGAAGAAAGCGACGATATTTCGGCCTACGACTTGATTTTAAAAGACAAGGAGCGGTTGCTTTCCCTGGAGAATCCGGTGCGCTTCATCTTTTCGCACTCGGCTCTGCGCGAGGGCTGGGACAACCCCAACGTCTTCCAAATTTGCACCCTGAAGCACGGCGGCGCTTCCACCACGCAAAAGCGACAGGAAGTGGGGCGCGGTCTGCGCCTTTGCGTCAACCAGAGCGGCGACCGCATGGACAGAAACGCCCTTGGCGACCAGGTGCAGAAGCTCAATCAGCTCACCGTCATTGCCAGCGACGGCTACAAGGATTTTGTGGCGAACCTACAGGCGGAAATCCGCGACGTTCTTTACGAGCGCCCGTTTCGCGCTTCTAAGGAATACTTTGCGGGCAAAACCGTGCTCAGGAGTAATGACGGCGGTACGGCGAGGGTTTCCGAGGAGCAGGCTCGGCACATGTACCAGTACCTTGTCAAAAACAACTATATCGACGAGAACGATCGCGTTACCGACCAATACCGCGTCGCCCTGGAAAACGGCGCTTTGGAACCCGTTCCGCCAAGTTGCTCAGAAATTGCCGAAGGGCTTCATAACCTTGTACAGAGTATCTTTGATGAGCGCGCTTTGGATGCCATGATTGAAGACGGTCGCAAGACCAAAATTCAGAAAAACCCTCTGAACGAAAAGTTTTACAAAAAAGAATTCCAGGAACTCTGGCAACTCATCAGTGGCAAGTATGCCTATACGGTGAGTTTTGACAGCGAGGAACTCATCAAAAAGGCCATAGCGTATCTGAACAAAAACATGTTTGTGACAGAGCTGCAATACACTGTTACCAGCGGCGAACAGCGCGAGAAGTGGGATGCTGAAACCTTGAAGAGCGGCGCCGGCTTTGGCGAGGAGAAGAGCGCAACCCGTGCGCTGGAGCGCGAGGACAGCAATGTCAAATACGATCTGGTGGGCAAAATCGCGGAAGGTGCAAAGCTCATTAGGCGGACGGCGGCACGCATACTGGCGGGAATACACCCCTCTACCTTTGATAAGTTCCGGCAGAATCCGGAGGAATTCATCGCTAGGGCCATACGCCTTATCAACGAACAAAAGGCAAGCACGGTGGTGGAATGCATTACCTATAATCGCATAGAAGACAGCTACGACAGTGCCATCTTCACCGAGGAATGGAGCGGCGATTTCTCACGAGCATACAAGGCAAAGAAAAATGTGCAACCCTATGTGCTTACGGACAGCAACACGGAAAAAGCCTTTGCCAAAGACATGGACGCCGCAAGCGAGGTCTGCGTCTACGCCAAACTGCCCAGGGGCTTTGCCATTCCCACGCCCCTTGGCCATTACTCGCCGGACTGGGCCATTGCTTTCAACAAGAGCATGGTGAAACATATCTTCTTCATTGCCGAAACCAAGGGCAGTATGGAATCGCTTTCTTTGCGCGCTGTGGAGCAGGCAAAAATCAAGTGCGCAAAGAAGCTTTTTGGCAAACTTTCCACAAAAAACCTCAAGTACGGCGTGGTAAACAGCTACGCGGAACTCATGAATATTTTGAAGTGACACGATTGCGTGCGATCTTTCCCCTGGAGATGTGGGGTGACAAAGCGGATTTTTCCGCCTAGTATCCTTTTTCTGTCGCCAATAAGGCGACATAGGGAGGAATTCATGCAGAGGGCGCCCTTTCTCCGGGTTGTGGCCATACACGATCTTTCCTGTTTTGGTCGGGCATCTCTCACCGTTGCCATTCCCGTGCTGGCTACCATGGGCATACAGGTCTGTCCGTTGCCCACGGCCGTGCTTTCTTCGCAGACTTCCGGCATGGAAGGCTTTACCTTTCTGGATCTCACTGATCAGATGAGTCCCATCATGGATCATTGGGCCGTGCTTGGCTTGCGCTTTGACGCCGTGTACTCCGGATTTTTAGGGAGTCCTTTGCAGTCTGGACTGGCGGGTCGTTGCATTCGTGAATTTCGTAAACCAGGCGGTCTTGCTGTGGTAGACCCGGTGCTTGGCGACAATGGACACCTCGACCCCACACAGACTCCGGAAATGGTGGAAGCTATGAGAGTGTTAGCTTCTCAGGCAGACATCATCACGCCCAATCTTACGGAAGCGGCCTTTCTCCTAGGTGAAAAATTTCGCCCGGACATCAGCCCGAGCGGCTTGAAGGAGCAGCTCCTTGCTCTCTCGGCCTTGGGGCCTTCGGCGGTGGTCATTACCAGCGCCCCTTCCGTGGTTCGGGGCAATACCTCCACCGTGGCTTATGACGGGTCTCACTTTTGGAAGGTGGATATCCCCTATATGAATGCCTTTTACCCTGGCACGGGGGACGCCTTTGCCAGTGTACTCACGGGGAGCCTCATGCAGGGAGACAGTCTTCCTGTGGCTGTGGATCGCGCCGCACATTTTGTCTTCCTGGGGATACAGACAAGCTTCGGTTACAGCGACCTGCCCCAGCGCAACGGAGTTCTTTTGGAGCGGACGTTGCCCTCTCTGCGTCTGCCCTTCCTGGGCGGTTCATACTGTGAATTTTAGGCGAAGCTTCAAAGTTTGAAGAAAGGCCTGATTCGACTTCAGGATCAAGACGAGCGAGTGTTTTTGGAAAAGTAACGGGCGCCAGGGAAGGGGAGACTTATGGTGGATATCGATGCGCTCCTGGAGAGGCTCCAGACGTCAGGATTCCGTTCGCGCTTTCACTTAACGGAAAAAGATCGGGCATATATTCGGGAAAAGGGACTGGAGACCATAGCTGAACACGCCGCTGTTTTTATCCGCAAAAGACTCGCTCCGGCGTTTATCCCCAACGATGGCAGGCAGACGCCCATGCGCGGACATCCGGTTTTTCTTGCTCAGCACGCCTGTGCTTGCTGTTGCCGGGAATGCCTCTTTAAGTGGTACAAGGCACCCAAGGGTGTGGCGCTCACACCCTATCAGCAAGAATGTATTGTGGCGCTGCTCATGCGCTGGATTATCAGAGAGCTGGAAAGGGAAATCTAGGCAATGGCGCGTGTGGGCAAGAATTCATCCGCCAATAGCGGACATGTATTTTTTCGCCATCGTCCCCTGGCTTCTGGTCAATATTTTTGCACCCAGGGGTTTGCGTTTTACGGCGGCGACCATGATGCGGGCCGCAGCTTCCGGACCAAGGCGGCGAAGCGCCTCGCGAAGGGCGTATTCTCTGTCGTCAAAAAGGCAGGTGCGGAGGCGACCGTCCGCTGTGAGACGCAGACGGTTGCAGGATTGGCAGAAGCTCTCTGTCACAGGGGAGATAAGGCCGAAGTTTCCGGAGGAGCGACGCCCCAGGCGATCCTTCAGCTTCCAGATCCTGGCGGGGCCGAGTTCTTCGGCATAGTTCTCACGTTCTTTGTGGGGTGGGCGTATGCCACCAGGCTCCAGTTCGAAATATTGTCGCACGGCGGCAAGAATGTCCGCGGCCGACCAGAATAAATCACGCGACCAGATACTTTCTTCTCCTATGGGCATGAATTCAATGAAGCGTACGTCCACAGGATGATCCATGGTAAGATTCGCAAGCCTGAAGACTTCGCCGTCATTGACTCCCTTCATGGCCACGGCATTGATTTTCAGGGGTATGCCCATCTCCAGCATTCGATGTATGTTTTCGAGAACAATGGGCAGAAGATCGCGCCCTGTGATGGCGGCATAACGCCTGCGATCCAAGGTGTCCAAAGAAAGATTTACTGCTACGCCTAGGCTTTTGAGTTCTTTGAGCGCATTTCCAAGCAGGGTGCCGTTGCTGGTGACTTTCAGTCCCAATTGCGGGAAGCGCTGGCGTACTCGCCGCAGAAAATCCAGAAAATTCTTGCGCGCAAAAGGTTCCCCGCCGGTAAAGCGAACCTTATGGACACCAAAGCCCACAACAAGCGCAAGGAGTTTTTCTATCTCTTCAAAGCGAAGTATCCGTTCATGCGGGATGAAGGGCGTTTTTTCGTTTCGGCAGTAGCGGCAGCACAGGTTGCAACGATCCGTCACCGATACGCGTACATAGCGGATGATTCGTCCGTGGGAATCTTCCAGAAACGCGGAGCGAAAAGGGACAGTGAGGGAGGCTTCGTCAACCATGGGCAGCCATTCCTTTCAGGCGCGACCGCAGTCGCTCATTTCGCCTTTAAGTTTTTCCAGCGCGTGAGGCAGAACAGGAAGAAGTGCGGAAAGGTTTTCCACGGCGCCACGGAGACTGCCGGGCAGAGCAAGGAGAAGAGCCGTACCTACAGTCCCCGCCAGACAACGTGAAAGAACGGCACGTGGGGTATAGGCAAGTCCTTTGGAAAACATTAACTGTTCAAAACCGGGCAAACGGCGATCCAGCAGAGGGAGAAGCGCCTCCGGCGTGAGATCTCGCGGAGAAATGCCAGTTCCGCCCGTGGTGAGAATAAGATTCCACCTCATGGCGGCCAGTTCCTTTACGAGTTTGGCAAGGGCGCGGGGATCATCGGGGAGGAGGAAGCCTTGAGTCTTCGCTGGGTTCAGCGCCTTGAGCATGGCGAGCAGTCCCGGACCGCTTTCGTCCTGGCGAAGCCCGGCGTAGGCTTTATCGGAAAGTGTGATGCAGGCCACGGCCAGGCCCTCCTCCGTCCAGGCTTCCGGAGCGGGGCGAGGGCAGGGCAGGGGAGCTTCCTCCACATTAAAGAGCAGTGGAGAGTCAGACTGAAAAAGTCCGCTCTTTCCACCAGTTTTCAAGATGATGCGCACATCGCGGATGACCGCGTCCTTCTGCATGGCCTTGGTCATGTCGTAGATCGTTGCCGCAGCCGTCTGAACCGCGAAAAGGGCCTCCATTTCCACGCCTGTGCGTTCTGTTGTACTGGCCAGAGCCTCAATAATGACGCGGTTATCCTGTATGCTGAAGCGTACATCCACATGGGAGAGCGTCAGAGGGTGGCAGAGGGGAATAAGTTCCCATGTGCGCTTTGCGGCCATGATACCGGCCAGCTGGGCCACGGTAAAGACGTCTCCCTTCGGCAACGCCCTGGATTTGAGCGCATTCATGGTGTTCTTGTTGAGTTCCACAACAGCTCTGGCGATGGCCGTACGTTTTGTTGCCGTCTTGGCGCTTATGTCCACCATACGCGCCTGGCCTTTTGCGTCAATATGTGAAAATTCCATGGCTAATCCTTCATCGCGAGATCTATCTGACGGGAGAGGATGCGGAAGCTATCCCCCGGGCTGACCACGCCGCCTTTGAGGATACAGCAGAACACACCGTGGCGGGGCATGATGCAATCGCCCGTCTGCTGGCGAATGGCACAGCCCGCGTGGCATTTCTTGCCAATCTGCGTGAGAACAAGTTCCACTTCTTCTCCAATGGCGAAGTGTGTTCCCACAGGGTAGGTATGAAGTTCTATGCCTTCTGTGGTGATATTTTCGGCAAAATCTCCGGGGTGTACATCGGCGCCGTGTCGGCGCATTTCTTCAATATCCTCAAGCGCCAGCAGGCTTAGTTGACGGTGCGATCCATCGGCATGGGCATCGCCCTTTGCACCCACGTTTTCAACGAGTGTGATCCGTGGCTGATTGATCTTCCTTTCTCCCTTTCGGGCACTGATGGAAACGGCTACTACACGCATAACTTTCTCCCGTGATTCCTATGGAAAATCCCTGACAAGGAAAGGAACAAAAAAACGTTGACGTGTCTAGTTAATATTTGAAAAGGAAAGATAACTTCATGGCAAGGTTTAAGGCGTCCAAGGGTTGCCCCGCTGAAATTCCTCTATTTCTGCGCTTGCTCTGTGAAGGAATGCGCTATACACTAAATAAAAGTTCATCAAACGTTCCTTCATGGTTTGAAATCTTTTCCTTCAGGGAAAAGAACTGCTGACAAAACGGCGAAGCCGAAGAAATCCTTTTTGCGTAAACGCTTCTTTCCTGAACGCCGGAGCAAGATCAGTTGAGGCAATCCGTTCGAACCCTGTCCGGCACTTGCGGAATTAGTCGGCTTAAGGGAGACTGGAGATTGAAAACACGGAGAGATTGTCATGCACATCCAATGTCCGTCCTGCGGTTTTGAACGCGACGTTCCCGAAGAAAACCTGCAACCAGGCAAAAAATATAAGGTAACCTGCCCCAAATGCACCGCCATTTTTCACTTTGTCATGCCCGAAAAGATGCGGGGAGACCTGCCGGAAGATGTGCCAGGAGAAGAGAGGAAGGGGGAAGCGCCTTCTCCTGAAACGGTGGCGCCTGTCCACACCGCAACCCATACGCCAACGGAACAGGATGCGGACGATCCTCTTCCGCCCGGAGCTTCCATCCCCACCTTTCACCACGAGGGCAACGAGTCCGCCCCCCAAACAGAGCCGAAAGACGAGGTGAACAACGAAGAACAGCCTCGTAACATCTGGGAACGCTGGAGGGTTAATCGCGAACATGTGCGCGCCTACGATGAAGGCCAGGATGAAGAAAAAAATGTGGAAGGGCGCCCACAAGGGGCGCCGTGGGAAAGCCCTGAATACTACGGCTTTTGGGGGAGCTTCTCGCGTACGTTGCTGGGTGTGCTTTTCCACGCGCCGGATTTTTTCCGCAATCTACGTTGTGCCTTCTCGCCCGTCCGGCCCCTTCTTTTTTATGTGCTTCTCAGCCTGTATCAGATGCTGGCCGCAAGGCTCTGGAATCTTAGAGCGTTGCGTGAACTTTCCCAAACCGCAGCGGATCCACAAATGCTGGCCATGGCCGAAAATCTCATGCGAGCCATGAATTTGCCGCTTATGCTTCTGGTTACGCCATTTTTTTCCATCTTTCAGGCGGTGATTCTCGCCGGACTGTACCATTTGATGTTTCGTATGGTTCAACCGGATAGGGCTGATTTTTCCACAACCTTGCGCGTGGTTTGTTACAGCTCCGCTCCTCTTGTACTGTGCATTGTGCCCATGATTGGCAGTCTCATTGCCGTTCTTTGGTTTGTGGCGGCTACCGTCATCGGTTGTAAGTACGCTCTGCGGCTCTCGTGGTCGCGCACGCTACTGGCACTCCTGCCATTGTATATTCTGGAACTGGCCTTCGTGTCTCAGATTCCGGCGTTCATGAATACGGGGACATAGTATTCTTTTTCCAGTCGGTCAGAACTTTTTTGTTGTTCGTTGCGGCAAAGGCATCGCCCCGGAAAAGAGATGCGAAAGTCCTGCCCTTGTGTCAGGGGATTCTGCGTTTCTGCCCCCCGCTGACTTTTTGCGTGGCACGGTATTGCTGAACCGCCTTGTTATGCTCCTCAAGAGTTTTTGAGAAAATATGTCCTTTGTCGCGTCCTGTGGCCACAAAATAGAGAAATTCGTGTTCCTCCGGGTGGAAGGCGGCCTGGAGCGCGGAGACACCAAAGGAGCAGATCGGACCAGGCGGAAGGTTGGCGTTCTGGTAGGTATTGTAACGGTTTTCCTTATCATCCAGATGCTTGCGAAGAAGAGGGCCGGAAAACGAACGACCAAGGCCATACATCACCGTTGGGTCGGCCTGGAGCAACATATTGTTCTGGAGGCGATTTTCATAGACTCCGGCAACTCGTGCCCGTTCTTCTGGCAGTCCTGTCTCTTTTTCCACAATGGAGGCCAGAATCACGGTTTTTTTCAATTCTTCCTTTGAAGGTCGTTTTTCCGGCCAGACGGAAGCCGCCTGCTTCCAGAAATTTTCCACCATACGATTTGCCACAGTTTGGGCGCATTCGCGGTTTTGTTCCTCAGGGTAAGGTATGAGATAGGTATCAGGGAAGAGAAAACCTTCCGCGGACGAGAAGGGAATGCCCCAGTGCCGGAGAAATTCAGGGTCATGGATAACGGAGGTAAAATCCGCAGCGCGGCACAAACCTTGTTTTTCCAAAGTTTCCGCAACAGTCCACCATGGCAGGCCTTCGCGTATGGTCACCTTTTGTAGCATACCCGTGCCCGAGACAAGCGTGTCCAGGACTTTTTCCGGGAGCCAGCCCGTGCTCACGAGAAAGCGCCCGGCCTGGATATTGTTCTCCTTTTTCTGCAGGCGCGCGAGGATTTGGAAGCGAAAGGCATCGGTGATGATGCTCTCTTTTTCAAGTAATCTTGCGATCTGATTCAGCGTGGCTCCAGGTTTGATGTCAATTATGAGGCTGTTGCCCGGGCTGGAAGGCGGGGTGTGCAGGAAGATGTCCGCCTCGCGCCAGATCCAGCCGCCGACACTCAGCACGCACAGAACCAGCAATGAGAGCAGACAAAGCACAGGATGCCGCAGGGGGGAGGCGCGCTTTTGCGGATCCATTTTTTCTGGAGAGGTATTTTGCGAGGCAGGTGTGTCGGTATCTTGACTCATGCGCGTTGCCTCTTCTCTTCGGGCAGGTTGAGAAAACTTTCAAGGATGAGAACGGCGGCCTGCTGATCCACCACCTTGTGGACTTCGTGATACTTCAGACCGAAGCCGAAGAGTTCTTCTTCCGCCGCAGCGCTACTGAAAACTTCGTTCACCTCGTAGACGGGGAGAGGTGTACGGTGTTTCAAGGATTCCATAAAATGACGAACCTGCTTTGTGGCAAGGCATTCTTTTCCGTCCGCTAACAAGGGCAGGCCCACAACAATGGCCTCAGCGTGCTCTTCCTCCAGCAATGCAAGAAGTTCGGCAAAAAAGGCGGCCTTTGTTTTCCGTTTGAGGGTGCGGCGAGGGAAGGCAAAGGAGCCGTCTTCGTCGGAGGCTGCTATGCCCACGCGCTTCAACCCATAATCGATGGCAAGGTATTTCATGGAATTACAGGGTGATAAGGCCGGGGGAAAACCAGAAGAGCAGGGTGCTGATGAGGCAGACAAAGAAAAGCGCCCACAGCCCTGCAAAAACATCGTCGATCATGATGCCCCACCCTCCGGGGAGCCAATGTTCGGAGGCATGGACAGGCCAAGGCTTCCAGATGTCAAAAAGGCGGAAGAGCAGAAAGGGAACCAGCAGAAAAAGCGCATCACGCCAGCCTGACGCCGAGGAAAACTTATGCAGACAGAGCATGGTAAGCCATTGTCCCACAAGTTCATCAATAATAACGCAACCAGGGTCTTCACGGTCAAGGAGTTTTTCCGTTCGTCCGGCGGCAAGAGCTCCCAGAACAAAGAGAGCCGCAAGGAGTGTAAGTCTTCCGCTCAGGGAAAGCGGCAGGAAGAGGAAAGGAGACAAGAGTATGGCAACAAAGGATCCCGCTGTGCCTGGAGCTTTGTGAACGCGTCCTACAGGGCCAAGGCGGGCGATTTGCAACGCCAGTGTTTCCAGAAAAGACATGATACCTCACGAATCTTGCCCTTAGCATAAGGGATTTCAGCCCCACTTGGCAAGGGGCGGGTTCCTTTTGCAACGGGGGACTGTTTCCGCATAGAAGGTTTTTCTTGTCAACGCCTGTATCTGCTGATATGGAAAAAGAATGTGCCCGGGTGGCGAAAATGGTATACGCAAGGGACTTAAAATCCCTCGCCCGCGAGGGCTTGCGGGTTCGACACCCGCCCCGGGTACCATTTTTTGGAGTTTCGCGCCTTTTTGTAAAAGTTTCCAGCTAAATATTTTCTAAACACAAAGGAATATCCATGAACACGTTGAAAACGTTTGCTCTTTGTGTAGCCTGCCTTGCGGCTCTTGCCCTCACTGTGCCAGACATAGTCGATGCCGCCCGTTTGGGAGGGGGACGTAGCTTTGGCAGCTCATCGGCCATGCGCCGCCCTGCGGCTCCACCTTCCGGTAGCTTTGGCGGTTCTTCCATAAACCGTCAGACTGTGCCCATGCAGAGCAACCGCATGGACGGCGGCGTCACTTCCATACCTCGCGCGAACACTGGAATGTTCGGTGGGCTTTTTGGCGGTCTTTTGGCCGGAACCATGCTTGGATCCCTCCTTGGCGGGCACTCAACCGCTACAGGGGGAACAGTTGGCGGTTTCGGCTTTATGGATCTCTTGCTTCTTGGCCTTCTCGTATATTTTGGAGTGCGCTTTTTCCGCCGCGTTACAGGTGGAAATTCTGCGCGCCGCGAGGACTATCGAACCTTGCAGAACTATGGCTCTCAGTCTTCCGCCTCCAGCGGGTGGGATAATTTACGCTCGAAACAGGCTGCGGCTCCGGTTTCCGCTTCTCTTCCCGCGGGCCTTGATCAGGAAGAGTTCCTGCGCGGGGCCAAGATCGCCTATATCCGTTTGCAAGGTTCGTGGGATCGGCGCGATCTCAACGACATTGCCCAGTTTGCCACAGAAAGCGTCATGGAAGAGTTACGTCGTCAGGCCGCGGAAGATCCACACCCCGGAAAGACGGAACTTTTGCTTGTTACGGCTTCCATTCTTGACGTGTGGGATGAAGGCGATGAACGTCGCGTGGCCGTGAATTTTGATGTACTAATGCGCGAAGATCAGAGCGTTCGCCAGCCCGAGCAAGTGCGCGAGGTTTGGTACTTTGTTTGTTCAAACAGAGAAGGCGACAGCTGGAAGCTGGACGGCATTCAGCAGTTTTCCCCGGTAAGATAGGCAGCTGTAAACAGGCGTTTGCTCTCTGCCCCTCTGTGCGCTTCAGAGGAAACCCTGAGAGAAAAATCATGAAACGAACCCTTTCTCTGCTTGGCCTGCTGGCCATCCTCTTTCCTGCGTTGCACTATTTGCATGTTCCGCTTGTGCGCGGTTCCGGAGAGGGAGCCGTGTTCCTCTCCACGGCACGTCCGGCGCTGGAAGTCACTGCTTCCCCCGATCTTATGCCGGTTTCTCACGGAAAGATGACAGCTTCTGTTTCCAGGCAAAGAGATATTGCCAAGGATAACTCCGTCACCGTGTGGTACGCGCTACTGGCTAGGGAGAATGCGCAACTTGCGGTATGTCTCGCGGAAGGGGACGGGCAGATCGACTGGTACCCGGGTACGGTGGGCATGAACCTGGAATCCTTCCCCATGCTTTACAGTTATAGCGGCGATGAACCTTCTTCCGTGACGCAACGCGTCTTTATTCGCCCTCAGAAGTTCGACCCCTGGATAGAAGCCTTTGCCGTTGGAGGCCATGCGTGGGCGGTCGATATGCTGGTGAGCCAGTATGAATGGATAGTTGATAACCGCAAGGTCAAGGTGCAGATAGAGTACCGCGAACCCTGGGCCTTGGGCGCTGGCGCTCTTGTCCTTCCCGAAACGCTCCAGACCTTTATGGAAAGAGCGAAGGCTTCCTTTTCGGCAAATTTTGCCGGGCGCGGAAAAATTTCCGCATCCTCAGTCACACCTTGGAGCTGGAACCATGAGGGCGTTTCTTCCCGTCTGCTTGGTGCGGTTCTTGGGAGTATGGAACGGCGCATGGGCGACTGACACGACAGGAGCGACAGCGAAAGGGGCGAAGCCGTTTCCGTCTTCGGGCGGAAAAAGTTTTCTCTAACTCTCTTTGTACGCTTTCTCTTGACACGAACGATTTCGGGCTTATGTGAAAAAAGCGTCCTTTCCGTGCTGGGAGCGGGCAAAATTTGTGATGCACCCTTCCGGGCGAGAGAGAGCTGTGTTTTTTCAAGGACAGCCTCAGTGAGATCGCGCTGAATGTTTTTAAAGGAGTTTGATTATGGCGGAAACCATCCATCAGTTTCGTGCAGAGACCTGCAAGCTACTCAATATACTCACCCATTCCCTTTATACCAATCACGAAATTTTCCTTCGGGAGCTTTTATCCAACGCCTCAGACGCTCTGGAAAAGATGCGTTTCCTTCAGGCTGCGGGAACGGAAGTTCGCGAACCTGCGTTACCGCTTGAGATCTCCATTTCGGCGGACAAAGATGCCCATACCCTGACGGTGAGTGATACGGGTGCGGGGATGACGGAACAGGAAATGATTAACAATTTGGGTACCATTGCCCGTTCCGGATCCGAGGCCTTTCTGCGTGAACACGAGGCCAGGAGCAAACAGCCGGTCGAGGATACTGCGGCCAAGCCTGAACAAGACGCCGAAGTCAAGGACGATGAAGAAACCATTGTTGAGCGTGACGACAGCAAGCCTGACGATGCTGCGCAGATTATCGGGCGCTTCGGTATTGGCTTTTATTCCGTGTTCATGGTGGCGAGCAAGGTGGAAGTAACCTCTGTTCCGGCCACGGGCGACGGTACACCCCACCGCTGGATTTCGGACGGCACGGGTTCTTTTACCGTGAGCGTCGTGGAGGGGAAGGAAGCCGAAAACCTGTGCCGCGGTACGGCGGTAAAGCTTTTCCTGCGGGATGACGCCCATGAATACGAAGAAAAGTACCGCCTGGAAGGGATCATTCGCAAACATTCCCATTTTTTGCCTTTTGCCATTCAGCTTGAGGGAGAGCGGGTTAACACCACGGCAGCCCTGTGGCGCGAACCAAAATTTTCTGTGACCAGGGAGCAGTATAACGAGTTTTATAAGTTTTTGACCTATGACCAGACGGAACCTTTGGATGTGATCCATCTGGCCGTGGACGCGCCGGTGCAGTTCAACTGCCTTTTGTATATTCCCGGGACAAAGGTGGAGGCCTTTGACGAGCGCCGCGAGGAGTGGGGTCCGGATCTTTATGTCCGCCGCGTACTCATAGAAAAACAGAACAAGGATCTTCTGCCGCACTATTTTGCCTTCATCAAGGGCGTGGTGGACACGGAAGACCTGCCCCTGAACATTTCCCGCGAGACGCTTCAGGAAAACACCGTGCTGCGCAAGATTTCTCAGACCATGACGCGTCAGCTCCTCAGCCATCTGGAAAAGCTGGCCGCAAGCGATCCGGAAAAGTACGCGGCACTCTGGAAGCTGCACGGCAAATATATCAAGTTTGGCTTCGACAGCTTCCAGTACAAGGATCGCATCGCGCCGCTCCTGCGCTACGCCACCACGGAAGACAAAGACAAGATCTTCAGCTTGGACGACTACCTTTCGCGCATGAAGGCTGGGCAGAAGGAGATATGGTTTGTGGCGGCCTCTTCGCTGGAAGCCGCGACCGTCAACCCACACCTGGGCCAGTTCCGGCGCAAGGGGCTGGAAGTGCTTTTGCTCACGGAGCCGGTGGATGAATTTGCCCTGGACGCCCTTGGGGAATACAAGGAACATCCGTTCAAATCTGTGGAACTTGCCGAAGCCAAAGACTTGGAGTCGTTTGCGGACGTGGAGAACAATGAGTCCAAGGCCGCACCGCTTACGGAAGAGGAAAAGCCGGAACTGGACGCCCTCATCAGCGCCATGAAGGCCATACTGGGTGATCAGGTGAAGGATGTGCGCGCCAGCACGCGGGCCATCGACGGCGCGGCTTGCCTTGTTTCTCCAGACGGCATGACGTCTTCCATGGAAAAGCTCATGCGCGTTATGCAGAAGAGTGAAGGCATTCCCAAGAAGGTGCTGGAACTCAATCCCGACCACGCACTGGTGCGAGACCTCATGCGCATCTGCCGCGGCGACGCGGAAGACACGCTGTTCAAAGATATGGTGAACAGCCTCTACGATAGCACGCTGCTACTCGACGGTTACATGAATGACCCCCTGGCCATGGCGGAACGCAGTATACGCTTGCTCAGGCAGACCGCCGATATGTATTCCAACCTGCGCAAGTAGCGGAGAAAGACATGAGCGACTACGATCTTGTTATCCATGTGGACGACAACGACGCTGGCCGGCTGGGGCTGGCCTTTAACAATGTGGTCAATTACACGGTGGCTCTGCCCGCGGAGAGCTTTCAGGTGGCAATGGTGGTCAACGGCCCTGCCGTACAGCTTTTGACCGCTAGCCAGGAGAATCTGGCCGAAACGGGCGCAGAACTCATGAAAAAAGGGCTACGCATAAAAGTCTGCCGGAACGCCCTTCGCAAATTCGGCATTGCCGAAGAAGCCCTGTGGCCTGGGTTAGAGGTTGTACCTGCGGGTATTGTTGAAATCGTCAAACTTCAGCGCGGCGGCTTTCTGTATCTCAGACCCTGAAGTCGTTTGACAGTCCGCCCGAAGAAAGTCTCCCGCCTTTTTTGTTTTGTGGAAAGGCGGGGGACTTTTATGTTTGTCGTAACGTTAGAACTTGTAGCCGAGAGTCACACCGAAGTTATGAGCGTAGCTGTTGTGCGCGTTGCCTTCGTGAACGCTAAGTACCCCCGATGCGTTGTAGGAATTCTTGGGATAGTTCAGCGTGCGCACATCAATATAGGTATAGGCGAGGTCAAGAGTCCAGTTTTCATGTTTGAAGCCCGCGCCTATCGTATAGTAATTGCGCCCGTTGGAAGGCACGAGGTAGTCGGGATAGCCCGAGTTTTTGAGGGGAGAGGTCTCGTAGGTGAAGCCAGCGCGCAGGGTGAGCCAATCAAGGGGGGAGTATTCCGCACCGAAGGTGAAGGCCCAGGTATCGTGCCAGTCCTTCTGTTCGTGGAACTGTGGAGTCACATCGTTGTACATATTGATATCCAGGTTGCGGTAGCGGCTCCACACCGTATAGCCGAGATCAGCCTCAAAGCTTAGATTCTCCAGAGGTTTATACATAACGCCCATGGTAATGACATCCGGCACCGAGAGTTTTCCTTTAGCGTTGCAACTTTGCATTTGAGCCTGAAGCAAACCATCATAGCGATCGCCTTGGAAGCGGAAACGGTTTTTTCCGTGGAATGTCATATCTTCCTTGGAGCGATAAGCCAGACCGGCGCTCCACTGATCGCTGAATTTGGCGTGTAATCCGAGGTTGAAACCGAAGGCATAGCCGTTTTCGGAATGCATTCGGGCATCGGCATGAGTAAGAGGATAGCCACCCATGCCGAGATTATACTGCTGATTTAGGCTCAGGTAGCCCCAAGTATAACTCACGCCGGCGCTCACCGACCAAGTATCGTTGAGTTTGAAAGCAATGCTGGGGTTAATAGTGGAGGAAAGTAGAGTCACGGACTTCAGAACACCGGTCAGTTGGGCGCCCCCAAGCACTGCGGCGCCTGGAGTAGCGGTCGATGGTCTGCCCCAGTTATCTGCAAACTGTGAACCTAAGCCGTAACGTGTGAACATACCCAGGCCAAACCACACGCGATCGTTGAGCTGATGGGTGAGATAAAGGTGGGGGATGGGCCAGACCTGATTCGAGCTGGATACCGTCGTGTTCGTGTCTTTGCGGTAGAGATCAATATTCAGCATGGACACGGCCATGCCGACCTGGACGGATGTGCCGGGAATCTGGGTGATGCCTGCGGGGTTATAGGCCATAGCGGAAGCATCGTCGGCGCGGGCGACCATACCGCCGGCAGGACCGCAACCAAGTGCCATACCTCTGGCACTCCATTCTGTAAGAGTGAAACCTTCAGCCCAGGCGCTGGAAATTGGCCCGGCAAACAGCAAACACAGTGTCAGCGGCAGAGTAACTGTCACGGCGACAAAAAATCGCCGCATCCTTTGAGATACGTTCATAGATTCCTCTGAAAAAAAGTACGGCATAAAGCCAAAAAATACGTCATACCGCTCAATGCGGTACGTCCCGCTCCCTCTCCAGAGCAGAACAGCGACGGAGAAAAACTATACCCCTTTCGGGCAAAAAGAAAGTCCTAATAGCAGGGATGCGGGGCAATTTTGGAAGAATTTTTGGAAATTATGCTAAATCTTCTGTGCCTGCAGGATAGCTTTCGTTTAACGTCTTTTCCAGATAAAACTCCCCTGCCTTCCGTCCGCGCTACCGAATGCCCGCGCATGGCGATAGGAAAAGAATAAATCATGATTTTCAAAAGTACACAGATCTAGGGAAAGGATTTGACGCTTCGGGATGCCCGCCTGGGCGAGCTGTTCCCGTGCTAGGCTCCAGAGATCCATGCTACGGAGACTGGCGTCGTACCAAGAAAGAAAGTCTTCGCCCCATTCGCTGTCGAAGCGACGGAATTCGGAAGCCGCAGGGCCAAGACTGGGACCTCGTACCGCCCACACGTCCGTGGGGTTGACGCTGTAGTGCGCGCAGCACTCTTCTACCGCGAGGCGCGGATAGTTTTGGCGGTTTCCTTTCCACCCGGAGTGTATGGCCGCAATAAAGCGCCCGTCGTTGTGTGCAAGGAGTATGGGCTGGCAGTCGGCAGTTTTAACCATGAGAGCATACCCTGCGCGTTCCGTTGCCAGACCATCAGCTTCGATTTCGGCTGCCTGCGTTGGATCCTGCGCTTCAGGCTCGAAAAGCGTGCGTACGCCGTGTACCTGGCGCACCTCGGCAAAAGCCTCCACACCAAGGAATGTACAAAGCGAGGCGCGTCGCGTTCTCTCCGCCTGCCCGGCTCCAGGAACATCAAGAGATAGATTGCCGAAGATCCTTGTGCTGAATGCGCAACACACATGGGCAAGCCCTGGAAAACGGAAGGGAATTAAATCAAAGGGCATGGCGGAATTTCCTTGAAATAGCAGAGATTCAAAGGTACGGAAAAGGATCGACAACTTTGGTGTGTTAATGTCAAAGCACTCAGGCGTTCCTAATAGTCAGAGCAAGCAGACGATAGCAGAGGGCGGCTGCCGGGGCAAGAGAAGGTGCTATGATTTCTTTGTTTATCGACCTTTTCTCGTAATTTTTTCTTTCCCGCTAAAGAAACTTATTTTGACGTCTCTTTTCCTTTGTCAAACGATAAAAAATAGTCTATGAATTTTCTCACGGAATGTTTTTGGCGGGTGTGATGTGTTTTCGCCAAGACGCCCGATCCGCCAAGCGAATCAAGGGTAAAATATTTTGCCCTTTTTCGTCCCTTGGTAGGGCCGGTGTTCCATCCTTGCTCGGCCACTGCGAATTTTTGTTCCAGAAAATGGATATTTCCCCTATGCCGGATGCCCGTTCGGAACCCGTACCTTTGAACCATGACTGCAACATCCTTCCTTTATCAGGAGTCATAAGCCATTGTTTCAGGGGGGATTGTTTGCTGTGGCGCCAGACAGGTGTGGGTAGCGCCGGGAGATCTTCATGGGCATATTCATCGTGTTCCGGATATCCCTGAACTAGAGTGGGCAGAAGGTATCATCCTCACAGAGGATTTGACAACGCTTGTCGGCGTAGTTGCGGCCCGTGCGGTGATAGAGGCTTTCCACGCCGTTCAACCTGTGTTTTCGCCCAAATTGACAACACAGATCGCCAGGAGGTGGACGACTGGCTTGAAGTTCAGGACATTACCTGCATCGCAAGGTGCGGAATCTTGGTGCTGGAGTTGCGCTTCTTGGTGTAGTCGGCTCCACATTCATCTTCATGGGAACACCATCGGAATTTCCGGAGGTCTAGTTTTCTGTGTGAGTGGAGGAGTTTGCTGTACAGACAAGAGTCCACAGAGAACTTGTCCTGATTTTGCTTGTCCACCACACCGTATTTGACAGTGCGACGAACAGTGGAACCCCTGTTTGGATCCACCGCAATGTGGGATTTATAGAGGAATATCAGCCTACCTTCTGTATTTATGGACATTCCATTCGTCCTCCAACATCCAGAAACTGGGATCCACACTTGTGATAAACCTTGGAGCGTTCACCCATGCACAGACTGGATACGGATAAATGAGCAAAAATTTTTGAGGAACCCATGAGTCAAAACCCGTCTCTTAACGAAGAAAGCATTGAAGAAGTAAACGTTAAAAACCAAAACAGCGAAACCGCAAAAACCGAAACGGAAGCAAAACCTGGTCGCCGCGGGAGAAAAAAGAAGATGGATTCTTCAGGAGAAGAAAACGCTGCCTCCCCCAGGAGACGTCGCACGGCTAAAACGACCGAAAATTCTCAGGAAACCGGGAATGTTAAGGATCAGGTCAATGCCGTGCTTTCTCCGCCCCTTGCGCCCATCGCCTCTGAACTCGCGCGTGACGGGATCCAGCCGTCCGTCAAAAAGCGCAGAGGGCGTCCGCGCAAGAACCCTGTTGAGGAAAACGTTGCGGAAAGCCTGCCTTCGGAAGAATTGACTGAAGAGCCTGCGCGTAATACTCGAAGCTCAAGGCGCTCCCGTAAGGCCAAAGAATTTTCTGATACAGAAAGCATCGGGAAGACGTCTGGCGAGATCCTCTCTTTCCCTGTGACTTCTGAGCCGGAAGAAACCGCGCAATTCGTTCCTCTTCCTTCGCCTTCTATTTCTATGGAAAACACTGATGTTGCTCCATCGTCTGCGGAAAATACCACAGACATACAACTCGCGGCGGAGGCCAACGCTATCCCCAACCGTCAAAAATTGCGTACCGGCAAACCCCGTTCCGCGGAGGTGAACCTTCAAACAGAGCCTGGTAATCAGGATCGTGAGGCTGATCCCATTCCCGAGAATGACTTGGGAAACCGTGTTAAGTCTCAACCCCGTGCTGATGTTTGGGTGGATGATGCCGTTGTCACCAACATTCTGCCTGTGGAAGGCTCCTTTGGGGATATCCGGTCACATTACAGGGTCAATTCCCGAACCCGCAGGAAGCGCGACAGGGACGCTCAGCCACTGTCCAATGCTTCTCCCTATCTGGCCGAACCTTATCAGCAAAACTTTTTCCCGTCATTTACCGGCATGGAGGGTGACGATTTCGCCAGGGGACGCAGATCTCGCAACGGGCGCGCCCGCGTGCGCCGTAATACCCAGAATCGTTCCGCACAGCCAGAAGAGTTTAATTTCAACACCGCCATGTTGAATGACAGCATTCTTGGAGTGGCCCTTAGTCAGCGTGAAGAAAACTTTCTTCCCGAGGACGATGGCCCGCAACCTGTACTCCCCGATCAGCCTGTGGCTGTGCTTCCAGTCAAGGCGACTAGCGAAGAAGATCTCGAAGCATTAGATGCTGCGGTTAACGGAAACAGCATTGTCACTCCCAAGGCGAATCGTGAACATTCGGCATCACGGAAAGGTCGTAGCTCCGAGACGGCAAGAAACAGTGAAAAAGCTCGCACAGCTGATAAGGCGAAAAATGAAAAGCCTGCCGAAGTTTTTCCTGCCATCCGCCGTGTACTCTACGTTAGCTCCGTGCCCGATGAACAGGTGGAAGTTGCTATTGCTGAAGACGGTAACCTTGTGGAATATTTTGTGGAAATGGCCCATCAGGTAAAAATTCGAGGCAATATTTACAAGGGGGTTATCAATAATCTTGATTCCAATCTTCAGGCAGCCTTTGTGAACTTCGGCAACGGGAAAAACGGTTTTCTTCAAATTGATGAAGTTCATCCTGAGTATTACCTTACTCCCCATGATCCTGTGCATGGATCCAAGTATCCGCCCATACAGAAGGTTCTGAAGGTCGGCCAGGAACTTCTGGTGCAAGTGGTCAGAGAGCCTTCCGGAGCCAAGGGAGCTTTTTTGACAACGTGGATAACCATCGCGGGGCGTTTTCTGGTACTCACTCCAGGGCAGGAGCAGATTGGTGTTTCCCGCAAGGTGGAGGACGCCGAAGAGCGCGCACGACTCAAGGAATTGCTTAGCGGTATTCAGCCCGGTGAAAACATGGGCGTTATTATCCGCACAGCCAGTGAAGGCGCGAGCAAATCTAGTATACAGCAGGATATGCAATATCTGAATATGCTGTGGAAAGATCTGCGCAAACGGGCGGCACAGGAAAAAAGTCCTTGCCTCATCTATCAGGAAGCAGATCTTGTTACCCGATCCGTGCGTGATTATCTCTCCGAAGACATTGAGGAAATTTGGGTTGATGATGAAGCTGTCAAGAAGCGTGTGGAAGATACGGCGGCTCTCATTTTCCCCGAAAGAGTTCATGAGATCGTAAAACTCCACATGGATCAGCGTCAGACGCTGTGGGATCGCTTCAACCTTACCAAACAAATCGACTCCGTGACGAGCAGAGAAGTATTGCTACCCTCGCGCGGGAGGCTTGTCTTCGATCAGACGGAAGCTCTTATGGCCATTGACATTAATTCGGGCAAAACCCAAGGCAAGAGCAATTTTGAGGCCATGGTCTTCCGTACCAATATGGAAGCGGCAGAGACCATTGCCAGGCATCTGCGTCTGCGCGATATCGGCGGGCAGGTAGTCATCGATTTCATCGAAATGCGGGACAAAAGCCATTGCCGCGAGGTAGAACACGCCCTGCGCAACGCCATGCGCCGCGACAAGGCGCGCCATGATATCGGTCACATGAGTTCTTTCGGTTTGCTGGAACTTGTCCGCCAGCGTACAGGAACATCGGCCATTTCTATCTCCTGCGAACCCTGTCCCCACTGTCACGGCACAGGATTGCGCCGCAACATGGAATGGCAGTCCCTTCAGGCACTGCGAGATCTTCAGGCCAAGCTTTACAAGGCAAGTGTACACCCAAAGAATAAAAAGGAGACGTCAAAATTTGGCGAGCCTGCCACGTTCGTCTATGAAAACGAACTGGAACTGGCGCTCTATCTGCTCAATCGCAAACGTGACAGATTGGCCGTTTTGGAAGAAAAGTTCGGTGTTCATATTGAGATCAGGCCCAAATAACAAAGGGAACAAGCTCGGCACTCCACGAATAGAGGCCATTGGGAGTTCATGTGCTGAAAATTCTGATAGTTCTCCTCATTATCGGATGTTTCATTTTTTCTTTTTACCAGAGGGATGGGGCGGAATTGTCACCAACGGTCGCTCGACCGCAGGTTGTGGATGATTCAGTCTTTACTTCTCTGAAAAAAGTTCTGCCTCCTGTCCTTTTTGAGAAGGATATTAAGCCCTTTCTTGAGAAAAACAGGCAAGGGGGACTCAACGCGGAACAGCTTAACGCTCTTATGGAAAAGCTGGACGCCATAGCCGAGGCTTTGGGTGGAAAAACAGAGTCTGCCGTGCTGGAAATTTTGAAAAAAACGCCAGGCTTTTACCCGAGGAAAAGCAAACTTGAGCGTGCCGTTGATATCGCGGGTTCCTTTGCTGAAGAGGCGGCAGACGGGCTGAGAACGCGTCTTCCCGCACTGAAACGAATGGCTCAGGACGTGTTTCATGGCATGGTCATGTGGATTTCCCGTTTCCTTGGTATTGTGGCAAACGTTTTTTCAGAATGAAACAGGATAATACCTCAAAAGAGGATGGGTCTTCCGCAACCTTGGACTGGCGAGGAAAGGAAGGCCTGCCCGAAATGCAAACGACCCTACCGGATTTTAGTCCGGCAGGGCCGCTATGCTGGAAAGATCGTTCCGAGAGGGAGTGTTATTTGCCTTCCTTCACCAGGCGCACGGCAATGCGCGAGATTTCCAGCTCTTCATCCGTGGGCACCACGGCCACCTTGACGCGGGAATTGGCAGCGCTGATGTAGTGGGAACCGCTTTCGCGCCTGGCGTTGGCCTCGGTGTCGAGTACGATGCCGAATTCTTCCAGACCTTCCAGGATCTTGGCGCGCACGCCGATGGCGTTTTCTCCAATTCCACCGGCAAAAGCGATGATATCCACATGGCCGAGCGCGGCCAGATAGGCGCCGATGTACTTCTTTACGGTATAACACTGGATGTGGAAGGTGAGGATGCAGTCCGGATCCCCCTCCTTCATGCCGGCATCAATGTCACGGCTGTCGCTCTTGCCGCAGAGACCGAGATAGCCGGATTTTTTGTTCATGAGGTTGTCAATCTCATCAGGGCTGAAGCCTTCGTTCTTCATGAGGAAGGGCACAATGGCGGGGTCTATGTCGCCGCAACGCGTGCCCATGACCACGCCCTGCAACGGTGTAAGGCCCATGGATGTATCCACGCATTTTCCGGCACGTACGGCGGAGATGGATGAACCGTTGCCCAAGTGGCAGACAATAACGTTGACTTCCTCGGGCTTCTTGCCAAGCAGTGCTGCCGCGGCCTTGGAAACATAGCGATGCGAGGTGCCGTGGAAGCCATAACGGCGGATACGGTACTTCTTGGTCAGTTCCTTAGGCAGGGCATAGGTGTAGGCGTAGTCGGGCATGGTGGCGTGGAAGCCTGTATCAAAGACGGCAACGTTCGGGACACCGGGGAAGATTTTTTCCATGGCTTCTATGCCCGTGAGATTGCCAGGATTGTGCAACGGGCCAAGCGGAATAAAATCGCGTATAACCTGCTTCACTTCCGGGGTGACAATGGCTTCCTGATAGTCCGGGCCGCCTAAAAGTACACGGTGGCCAATGACGATGATTTCGGATTTATCGCTGATGACGCCGCCAAGGGCGGGATTCAGCAGAACTTCGGCCACCTTGGCCATACCTGCGGCGTGGTCGCAGTAGTTGCCGGGATAGACAAATTTTTCAGACTCTCCGACCGCGTTAAAGCGTTTGTGGGTAAGCAGACTGTCCGGAGCGCCGATGCGTTCCACAAGGCCCTGGCAGAGGCGTTTTTCCGTGCCTTCTTCGAGAACCTGATACTTGAAAGAGGAACTCCCCCCGTTGATAACAAGAATCTTTTTGGTCATTTACCTGAGTCCTTTTTCGGCTTGTGCCTGGATGGCGGTGATGGCAACAGTGTTCACGATGTCCGGTACGGTGCAACCACGGGAAAGGTCGTTCACGGGTTTGCGCAAACCTTGGAGTACGGGTCCGATGGCCACGGCATGGGCAGAACGCTGAACAGCCTTGTAAAGGTTGTTGCCGGTGTTGATGTCGGGGACGATAAAAACGGTGGCGCGACCGGCCACAGGGTCACCGGGCATTTTGGTCTTGGCGGTGACAGGATCAACGGCTGCGTCATACTGGATGGGTCCGGTGATGAGCATATCTGGCGCTTGTTCCTTGGCCAGGCGGGTGGCCTCGCGCACCTTGTCAACAGATTCACCCTTGCCGGAATTTCCCGTGGAATAGGAGAGCATGGCCACGCGCGCCTCCAACCCAAAGGCCTGGGCCGTTTCCGCTGTGGTCACGGCAATGGTGGCCAGTTGCTCGGCGGTGGGGTCAAGGTTGATGGCGCAGTCACCGTAGGTATTCACGCGATCCTTTAGGCAGACGAAGAAGGCGCTGGAAACAATGGAAGCATTGGGCTTGGTTTTGATGAATTCAAGAGCCGGGCGCACAGTGTGGGCGGTTGTATTCACGGCTCCGGAAACCATGCCATCGGCCTGTTCCTTGTAGATCATCATGGTGCCATAATAAGTGGCATCGGTCATCTTTTCGCGGGCCTGCTCCAAGGTTACTCCCTTCTTGGCACGAAGCTCGGCATAGGTGGCGGCGAAATCTTCAAAGTCAGGAGATTTTACGGGATCAATGATTTCGGCTTCTTCAACACTCACGCCCAGTTCGGCGGCGCGTGCCTGAATTTTTTCAGAGTCGCCAAGCAGAATGATGGTGGCAACCTTGCGCTGGAGAAGAATAGAGGCGGCCTGAATGAGACGATCTTCTTCACCTTCGGGGAGTACAATACGCATGGGGTGCTTTTGGGCCTGCGCAATAAGCCCGAATTCGAAGAGTCGAGGCGTAACGTGTACCTGGCAGGCATCGATAATGCCGGAGAAGGCGGCAATTTTGCTGCTGACAGGGAAGGGGAAGTGGGCGTTGACGGCTTCTTCCTCTTCAGCGGACATGCTGGTGAGGTACACGCCAAGAAGTTCAACGCACTGTTCCTTCATCTGACACTGGAAGGCGGTGATTTCGGCCATCACCTCCACGGCCTGGCAGCCTTCGCCGGAAAGAGCGAGCAGAATAGGCGCTCCCAAATTGGCGGCCGCGCAGGTGTTGAGAGCTACTTCAAAGGCGGCGTTTTTGCCGTTGAAGTCGCTGCCTTCAATGACTACGAAGTCGGCATCCGCGGCGATTTTGGTGTATTCGGCAAGGATGGAGTCTATAAAGACATTACCCTTTCCAGCGTTGATGTGTTCTCGGGCGTTGCAGAGGCAGGGGAAAGGTCGGAACAGAGAGGCTTTGCCGCAACCGTTGGCCAGTTCCATCATGCCGGCAACGGCTTCAGCCTTGCCAGATCCGGATGCAAGCGCGGTGATAAAAAGTGTACGAGCCATGTGTTGTCTCCTTGACAGGCGTCAGAGTAGGGTGCCGGGCACAAGGCCCGTAAAAGAAAAACAACACAAACCATTGTAATAAGTTGGGGATTTCCGTCAAGAGCCGCCCAGTGTGGAGAGATGCGGCAGGAATAAAGAAAGAAGAAGAAAAACATATGATTGCATAAAAAGAAGTGGTCGTAGAAATATTGTTTGTGTACTCAATCCAATAAGCGGGTACAAAAAAACTGCACAAAATTTTGCGCAGACAAAAATTGGCGAAGCGGACGGGACTTGAACCCGTGACCTCCGGCGTGACAGGCCGGCGTTCTAACCAACTGAACTACCGCTCCAGCTAACACTATACAACAAAGTCAGAATATATTTTTACAAAAATAGGTGGGTTTCCTAACTATGTCAAGTTCTTTTTGGGAGATTATTATGCCAGTGAGAGCGACTAGACAAGGTTCATAGCAAGTTTTTCCAATATAGTTATCTTTCCCTACGTTGGGTGGCGTACTTACAATCCGGCTGTATCCTGGCCGCTCTTCAAATATAATAAAAGATCCCTTTGTCATAACAAGAAACAGAACAAAGGTTCTTTCAAAGCGGATGTCAGAGAAAAACAGAAAATAAACTAAAACACCTTACAGGATATTGATCTTATCACGGGGAAAAGCAGATTTTTCTCTTTGTAAAAAATTTGTGGCGAAGCGGACGGGACTTGAACCCGTGACCTCCGGCGTGACAGGCCGGCGTTCTAACCAACTGAACTACCGCTCCCCATAAGCATGGTGGGCAGTACAGGACTTGAACCTGTGACCCCCGCCGTGTGAAGACGATGCTCTACCTGCTGAGCTAACTGCCCATGCGCTGGTATGCTTTTAGGTAAAATGCACTTTGCTGTCAACATAAAAATTCACGTTTTCGTAAAATTTCATGAAAATTTTTCAATGTTCCTGAATAACGCAAGAATTGCAACTGTAGAACAAGACAGCAAAAAGTTGGCGTTTTTAACACAGCGAAATGCTTCAGAAGGGAAGGCTGTCCACACGCTTGTTGAACGTTTCTACGGATTTATTCCGTTTATGTTCAATTTCGCGAATCAGACAGTGAGCGCAGTCTTCGATTTTTAGATAAAATTCAGCTCGTACTTGCAGCTAAGGAGCGATATTCAAGGGCAGAGGAATACCGAGTATAGCAATACTGCACGCATTTTTGTTGGGGAAGTGTCGTCTTTTAATGAAACAGTTCAAATTTAGCCGACACTCTTTTGTTTTTGCGGCGAGTCTGCGTTACCGAATTAATAACGGTACAGTTCGCTCTTGAAGGGTCCTTCCACGGGTACGCCAATATAGGCGGCCTGTTTTTGCGTAAGTGTGGTGAGCTTTGCTCCGAGACGCCCGAGATGAAGACGGGCGACTTCTTCATCGAGTTTTTTGGGTAGCGTGTAAACCTTGACATCGTGTTCGTTGCAGGCAAGATCCATCTGTGCCAGGACTTGATTGGTGAAGGAATTGGACATGACGAAGCTGGCGTGACCCGTAGCGCAACCCAGATTCACAAGGCGTCCTTCGGCGAGTACGACAATGGAACGCCCTGAGGGAAGTGTCCATTTATCTACCTGTGGTTTAATCTCCGTCTTGCAACAGTCGGGATTGCCTTCAAGCCAGGACATCTGGATTTCACTGTCGAAATGGCCGATATTGCAGACAATGGATTCGTCCTTCATGCCCATCATGTGTTCCCCGGTAATAACATCGCAGTTGCCGGTACACGTGACATAGATATCGCCTATGGGCAGGGCATCTTCCAGCGTGACAACTTCATAGCCTTCCATGGCGGCCTGAAGCGCACAGATGGGGTCGATTTCGGTGACAAGCACGCGGGCGCCAAAACCCCGCATGGAGGCGGCGCAGCCCTTGCCTACTTCGCCGTAGCCGCAGACAACTACTACCTTCCCCGCTACCATGATATCTGTGGCGCGCTTGATGCCATCGGCCAGCGATTCGCGGCAACCGTAGAGATTGTCGAACTTGGACTTGGTTACCGAGTCATTAACGTTGATGGCGGGGAAGAGTAGCTTGCCATCGCGTTCCATCTGATACAGACGGTGTACCCCTGTGGTGGTCTCTTCGGATACGCCGCGCACTTTTTTGGCCACGCGATGCCAGCGCTGCGGATCGTTCTTCAGTGAGAGCGCCAGGCGCTCCATGATGACGCCTTCTTCCTTGCAGGAGGGCGCCTTTTCAAGCACGGAGGGGTCGTTTTCGGCTTCCACACCCTTGTGGATAAGGAGTGTGGCGTCGCCGCCGTCGTCCACAATAAGATCCGGGCCGGATCCGTCTGGCCAAGTAAGCGCCATTTCTGTACACCACCAGTATTCTTCAAGGCTTTCACCCTTCCAGGCAAAAACTTTGGCCATGCCCTGATCAACAATGGCCGCCGCTGCGTGATCCTGTGTGGAGAAGATATTGCAGGAAGCCCAGCGTAGATCGGCGCCCAGAGAAAAGAGCGTGCGGATGAGCATGGCCGTTTGTATGGTCATATGCAGAGAACCGCTGATTTTCATGCCTTTAAGGGGTTTTGCATCGCTATAACGCCGGATAAGTTCCATAAGGCCGGGCATTTCGCGTTCGGAGAGTTGCATTTCTTTTTTGCCAAAGGGGGCCAGGCTGAGATCAGCGATTTTGTGGTCAAGGGAAAGGTCGAGAGGGCAAGCAGACATAACGGCTCCGATAGTTTAGTTGGATTGAAAGGTATTGAGATGTGCGATTAGACAGGAGTTACAGGCAAAGGACGGAGGCGGCGTGCAAGGATAAGGTGAAGGGCAAGGCCTTTTTTTACAGGTTGTCGACGATAACTTGTTGTTGTGAATCCGGCCTTGTCCAGAAAGTCGTTGAGCTTTTCTATGGAAAAACCAAGCCAGCGATCTCCGTACAGCGTGCGCATGGATTCCTGGGTATGCTGGTCAAAGTCGGTGATAAGAATCAGCCCCCCTTTGCATAGAACTCTGGCAGTTTCTTTCAGGGCGGTCAGTGGGTGAGAGAGATGATGTAGTACCAAGTTAATGCAGGCGAAATCGGCTTCCCCATCCCGCAAGGGTAAATGTTCCAATTCCCCAATACGCAGGGAAATTCCTTCCATATGGTTACCGAAGCGGCGGCGGGCAAGAGCGAGCATTCGTGGAGAGTCGTCAACTCCGATGAGTTCATGGCAGAAGGATTGCAGATGCGCCAGTACTTCACCAGTTCCGCAACCTAAGTCCACAGCCACATTACAGTGCGGCGGTATAGCCTGCGCAACGGTATCTGGCAAGGAAAATTCACCCAGTATTTCGCGATTCATCTCATCCCAGTCGTCAGCAATTTCGTTGAAGAACTGTCTTGTTTTCAGTGTGCGCTCCTCAATGATGCTGGCAGCCATATCCAGATCGGCATGACCTGACTCCTCATCCACAAAGGGAAGAATGGCTTTTAGAAACTGACGACCTTCACCATCAAGTACGGCAGAATAGAATATCCAGAGACCGTCTCTTCGGGACTGAAGCAGGTCTGCTTCAGTGAGGATTTTGAGATGCCGCGAGATACGCGACTGACCCATCTGAAAAAGTTGAACCAGTTCGTTTACAGAAAGCTCATAGTGAAAAAGTACCTGCGCCAGTCGCAGGCGTGTTTCATCCGAAAGAGCTTTGAGGTACCTTAGGGTTTTCATAGTTTGATAAGTAGAAATAGAGGTTATTTTTTATTTATAAGGATATCCGAATATAGTCAAGAAGAAAAAATATCACTTTATCAATGATAAAAGTTCATCAATGCTACCGTTAACTCGAAAGCGTTGAAATAACGCGCATGGATATCATTTATTTGCCCTCCACAATTTGAGCTTGTCGAAAACTTTATCAAAGGTTTGTAACCATGTAACAACGCATTCCCGACCGATAAGTTTTCGAGCATTATGACGAGCAGTTTTCCAGATCCGGATACGATGTTTTTTTGATACAGGAAACCATTTTATCACCGTCGATCTCTTCACTCCGCAAAATTGAAACATTTTTCGTGATAAATTTTTCATGAAACATTTTTATCAGGCGCATGACACTCTGACCGCTGACACGTGTGATTCTTCCAGTCATTTTCCATGGATAATCCGGAAAGGCGGGGTGTAAAAGCGAGGATTGTATCGCGCATGGATCTGCCATACGGTGTGTTTCCTGTAAATCACGTTGCCTGTATGTATGTATGTATGGCGTTGACCCCGCTGGTCATGAAACCCGTTTTTATCCATGCCTCGGATCCGCATTGACGACAGTGCATTTGCTTCCTCTTTTCCCAGGAAAATAACATAAAAAAGTTATCATTGAAAAGTTATACATTCTCGGGTATTTTTTTCAGTAAAAGCTTTTTCCGCTTGCAGGCGAAAATAAAAAAGGAGACTGCGAGAACGTATCTTGCAGTCTCCGCGAGTTGAGGTACGGGGGAGGGAACTCAGTAGGCGTGTTCGCCCTGGAGGGTGTGTTCCGTCACCTTGTGTGCGAATGTGTAGAATACCCATGCCTGATACAAGATGACCACAGGAATAGCACAGAGCGTGACAGTGAGCATGATCTTTAAGGTGAGAGGGCTGGAAGCGCTATTCGCGATGGTAATGCTCCATGCGGGGTCAAGACTGGAAAGAATAATCCCAGGAAACATACCGAAGACGCCAAAGAAGGTCAGGCCAATGATGAACAGGGCACTGAATATCCAGGCCAAGAGCGTGCAGCTTGAGAGTGCAAGGCGTGTTCCCACAAGGCCGACTACGGCCAGCACCAAGGCGATGTATACAGCGGGATGTTGGGAAATGCGCTCAAAGGTATTGGTATAAAGCCCAGTAAGAGCCAGGAATGCCAGCACCATGGCCAGGAGCAGGGGCCAGAGGACAAAGGCAGTACGGTAGGCTTTGGCCTGGATTTCTGCTTCTGATTTGAGTTCCAGCCAGAGTGTCCCATGATAGCAGAACATAAGTACAAAGAGGATACCTCCGGCTAGCCCGTAGGGTGACAGCAGGCTAAGCAGACAGCCATGGAACACGCCGTCTGCATCAATAGGGATGCCCTTGAACAGATTGGCAAAGGCAACGCCCAAGAGCAGGGCGGGCAGGAAGCTGCCGAGTACCATGCACGCATCCCAACCGCGTGTCCACAAGCGGCTTTTCACCTTGCCGCGGAATTCAAAGGCCACGGCCCGGAAGATCAGGCAGAAGAGCAGAAGAAGCAGGGGGGCGTACAGTGCGCTGAACATTACGGCGTAGGCATTGGGGAAGGCGGCAAAGGTCACGCCGCCAGCGGTAATGAGCCATACCTCGTTGCCGTCCCAGTAGGGGCCTTGTGCGTTATAGATGATACGGCGCTCAATATCGTTGCAGGCCAGAATGGGCATGAGCGTTCCCATGCCGAGGTCAAAACCGTCAAGGGCGAAGTACACGGCCCAAAGCAGAGTCCAGAGGAAAAACCAGATTGTTTCCATGTCTACGCCTCCTCAGTAGCTTTGGCAGGTTCGGGTCCCTTGCGGGATTTTGTGTACAGGAGCCAGATATCGACAACGCCCAGCAGGGTATAGACGGCAAGGAAGGCGAGGATGGAGACGAGTACAGAGCTGGCAGGTACGGGAGAGACAGCGTCCGAGGTGCGCAGGAGATTGTAGACAATCCAGGGCTGGCGCCCGATCTCGGCCACAGTCCAACCTGCCATAAGGGTGAAGTAGGGCAAGGGGATGATCCAGGGCAGGATGCGGAGGAGTCGGGGAGATGCCGTAAGGTCGCGTCGGCGCCACCATGCCCAGGTCGCGAGCAGGATGAACAGACCGCCCATGCCCACCATAAAGCGGAAGGAAAGGAAAGTGGGCAGGACGGGCGGAATATCTTCCTTGGGGAAATCGCTCAGGCCTTTGACTTCGGCGTCTATATCATTGAAAGCAATGAAGCTCATGAGTCCTGGGATGGGCAGAGTTTCGATGAAGTTTTTGCCCTGTTCTTGATCGGGCCAGACAAGCAGATACATGGGGGCGCGGGTCTGCGTGATCCAATGGGATTCCATGGCGGCCATTTTGGTGGGTTGGTATTCGGCCACGTTCATGCCCTGGTGATGCCCTGCTATGCCTGCGAGGAGTGCCATGATCAGCGTGAACGGCGCGGCAATGCGTACACACTTCTGGAACAGTGTGGATTCATTCTTGCGGGTCAAATGCCAAGCAGTGATACCAAGCACAAAGAAGCCCCCAAGCATCCACGCCGCTGACAGGGTGTGGAAATATTCCCCCCAGGCATAGGGATTGGTGACAACGGCAAAGAAGTCGGCGAGTTCTGCGCGTCCGTTACGCAGGATGTAACCTGTGGGGTGCTGCATGAATCCGTTTGCCAGGATGATCCACAAAGCAGAGAGGTTACCGGCCAAGGCCACCATCCAGATGGCAAAGCAATGCATTTTTTTGCTGAGGTATTCCCAGCCGAAGGCCCAGACGGCAACAAAGGTGGATTCCAGAAAGAAAGCCACCGTGGCTTCAATGGCAAGGAGCGATCCAAAGATGTCACCCACATAGGCCGAATAGCGTGACCAGTTGGTGCCGAATTGGAATTCCAGCGTAATGCCGGTGACTATGCCCAACACAAAGTTAATGAGAAAGAGTTTGCCCCAGAATTTCGTCATACGCCGATAATCTTCGTCGCCTGTGCGCACATAGAGGGTCTCCATGATGGCGAGCAGGATGGAGAGACTCAGCGTAAGCGGGACGAATACAAAGTGAAAGAAGACAGTGATGGCGAACTGGAGGCGCGAGAGTAAGATAAGATCCATAGGCTGCTCCTTGTTCTCGTCCGGCACTCACGACGAGTATGGAGGGTTGCCGACAATCCCGCCTGACTAAATCGAAACATTAATGCGACCCGGCTTCGCGGGGTTCTATCAGTCAGCGCATTTTTCCTTCAGAACACGAGCTACGGCCACGCCGAGTTCGTGGCACTTGACTATGTCTTCGGCTTTGGGATTAAAATAACACTTTAATGGCTCGGTCACAACCTCGACCTTCATCTCGGTGAGGGCATCAGCCATCATTTTTGGGGCTTCACCAGACCAGCCGTAGGTGCCAAAGGCGGCGCCCACCAGATTCTGTGGGCGCAAACCCTTCACATGGGCAATGCAGGCCATCATGTTGACCATGGGCATATTGTTGCGCGTGGCGGAACCCAGAATAAGGGCGCCGCTGTCGGCAAGTTCGGTCATGACATCGCTACAATGGCAGTTCTGAAGATTCATGAGTACATAGGGCACATTCTCGGATTCCAGTCCCTCAGCCACGGCTTCGGCCATTTTGGCGGTGCCGTTCCACATGCTTTCGTAGACAATGACTGCGCGTTTCTGCGGCTTTTGTTCCGCAAGTTCCTTGTAGGTATTGATGACAAAGGCCACATCTTCGGGAGTACGGAAAATGAACCCGTGATCTGGGGCAATGACGTCAAGCTGAAGGCCCATGTCCACAATACGCTTGATGGTTTTGAGTACCTGTGGAGAGAAAGGCAAGACAATATTGTAGTAATAGCGCTTGATGGCTCCCAGGAGCGTATGCTTGTCGCACTCGTCAGCAAAGCGGTAGGAGGAAGCGATATTCTGGCCTAAGGCATCGTTGCTGATGAGTACTTTGTCTTCTTCCAGGTAGGAAACCATGCTGTCGGGCCAGTGTAGCATACGCGTTTCAAGAAAGGTGATGTTGCGCTTGCCGATGTTGAGGCGGCTGCCATCCTTGACAACTTCGATAGGCCAGCCCGTGGTATCGAAAATGTGGGTCATGGACTTGTAGCCCATGGGGGAACAGAAAATCTTTTCAGGCTTGCACAGCTTGACAATGCTGGGCAACGCGCCGGAATGATCCTGCTCCAGATGGTTGCAGATGATATAGTCGATCTTTTCAGGTTCAATGATTTCGGCAATGTGCCTGGCCAGGACGCCGAATTCGTGGGCGTTCACGGTGTCAAAAAGAACGTTTTTTTCATCACAGACTAGGTAGGCGTTGTAGGTACTCCCCTCGGGGGACTTGCTGTAATGATGAAAATTGCGGATATCGAAATCGACTGCTCCTACCCAGTAAATATCTTTTTTCAGCTCGACAGGTCTCATGCTTCCTCCATAGAAAAAAGGTTGCCGCCACGTCTTGGATTTCTTTGGGAAGTGCATAGAGCGCAACGGAGGAAAATAAAAAAGGGGAGTCCCCACAGGGGAGGACTCCTCGCCGTTCAACGACGTGCTGGAAATTAGGCAGCTTCAAACTCACTTTTGGAAGCGCCGCAGATGGGGCAAACCCAGTCTTCGGGGAGGTCTTCAAAAGCAGTGCCATTGGCGACTCCGGAATCCGGGTCGCCAATGGCGGGATCGTATTCATAGCCGCACACATTGCAGATATGCTTCATGTTGTTGCTCCGCTAGTGAGAGTTGTGATCAGTTGTGGAAATGTTCCAGATTGCAGTGTTTGACGCGATCTCTTTCTTCTGCGCGTTTGCCATCGTTAAAGCGATCCAGAGTGCCGACAAGATAGCCGGTGATGCGGCGGATGCGCTCGAACTTTACGCCTGCGCCCACAAGCGTTTGATCAGAGAGTGTGGATACAGAGGTTTTGCAGTGGATCATGACAAATTTCTTCCTTGAACGCCTTAGGCAAGTTTTTTGAACATTTTTTTGGAAGCGCCACACACAGGGCAATGCCAGTCGTCGGGCAAGTCCTCAAAGGCAGTACCCGCGGGAATTTTCCCCTTGCGATCGCCTTTTTCCGGGCGGTAGATATACCCGCAGTTGCCAACCTGGCATTGCCACATGGACATATCACGTTTTCTGGTGCCTGGTTCCTCACCTTCTACGGTCTGAAAATCACTTTTGGAAGCGCCACAGACGGGGCACGCCCAATCTTCGGAGATATCTTCAAAGGCCGTACCTGGGGCTATGCCTGAATCCGGGTCGCCCTTGGTGGGATCGTACTCCCATCCGCACAGGCTACATATGTAGGTTTTCATGGTTCACCTAAGTCTCAGAGTTCAGCCTTCCACTGACCGTGCTTGTTGCAAAATTCGCGAGCTGCAACCTTGTTGGCCTTCAGGCAGAATTCGGCCTCTGGGGCGTCTCCAGGTTCAAGGAAGCGAGTGTAGGAAATGCCATCGGCAATGAGTTCGATCCATTCGATGTAATGATCTTCCGCCATGGGGTGGGCTACAGCACCCACCTTGACTTTGTAGCCGGTCGCCGTCTTTTCGATGACGGGAACATGTTTTTCAAAAGCGCCATCGGTAATACCTTCGCGCAGAAGTTTCATGGGTTCGCCGCAGCACGACATAGTGGCGCCGCCTCCATGGATGACTTCCACGATGTTTCCACAGTGTTTGCACTGATATACTTCAAATTTGGCGGGCATAAGGAGTACCTCCTGGTTGAAACGTCTCCACCTATAAGGATGTTTTTGTTGGGAATGATTTTTATTAATGGATTTTTTTTCATCGGTCAAGATATTTCACGATGATTTTCAGAGGAGCGCAAGGTTTTTCTTTACCTTGAGAAGGGAAGGGGTATTCTGCTTGCACTCAATGGTTGTGGTATAACGAGTCCAGGCGTTCTCTGCGATGAACGTCGTGGATTGTATTTCCACGCCGTGCCTTTTTATGAGGTAAGGAAGCCAGTTGAAGGGTGATCCAAGATTCTGGTGAATCCGTGGATAAGGTGCAATTGAGAACGGAAAAAACACGGAAAATTCAGATGACAGGTTTAAGTGTCATTGTTGGGAGTATTCTCTCTGCATATACTGACATGGCGCTTATCA
>CAZWBH010000007.1:0-75182 GCA_964632155.1 uncultured Mailhella sp.
GTGTAAATGGGAGCATAGAAGAACTTTTATCATTGATAAGGTGACACTCTCGGATGAAGCACCTTTAGGATACCATTCACGGGAGGAACAACAGACTCAGAAGACCAAAGCTGAGGAAGTGTATTGTGCAAATGACTCATAATAATGCCGATAAGATCATCATCAAGTCTATCAGCAATGTCAGCGGAACAAATAAAAGCATAACCGCCATCACCAATAGAAGAAAAAATTCTTTCAGGGATGGAAGTACCAGAAGAAAACAAAAACATAGCGGGAACACGCGAAGCATTCCTGATCGCAATCATGGAAGCAAATATATCTTATTACACAATAGTAGGATTTATTGAAAGATTGTCCCATAATGTAAATTATGTAAACTTTAATAAATGGCAAAAATCACAACCAGATAATAAACGAAATTCGCTCAGTGTTTCGAAGAATCTAAACGACAACGCAAAATGCTCAGAGGATGTGCGCATGGATGCCCCGTGCCATGCATAATCTGCACCCTGCAGGTTCCACAGTCTGTAACCACTTGCTCTATGCCGCCTTCCTTGATTGCCCGAAAAAGTGAAGCTCCAACAGCCATACCGATGTCGTACTTTTCTTTTTTAAATCCATAACTTCCTGAGATTCCGCAACAGCCGGCATCGGCATTGACAACATGAATTCCTGGAAGTTTTGCAAGAAGCTCAAGGGCTGGTAAACCTATTCCTTGGGCGCGCAAATGACATGGCGCATGGTAAATAACATCAAGCTTATCTTTCATGGCGTCCTTCAAGGAGAGTTCTCCTCTGTCGATGCAGAAAAGAATAAATTCATGAGCGTCGTCAAGAGTAGTATAGCCTTGCAGTTCCGCCGCAAGGTCTGGAAAATACACCGGAATTTCCGAGTGAAACATTAGTTGACAACTGGGGCACAGAGAAAGTACGGGGATACCCGCATCTCTCCATTTTTTCAATTCCCTCAGATTGATCGCAGTATTTTTTCGTGCGTCCTTTTCAAAGCCGTTGGTGTACAAAGGCGTTCCACAGCACCGGAAGTTCTCCGGATAAATTACTTTATATCCTGCCCTATTGAGCAACCAGACGAGATCCATACCCGTTTCCGGCGCGTAGGCTTTGACATAACACCCTGGGTAAAAAACAACTTTTTTGGAGAGATCCGGCGGTTGCCTGTACGATTTAAAAAGAGTTGGAAATTGATAGGGAGCAAAGGAAGGTAAGTCGGCCTTTTTACTGATGCCAATGGTATCAAGGATAATTTTGGATAAAGGGTTGCTCATGCCAAAATTGACAATTGGTGAAGGAAAAAAACTGACCAAATCGGACTCAACTTCACCGTGCGCCAATAACCAGTCACGAAAGGAAGGACGGTGTTCATGACTGTAAGCAGCTCTGGCCAGCATATTAATATTAGCAACATCAACGCCCTGCGGGCAGGAAATATTGCAATTTTTGCAGTTGGCGCAATAACTCAAAGAATCGTCTTCTCCCGCGTTCAAAAGACGAAAACGTTCTGAAGCCGGGCCGATCATACGGGGTCCAAGAAATTTTGAGGTCACTTCCGCAACAGGGCATTGCACTACGCAGGTACTGCAGGCAACGCATTTATCGGGATTGCTATGCTTATTCACGCCCTACTCCTTTCCTGCAAGTGTGCCCGCCATCCAGCCTGTGGCAAGCGCTACGCCGTGTCCGCTTTTTTCAAGTGCAAAATCATACCCCGCCAGGACGCGTCCAGCAAAACGTACATTTTGGAGCAGAACTCTCCTTTCGCTGTCCACGGGCCGCAGATCGCTTCCCACAGGGACACCCATCCGTACAAAAAGACTGCTACCAAACACATCTGGTGAAGACCAGGCATTGATATCAGCAGGAACGTCCAGCGGTATATGAAAAATGCTTTCCCAGGCCTTGCCTGGTTCTGTGCTGATACCACCTCCAAAAAGTCCGCCGGTGGCAATAATAAACTCTTTAGCTCCCCAGTGTCGGTTTTCTTCTGAGTGCAGAAGCGTACATCTCCCCTCCTCCACGTCTGCATGAAGGATGTGTACATTTTCCGCAATAGAAACACCCTTGCCAATGAGTTCTTTGCGCAGGGCATCATACAGGCGAAGACCAGATACCGCAGGGGGGATGGAAATCATTTCAACAAGGCGAATCTTCAAATCATCGCAAAGTTTTTTCCATATATCCTTGGAATGAGCCATGCCGCAGATGGGAGGCAGGAGCAAAAGGTCGAATTTCTCTGCGTGGGCTTCCAGATTTTCTTTGAGCCAGCGCGTTCCCTCCGGTTTTTCCACATAGCGCGCGATGTCCAGCGGTGTGATGTTACGGCGAACGTCCTTCACCGGACAAGGCAAAACAAAGCCCGCAAATTCTTTTTGCGCCAAGAAAGGATACTGTTTGAGCTGTTCAATGATAAGACTGGGGTGAACATCCTTCATGTCTGCAATAGAAAAAACAGCGATCTTATTTGCCTCGCGAAGACCGGTGGCATCGTGACTGCATGGACAAAGATAGCTGGGTTTTATGGTTCCCATGACGGTAACAACTTCGCGGTTGCCCTCTCCTTTCGCCAAGTTATACATTTCTATACCAGCATCGGCACAAAAATTCGTGAACCAGCGTAGCGCAGCCCTGACGTTTTCTGAACCGATCTTTCTGTAGGGGTGTTCCTCTGGTAACTTATCCATGGCAGAGAACGGATCTTTCACCCTTTCACTGCCCATATATCCAAGAACATCAATGCAGGCGCTACTGATAGACAGAGAACCTACGCCATAGCATAGGAGTGTCACTGACTTTCCCGAAGAAGCGGCAACAAGAGCGGCCGTCATGCCAGCAAGGCCCGCCCCCACAACAAGGATATCACTTTTCCTGTTCATGTTTCGCTCCATCCAAGTTCAAGGTGGCCGCATAGACAGCGCGCCCCAGTTCCATTTCTTTGGCCTGAATGCCCCAAAGAGCGGGGCGAAGCCCCTTCCAGCGTTCTTGAAGGAAAGAGCGCAGGTTCTCAGCGGGAGAGAGAGGAAAAGAAACACCGCATTCTGTGAGTGTGCCAATGGTACGCAAGGAACAGAAGGTTCCCTGACAGGTTCCCATGCCAAGGCGCGTGCGCAGGCGCACATCGGTAAGAGATGTAGTCGCTGGATCCTTCGCCACAAATTCGATTTCAGCTCGAGAAACCATCTCGCATTCACAAAGGAGTGTGTTTTCCCTCATAGTCGCAGCAAGTTCCGCAACCTTGGGAAAGTCGTCACCAAGGCGGCAGGCCGCAAGTTCTGTGCCATGGACGGGGAACACCTTCTTTGCTTTTACCATTAGATCCGGCGAAGGATCAGCAATAAGCGGTTCGGTCGCAGTGCGACATTCCGCGTTGATCTTGAGCTTAGCGCAAAGAAGATCACAGAGTTTTTCGGCCATCAGGCGATAGGTTGTAAATTTTCCGCCAAAGATCGACAGCATTCCTTCAAGCCCTTCCTTGGAGTGATCGGAAATGTGGAAGCCGCGGCTGGCCGCCCGTCCAGCGGCCTTGCTGTTACTGACATACAAGGGCCTTGTACCGGCAAAGGCGCGGAGTATGCGATAAGTGCGAAGTTGCGGGAAAAGCACTTCTCCGATATCCAGAAGTTTGAGTACATCTTCAGGCGGAACCTCATGATCATCAGGGCGATCGGCATTGAAAGATGTGGTACCCAGTATGGTAATGGATCCGTGGGGCACGAAAATGTCGCCATCTGAACTCATATGCAGGCGGTTAATAATGCGTGAGGTAAAACGGTGATTGAAGGCGACAAGCGTACCTTTGTCGGGCTGGACGCCTACCTCCAGCCCGACCATTTCAACTATCTGCGCAGCCCAGGAACCAGCGGCGTTAACTACCATTTCACAAGATATAACAATTTCTTCCTTAGTAATGAGATTACGGGCACGCACACCTATGACGCGTCCGCCTTCCTGATCAATGGCGATAACCTGATGATGTGTGAGCATCTCTCCGCCATAGCGGCGGGCTGACATGGCATTGTGCCAGACTAGGCGGAAGCCGTCCACACTGGAATCCGGCACACGATAGACCGCACGGATATCGGGGGAGAGATTGGGTTCAAGGCGAAGCGCTTCCCTTACTTCCACAGGCTCGGCGCTGATGCCGGCCTTGACGCAGGATTCCACCCAAAGCTTTTCGTAGGAAAGGTCATCTTCACGGGAAAGGACGAAGAAACCTTCCGATTCTTCAACGCATCCGCGACCAATACGCCGTAGTATCATGTTTTCTTCAATACATTCACGCGCCGCTTCATTGTCTTTGACAGCGTATCTGCCGCCACTGTGAAGTAGTCCATGGAAGCGCGAACTTGCTCCCGAGGCTATCCCTCCCTGCTCCAGCAGTATGGCTTTGACTCCGCGCATACTCAAATCGCGCAGAATACCAACGCCTGTGGCGCCTCCACCTATGATAACTACGGTTGTATGTTTCATCTCTGACTATCCCGCAGGTTCTCTTTCGGTTGTAGTACATAACAGAAAAATGGAAATGTTTTATATAAGTTAGCCTCTAATAGAATCTGCGTCAAGATATCAAGTAATTATATGAAATCATTGAGCATTCAAAACTGGTGGCCAACCTTGTCTGCCCTCTTGTCTTGCTGGCCTTCCTTGGTATAGATAGAAAGGTATCACCTATCACTGGAGAAGGTTGCCATGAAAATTTCGGAAAAACGCTGTGTCGTCCTTGATATGGATGGAACCGTCTATCTTGGTAATATCCCGATACCGGGAGCTGTGGACTTTATTTGCAACCATTGGGACAAGTTGGACTTCCACTTTCTTAGCAATAATACCTCGAAGGCGCCCGATACCTATGTAAAAAAACTGAACGGGATGGGCATACCCGCAACGTTGGATCTCATCCTTTCTCCCACTACCCCTCTGGTTCATTTTCTCAAGAGTCACGGCATCCATAACGCGTATATTGTGGGCAACAGAGATTTTTGCCGCGATCTTTCGTTGCGTATGCCAGAGCTGAAACAGCAGGAAGAAGGGGCGCAGGCCGTTATCCTGGCCTATGATACGGAACTCACCTACGAAAAACTCTCCCGCTCTGCCCTGCTTCTTGAAAACCATCCCGAGGTACTCTTTCTTGCCACGCACCCTGATAAGGTCTGCCCTTCTCCGGAAGGCCCCTTGCCCGATGTGGGGAGTATGCTCGCTCTGTACAAGGTTGCCACCGGGCGTGAGCCGCAATATATTTTTGGCAAGCCCGACCCTGCGGTTCTGGAGCCTCTTACCTCGAAATACCGCAGGGAAGACATGGTTATGGCAGGGGATCGACTGAGTACCGACAAAAAACTGGCCGAGAATGCAGGCATTGATTTCATCCTTGTACTCAGCGGCGAAGCAACCTTGGAAGAGGCTCTTGCAGAATCTATTCAGCCTACCATCATTGCCGAAGACCTGGGCAAAGCCTGGGAAGATTGAAACATTGCCTGAGTGTTTTTTTTAAGCGATCTGACCATACCTGTATCAAACCGCTTTAAATGATACCTTATCCGGCAAGCCCCTGTTTTTCTCGATAGCGTAGGAGATCATCATAGATGCCACGACTCACGCATAGATCACCCTTGCCGTAACCCATACGAACAAGAGGTTTGACGCTTCCGTGATAATCAGACCCCCCGGTAAGGAGAAGTCCGTATTTTTTTGCAAGATCTATACAGACGCGTACATCATCGGCGTTGTGTTCGCTGTGATAGGCTTCCAGAGCATCCAGCCCCAGGGGAACAAGGCTGGCAACGATTTTTTCCAGTTCTTCCGTGGACGCCTTCCTGAGCAAGCGAGGATGCGCCATGACCGCCATGGCTCCCGAGCGTTTGAGAAGTTCAACCGCCTGTTCCGGGGACATGACTTTGCGCGGGACATAGGCCAACTTTCCTTTAGCCAGATACAGGTTAAATGCATCCTCAGGCTTCTTTACTATTCCCTTGTTGCAAAGCAGTTTGGCAAAATGCGGGCGCCCTATGACACTCTTTCCGGCCAGAGCTTCAAGTTCATCGAACTTCACGTTAAATCCCAGCGCCTGAAGCTTTTCTATCATGCGTTTATTTCGTTCACTCCTTGCATCCCGTACAGAGGATAGTACGCTCTGGAGTTCACTAAGGCGTTCTTTTTCATGAGGTATCCATAGGCCAAGAAAATGCGCTTCTCCCCATTCCGTTTTCGTGCTTATTTCGCAACCACGCACAAAAGGTATTCCCCTGCGTTTTGCCGCCGCCTCAGCTTCTTCAAGACCGCTTAGAGTATCATGGTCTGTGAGAGCAAAAGCGGCAAGATGTAGCGCTGCCGCTTTTTCAGCTATGACGGAAGGAGAATCAGAGCCGTCTGAAGCCGTACTGTGTATATGAAGGTCTATACGAGATACAGGCATAGTTCATCCATCCTCCTGCTATTGCAACACTCTTGTATGTCGTTTTCCTGTAATCGTGCTTACATGGAGAGCCATGACTGCGGTATGCTCAAGTACAGAATCCACAATATGGCATAAAGCACCTTTCGTTTTGTACCGTTCGGCAATAGCTATTATGCCAGTACGTTTTTCTTCTCCTAAAAGGAGACGCATTTCGCCGTTTCCACAAACACTTTCAAAGAATATCGTGCTACGGCAGGCTACCTCATCATCCGTGACCACGGAAATATCAAGGGAGTCCATGGAAAAGGCCACTTTGGAATTTCTGGCCAGAAGACGGAGTTTATGCCCGTCCATGGCACTGTGAAAATACAGGATAATTTCTCCATCCTTTTCTGTAAAAGCAAAGGACAGGGGAATGACATATGGGTACTCATCGTCTCCAAAGGCTACATGACAGACGGGACAACGCGTCATAATATCTAAAATTTCCGAGCGGTCAGATACTTCTCTGTCTTTTCTTCTCACAAGTGCTTCTCTCCACTCAATGCGTTTAAAAAATCCTGCTTTTTGAGTGAAAACAGGGCTGCGTCTTCACCGTTTTCATAATACTGTTTCCGTATACCACAAGGGCGAAAACCCAGACTTGTATAGAGCGCCACGGCAGGAGCGTTGCTGGGACGTACTTCCAGAAAGGCGCGCTCCCAGCCTCTTTCAATTCTTCCCATAGAGAGATGGCCTGATCCATTTCCGATTAGGGTACTTTTCAAGGCATAACCCATGAGCGCTCTCGAAAGCCCTTGACCACGCCAGACGGGGTGTACGGCGATATTGAGGATTTCAAGTTCGTCATCCCAAAAAGAGAGAGTAATGTATGCGATCAGGGTTTCCGCGCAAAAGGTACCATAAGAGGTGAACCAGTTTTCGACCCACGCGAGACGAAACTGTTCGTTCGTCCAGGCAGAGGGGAAGCAAAGCGCTTCAAGTGATGCCACCGAGGGCATATCGCTCAGTGTAAGCCAACGAATCTCTTTCATAACGAAAAATTAGCATAGAGCAAGAAAAAAGTACAGGGTTGACAGTCAAACCTTCTCCAGCCATGTTTGGACACCAAGCAAGTTATCAGGAAAAACAGCATGGCTAAACGGTTACATTCTTCTTTGTCGTCCAACGGATCGTACGAGCTTCCTTTTTCACAACTTCAACATTTGGTTGAACTTTTAGACGTCTATGGGCGACCTTTCATGCTTACCCCTCTGACACTGGCTCCCAGTCTAGGCTTGCTATACCGCGTGGCCCTAACCTGCTTTAAAAATATACAGGGGCAGGTTTTCCTTCAAAGAAGACCGGAAAACTCTACCCTTTATGCAGGGCTTTGGGATGTTTCTGCTGTTGGCAGGGTTTTTGCGGGAGAATCTCCGGAAGACACGGCACGCCGCGAACTTGAAGAGCAACTTGGTATAGAAATGACAAGATTGCGCACAATAGGCTCTTTACCCTATACCGACAGCAACGGAACCAACCTTTCTGCTACTTTTTTTCTTGCTGGTCCTTCCTCTGCCCTTCCTAAGCTCAAGAACAGCGCGTCAGATGGAATGTTTGTTGACGCTTTTGAGTTGATAGGTCTTGTTGCACATCAGCAGAATATGTTTACGCCAGAGTTGATATGGGCCATACAGTCAGGCTGGATATTTCCCCGGTAGCTTTGATAAATTTTGCAGGTAAAAGCATTCTCTGAGGTACACAATCTTCCCGGGCATAGTCCTTGGCTCTTTCCACCAAAGTCTCTGAACTATGCCTGCTAATTTTTGCACATAATTTTGACACTACCGAGGAAAAACCTGACCGAGGAAGATTTCCAAAAGTCGATGATGCCAGAATGTCCAGGAAGAGGCACTGGACTGAACGGGATCCACCGTTTGTACGACATAAAGGATCCCTCCCCTTTTCTATCAAGGTCTGTCAAACGGTAAACGTCTTCGTATTGGCTAATAATTACCTGGCAAATAAGATGAAGTTAGGATCATTAAAAAGGGACGGCTTGTTTTTTCCACCAAGGGGATATAATGCGTAAAAGACCGGAGGGCTTCCTCCTGCAAGGCTGTAAGGAAGAGCATCCTGACTTTGAGATCGGACGTCTCCATTTCTACCACCCCGCCTTGAATGGGATGAGAAAACTTTTAAAGTTAACGCGCGTCCTTTTCCTGTTTTTTTTCCATATCGCGCAGACGGTAGCGCAGGGATAATGCTTCCAGAAGACGCCCCAAGTCATCTGCTGCGAGACGAGCGAAGGAGCAAAGTTCCTCGCCAAGCATCTTCCCTTCTTCCGATGCTAGACAGAGAACACCGCAAGCACGTTCATTCATGCTCACAGGGATGCAGATAATGCTCCCAAAGTCTGGAAATTTTTCGCGTTTCCCAAACAGAGGCATGGCGCCTGAGCGCCCATCGTTATATACAGGCTCTCCATTGCGAAAGACCCAGCCGATGATACCATTATGGACTGGTATTTCCAGAGGTTTTTGTTCTTTTAAAAGGAGGTCAGGGCATTCACCTTCGACAATATATTGTGAACTGCCTTCTATCCGTGAGGCAAAGACGGCGTAATTCATTCCGGAGGCTCCAAGCATAATGGATAAGGCCTGGCGCAGATAGATTTTCCAACCGGGGTAGTTCTGACGCAATCTGACAAGCTCATCAAGCGCTTGCAGGTATATGGGATATCCTTGGATCTTGGGATGTTCCATGGCCTGTGTCTGTGAAATAATATCGGCAAATACCGCTATGAGCGCCTGCTTTTCCTGAGAAAATGCGTGCTTTTTGCAACTGTCAATGCAGAGTATCCCTCCGTTGGGGAGTGGGCATCCAAGAAAGGAGCAGATAGTTGGTTCCCAATCTTCTTTGTAATATCCAAGATAGGTATGGCTTTCGTCGATTGATCCTATGAAGATCGGGCTGTTATTGCGGAGTATCCAACCTACCAGCCCCTTTCCTGGTGTGATGGCAACGCTCTGGTCTATATGATCTTCTTGACTGTAAGCGGCGAGAAGCTGAGCCCTCTGCCCTTCTTTAGGCGCATCAAAAAGGACAATGGAATAGGCATCAAAGACAGTTGCGGCCAGAGCGAGAATGGATTCAACTGGATTTTTTACAATCATGGTTGCTTCTGCTGAAGTAAGAAGTTCTTGCTCTTTGTAGCATATCAGTTGCTTGCCTGCGGGGCAAGCATTAGCCTGCTGGACGCCTGACTTTCTTGCAACCCTGATGTCAGGATAACGTTCTGACTTTTCAAAAAAACTTTCTAAGGTTATAGTCGGTTCAGATGAGAACGAGGAGGACTATGCACACTTTTTTTCTTTCTCCTGAGGATTGGAAACTACCGCTGGAACTTTCCGGCAAGGAAGCTCATCATCTGAGTCGTGTCCTCCGTCTTCGCCCGGGTGAAAACATCCTTCTTCTTGATGGCGCGGGGCGAATGGCAGTCTGTTCCATTAGCGCACTCTCCAGGCAAAAGGTTTCTCTTATTTTAGTAAATGATTCCTTTGAGCCTTCCTTGCCTACCGGCGTTGTTCTGGCTGTCGGCTGGGGCAAGGACGTAAGGCGACGCGGCTGGCTCCTTGAAAAAGCCGTTGAACTGGAAGCTCTAGGGGTCTGGTTCTGGCAGGCGGAGCGAAGCCAGTTCCCCGCACCCGTCGAAACCAAAGAAACTTGGCGGGCTTCTCTTATTGCAGGGGCAAAGCAATGCCGTAACCGATGGTTGCCCGAACTCCGCACATTTCCCTGCGGTGTGGAAGAACTTATCAGTCAGAGTCAGGAATTTGATCACTGCCATTTCTTGGTAGAACAAGGTCTGACCGCAGACAGTTTTATGGATGAAACCTGCCTTGCCCAAGTCGGTCGAACCCTGTGCGTTATTGGTCCGGAAGGTGGATTTACGAAAGGAGAAACAGAAAAACTTCATAATGCAGGTTTTCGCGCTCTGAGTTTGGGGCGCCGCGTTCTTCGCTGGGAGACCGCAGCGCTCCTGACTCTGGGGTTGCATTGGTGGAAAAGGCAAGAAGGAAGGATAGAGTAAGGCATGCCCCTCCTCCCTCGCTTCCAGAACATCTCCGTCCTTCTCTCAACTCCCACTGTACTGGACAGAAAAAAAATTGTCTTTTGAGGATCGCATGAAATCAATGATGTTTTCCAGAAATTATACTACTCCGGTACAGAATACCCGTGCCTATTTTCCTACACTGCGTTTCTATACCAGTATGGCCAGACTTTTTCTTGATGCCGGCAGAACGGTGAAAGCGGGTCTGTATACGCCGGATCGCTGGATAGCAGACAGCGAAAAAGTCGGGCTTCTTATGGAACGACTTGGAGCCTCGCTACACATTGAGGGTGTGGAAAACCTTGAATTTGACGGGGCGTGTGTTTTTGAGGCCAACCATATGAGTACGCTCGAGACGATGTTTCTGCCTTGCATCATACAGCCGCGCAAAGACGTGACCTTTGTTGTCAAAAAATCCTTGCTCAAGTATCCGGCACTTGGCGCCGTGCTTGCTGCACGGGAACCTCTGGCTCTCGACCGTGTGAACCCCAGGGAGGATTTGAAAATTGTCATGGAAGGCGGTAGCAAAATTTTGGAATCCGGTCGATCCATCATCATCTTCACACAAGGAAGCCGCATGCCCATTGTTGAGGAAAAAGATTTTAACACCCTTGGAGTCAAGCTGGCGCGTAAGGTCAAAGTTCCTGTTGTTCCCATTGCTCTCAAAACAGACGCGTGGGCGGAAGGTTCCTTCTTAAAGGATTTTGGTAGCATTCGCCCAAGTCTTCCGGTGCGCATCCGCTTTGGGAAGGCCGTGTCCATCACCGGACAGGGACGTGAGGAGCACGCTCTTATTGTGCATTTCATCAAGTCGACCTGGGATGAGTGGGTACAATATGATGGACTCGCCTAAAAGTTGCACGTCGGTCTTTCTTCTAGAGTTCTGCCGCAGGCAGGGTTTTTTGCTGAACGATGAGGGAGCAGAAAAACTCTCTGCTTATCTCAATCTCCTCATGCGATGGAACAGTGTCATAAATCTTGTTGGGGCGAAAAACTGGCGGGAGGCGCTTGAAACTCTGATTATAGACAGTTTTTATCTCGCACAATTTTTTCGAAAGGAGATCCGTCCAAAACTCCCCTGTTCGTTCGAAATCTGGGATCTTGGAGCCGGAGCCGGGCTTCCGGGTATACCGCTTCGTATACTGTGGCAAGACGGCGAGTACTGGATGGTGGAGAGACGTGAAAAGCGCGCTCTTTTTCTTTCCACGGTGCTGACCCGACTCCCACTGCCGGGAACGTATGTATTTCGCGGTCGGGCCGAAGTTTTTATGCGAAACAGAAAGGCTAACCTCGTTGTAAGCCGTGCCTTCATGCCCTGGAAGAAACTGCTTGGTTTTGTGCGTGGGCATCTGCAAAACGATGGCGTTGTCGTCTTCCTTTCTTTGGAAGAACTGCATACAGAGACGACTTTACCATGGAAGGAGGTTGGTCTTTGCTCATATGAAGTGCTGGGAGAAAAACGGTATTGCTACGCCTTTTCTGAAAGTATGACTGGTATTGAGTCTTCCTTATAAGATACGCTTCTCCGCCTTAGAATGTTCATTTTTCGATTCGTCAGTCCAGCTTACACTGATCCTCGATGTTCTTCAGGTATTTTTGCCGACATTCATAGCTACAAAAGTAAGTTACTTGCCTTCCGTTACGAACAGTGAGAGCGTTTTCCTTATCCACATACGCACCGCAGATGGGATCCTGAACCATTTCACCTGCATCCATGCGTTTTTTCTGCTCTTTTGCCTCCATAGCCGCAGTTTTCTTATGGTCATTCATAAAAAGTCGGTACAGCACATAGCAGACCAGGGCAAAGAGTATAAATTTAATCATAGATTTTCTCCTTTCTTCTATAAGTCTGAGGAAGTGATGGCCTCATTGAAATATTCGGGAGTCGGAAAGGCGGTAGTCCAGAGTTTCAAGCAAGTTGCGCACAGTCCGCCCGTCTGGCAGACGAAGGCACGGAGCCAGTTCCTCCAGAGGAACAAGAACAAAGGCCCGTTCCGTCATCCGGGGATGAGGGAGCGTAAGGTGCGGAGTTTCGCGGCGTTCATTCCCAAAAAGCAATAGATCTATATCAATGACGCGCGGTCCAAAGCGATCAGTGGCATTTCTCACGCGCCCCATTTCTGCCTCTATGGTGAGCATGGCGTCCAGAAGCGTTACAGCGTTAAGCTCGTCTGTACAATTGAGGCGAAGAACCTGATTCAGAAACCATGGCTGATCCTTCCTGCCCTGCGGCTCAGTCCGATAGACCCGCGATGCTACAACATCGGCAACCCCTGGAAGAGCCGCTATTTCCTGGCAAGCTCGTTCCAAGTGTCGTTGAGCATCGCCCTGGTTGGATCCTAAGCAGACGAAGGCCTGCTGCATGGCTTTTCACCTCTTGTTTTTCTTTTGAGTATAAAGGCAAAAGGCTCCTTCTGTCCAGCACGAAATGCCACGCGCTGGACGCCCTTCCTTAGTCGTGTTATTTTTTTCAGAAAGTAATCCCCCCTGATTCACTCTCATGAAAAAAGGTAGTAATGATGCGGACTGAAGGAAATTTTCAAGAACAGGCCTATAATATGGAGTTTTCCGTTCGATACGGCGAGATAGGATCGGACGGCGTGGCAACGCTCTCCGCTGTGGGTAACTGGCTTCAGGAGGCGGCGGGACTGAGTGCGGACATTCTTGGTTTTGGAGCCAGGGATTTACTCCCTTTGGGGAAAACCTGGGTACTTGCGCGCCTGGTTCTGCGTATCGCCCGCTTGCCCTTGGCGGGAGAGCGCCTTATCGTGCATACTTGGCCGTCAACGCTGGCACACTTTGGCACGCGCGGTTATGAAATTTTTGATTCCTCTGGAAAGGTTATTCTGAGTAGCGGCAGCGCTTGGCTGGTGATGGACATTCACGATCGCACACTGGCCTCTCTTCCTGAATCTTTAGTAAACCGTTACCCTTCAAACCCCAGAACCTGTGATCGCTTTGTCTGCCGAGTTATTCCCCGACTTCGGGAAGGAGCGTGCGAATGCCTTATCCGCGTACGCCGCGATGACCTGGACATCAACGGACATGTGAATAATACGCGCTACATGGCTTGGATTCTGGAACCTCTTTATCAACACGCTTCTGAACACCCTCAGGAGAGAACACCTCTGGCTCCAAGGCTTATGGATATCACTTTTCGCAGTGAATGCTTTCCTCAGGAAGAATTGCAAAGCCTCTTCGCGCCATTAAAATCGCCGATGGGCATTCCCAATGAAGTTATGGGAGAGAAAGTTCCCTATGCCCTGCTCCATAGCATACGTCGCAACGCGAACGGGAATGAAGTATGTCGTGCACTCACCCTTTGGGATATGCCTCCGTATCAGTCTGAAGATCTCAATATTTTCTCATAAACCTCAAGTGTTTGTTTAAGAAAGTCTTCCACGCGAAGTCCACCGTTCAGAACTCGTGCCTTGCAAAACGTTGCCAGTTCTTTTCTCCATACCGGATTCAGAATTTGTATCATGCGTTCGGCCATGGCGGAAATATCACCGGGTTCAAAGCAGTATTTAGATGGAATGAGGTCGGGCATGACGCCTGTCGTGGAGGAAATGAGCGGGATGCCGCTGGCCATGATCTCCAAAGCGGCCCTGGCGATGGCTTCTGAACCAAGAGATGCCAGTATGCCAAAATCAAGAGCGTTGATCACCGCTTCCGGTTTCTCCACACGACCCGTGATTTGTACAATTTCCCCCAACTCGCCCAAGCCGGCTTCTTTTGTCCAGCAGACAATGTCCTCTGAGGAAAACTGTGAATCAAAGCCAATGATGAGAAAGCGAAGTGCCTTTGCCTCTGGCGACAAGGTGCGGGCACGGGCTAGGGCGAGCAAGGTTTCGCGTATGCCCTTTACCTCGTCCATGCGTCCGAGAAGACCCATAACTATGTCCGCATCGGAAAAGCCGTAAAAACTCCGTTGAGCTGAGCGATCCGCGGCGTCCGCATGAAAACGCACGGTATCCACTCCGCCCAAAATAGTGTGCAACTTCTTTTCCGACACCCGAAAAGTCTGCCGAAAATGCCTTGTCATGAGGGAATTGGTTGCGATAACAGCATCGGCGCTATTGCAGTACAGCCAGCGGTTCACCACGCCGCCTCGGGGCAGACGGCGATCTCCGCGAGTACGTACCAGACCAAAGCCATACTTCTGCTTCAGAAGCGCCCAGAGCAGAAAGGCCTCGCCGCGGTGACAGTTTACGATATCCGGGCGAAAATTCCAAATAAGTTCATCCATCCTCCTCCAGAGGCGGAATAATTTCAATGGAGTTTGAGCATTGAAAGGGAGGGCAATGGTGGGCAGATTCAGTTCTCTGGCCCTGTTCAACGGCGGAGTCCCTTCCAAACCGGCAACAAGGGATTCGTGCCCTGCCCTTTGGAGAGCATGTGCCAAAGTGACGCCATACCATGCCGTGGCATTGTACCAGCGAACATTGACGACCTGTATGGTACGCATGGGGCGCCCCCTGGCTTTTTACTCGGTGAAGAGCATATTGGCAAATACCTTTGCGTCGCACAGCGCAAAGGATAGACGCGCGGATTCGTTTGGCGCATGGCAGTTTTCCAAAATGCGCGACCAGACGACAGCGGGTATACCGCGTTCGCGGAAGCTCACGGCTACCGTGGAGCCGCCCACACCGCCGCAACGGCAATTTACCCCAAGTACCTCACGAACGGACTTTTTCAGGCTGCGAACCACTTCGCTGCCTTCTTTTGTGGGACTGGCGGCAGGAGCTGCCATTATCACCTCCACAGAGATTTTCACGCTGTAGCGTTTCGCTGTTCTCTCTCCAAGGGCACGGAAAGCGTTTGTGACTTCCTCCAGCGTATAACAGGGGAGCACGCGACAGTCGATATAAAAAACTTCCTTGCCAGACACGGTGTTGATATTGGGTACATTGGCTTCGTGCCTTGTTGGCGTGAAGGTGGAGCGCGAAGGGGAAAAAAGTTCGCTTCGTTCTGTGAAGGTTTGTTCTACCTTCGCACAGCCGAGGATCATGTCTGCCGCGGCCACAAGGGCGTTCTTCCCGTCATCCGGACGAGATCCGTGGCTTTGACGTCCCGTTACCGTCACCTTGAGCCAGACTATGCCCTTTTCGGCCACTTCGATGAAGTCGCCCTTCTCGCTACCGGAATCCGGCACAAGAACAAGGTCTCCTTCCCGTATGAAATGCGGACATTCCTTGAAGAGGTGAATAATACCGTGAGCGTTACCGGATTCTTCGTCGGAAACAAAAATAAGACCAAGGCTGAGATCGGGCGTGATAGAGAGCTTTTTCAATGATGCCGCCAGAAGACAACTGCTGACCAGAGCCTGTTGATTGTCTTCAACGCCTCGCCCGACAATGATATCCGGATCTCGGCTGTTGCGGACAACAATCCAGGGATCAGTGTTCCAGAGGCTTTCCTCTCCGGCAGGAACCACATCCATGTGCCCCAGTATCCAAAGAGTTTTGGAGCTACGCCCGGGAACGCGGACAATGAGATTGGGACGTTTGCCCGAAGGAACGCGGGCGTCTGGCGCATCAACGTGGGAAATATTGCCTACGCCTGTCGCGCGAAGCCAAGTTTCCAGAAAATCTGCCTTTTCCTGTTCGCCTTGACCTCCGTTTTCCGGGCCTATGGCTTTATAGGCCGTTAGTTTGCTTTGGAGATCGAAAACCAGCTCTTCCGCGCGGGAGAGTTCATCCTGAAGCCGCTTTTTTTGTTCCTTGCGGGAATGGTCGCTTCCCTCTAAGTTTTTTTCAAAAGCCATGATAAACTCCATTCGGAAGATTAAATAAAAGATACCGGATGCCGTAGGACGGTATCCGGTACGAAAAAAGAAAGGAAAATCGCCTTAGCGCCCCTTGGCTGCACGCTTGGAGGCTTTCAAGGGGTTTACTTTGGCCTTGGCGGCGGATTCAGCCTTAATGTGCGTGGCAAAATTGCACTTGCCGGAAGTCCATTTTTTGGCAGGAATAGGATAACTGCCGCAATACTTCTGGCCTTCAAATTCGCAGACGCGTTCACAGCCGCTACAATTTTCCACAACAGGCTGAACAGGGATACCGTTGACCTCGACACCAACTTCGGTTTTGACGGCGTTCTGAAGAACTGCGCTCATAGAAATCCTCCAAATCATATTTCCCACAAAGGCGGAGCAGGTTATCAACATAGCTGGAAGATGAATAATTGTCCTGTATCGCCGGTTCTGTCAAGAAAAAACACGCTCCCACTCGCAGGAAAACTTTACGGCTGGTAAAGGGAAAAACGTGTATGTGTTCCCTTTCTGGACAAAGCGCAACGTACTATGTTAATTTTTTGCCGGAGAGGAGAAGCGATATGCCCCATTTTCGTGCTTTAAAAGCGCAGGTTCGCGCATGGTTGATCCGTGAAGATTGGTCTGTAGAACAACCTTTGCCGCCGGAATGCGCAAAGCTTCCTTCCATAAGTCTTGTTCAGCCGCTATTTGCCTGCCTACCCGAAGGCGGAGCCATGACAGACCGCGCGGCCTATGCCCTGGGCGGGCAGGTAGCCAGACTCTATGGAGAATCGCCGGAAAACGCCAAGAATATTATCCGCAGGTTCATGTGGCATATGAACGAAGAATCGGGTAATATCGGCTGGGGGATTCCGGAGGCCTTTGGAGAAACTCTCGCTCAATGCCCGCCGCTTGCCGATACCTTCCGCCGCGTTCTTCTCCATTATATCTATGATGCCCCCGAAGGCAGGAGTACGGCTTTCTGCGATCACGCGCCGTTGCGGATTTCCTGTTACAAGGCTATTGCTAGGCTGCTTTCTTCACGCCCGGAATTTGCGGAAGAAGCGCTTCCCCTTCTTCGCCTTTCTGCAGAAAAGGAAACCGACCAGGCCTGCCGCGAAGCGGCCCGTGCGCTTGTGCGTACCCATATGTTCACCTCGTTTCACGGATAGAATCTTTTGCTATAAAAAAACATCGGACAATCCAAGCATCAAAACATATATCTGTCAGATCAAGTTTGGGCTACCATATACCCAAAGGGGCGCGACGTATCGTTTAGACGGGGGATGCGGCTGTGCTCTTTCCGCAGAATATCCAAGAGTAATAAACACCGTTGAACGGTAATTTTTGGGAATACCCCACTTCTCACGGAGAACCCTCCCATAGTCATCCGAAAAGGCATTGAGTACCTCGCCGACAATACACGACCCTATATTGAGCGACTTTGCGGCGAGACAAATGTTTTCCGCAAAGATATAGCCGTCCGCATCGGTGAAGTAAAAGTTCTTTGGTCCAAAAATCATCAGCACTGTTGGCGCTTCGTGGAATGCGGAACGGAGCGCAGGCGCCTTGAAGTCATCAGCCTCCAGCTTTGCGTCGTAACCAAAGCGGTTGAACTTGGTAATGAGTATCGTGTGCGCCTTGCCAACATGATCGTTTATCTTCGCATCCTGACAGACGACCACTCTGATCTGCTGACGGTTCCCGGCATTTGGAGCAGTGTACCCTGCCTGTAAAATCAGTTTAAGTGTGTCCTTGTTTATCTGTTCAGGAAGATAGCTACGTATAGAACGACGGTTAATCATATTTTGGATGACCATGTTCATTTTAGCTTACTCCTTGATTACTTTCCAGCATTGCGGGTCGACTTCATAAAAGTCGCCGTTCGTTCCCTTTGCCACGGCGGGACAGCCCCTACACCAAGCTTTGAGTTCACACTTTCCACATTTCTTGAACTTGTCATAGTTTCGGTATGCTTCCATTTCGTTCACCCACACATCGACCAGTCTGTCCGTAAACATATTGCCAACTTTGCTTTCCGCTACGCGACGGCAGGCGTACACATCGCCGGAGGGAAGGATCGTGGTATGGCAGTTTCCGCAGTTGCAACCGCCATACATCATCCCTTCTTCTGCGTTCTCCGGGATTGTAAAAGTTCCTGTTTCATATTCATAGAGTGTCCAGAGGTGGTCTTTTTTGTTGAAGTAGGTTTTGCAGTTTTCTGCCTCGTATTCCTTGAATTTTTTATCGCAAATCGCCAGCAGTTCGCGGTATTCCCATGGAGTCATACTGGTATCTAACACTCCGCCGTTTGGAACATAGCGGGAAAAGGAAAAAGCACTCACCCCAGCCTTGACCACAGCGTCAATGACTCCTGGTACTTCCAAACGATTTGTTTTTGATACCGTTGTCATAATCACGCTACGCATACTGGCCTGATTTATGCAGGCAATCTTCTCCATGGTGCAATCAAAAGAACCGGGCTTGCGGAACCAGTCGTGTGTCTCCTGGAGACCGTCAAGAGAAAGTTGGTACTTCTCGCAGCCATAGTCTTTCATTTCATGGCATACTTGAACGTTCAGATGGAACGGATTGCCCATGATGGTAAACGGGATGTTATGCTCCTTAAATAGAGCCAGTAAGCGCCAGAAATCGGGGTGCAGAAGAGGATCGCCGCCGGTTAGATAGAAATAGGGAAGCCGTCCGAAAACGTTGCAGAAGTCAAGGCAGTTGTAAAACGTAACCTCTATTTGCGTCCAGCTCATGGAATCTAGCTTTTTGCGCCTATTGCCAGAAAAGATATAACAGTGCTTGCACCGCTGGTCGCACTCATCCGTAATGTGCCACTGAAAGGAAAAATACTGTTTCATACGAAAGTCAGCACGTTATATGGAAATCGAATAAGCACAAAAAATGCTGTGTGTTCCCGGCAGACTTACTCCCACCAGGAACACTTTGGATATTTGCTTACTTTTTGTCGCCGGATCCACAGGCAGAACCGCAGGCTGCGGGTTTATCTGCCGGTTTATCTCCAGGGCCACAAGCGGCGGGCTTTTCTTCCGGTTTGTCCGCTGCACCGCAAGTAGTGGGAGTTTTTACAGGCTTGTCTGCCGCGCCACAAGCAGACGTTGCCTTGTCTTCAGCCCATCCCGCGATATTAGAGAGTGCCATAGTCATTTCCTCCTTGAGTTGATTGTTTGTGTTTAGCATTGTAACGGATAATATGTGCCTTACAAGTACGCACTTTTTTGTGAGGTACACACCTTTTTGTAACCTATTGACTGTTAGTTTTGTCGCATTAATATATTAATATACTATTTTCTTTGATGGAATGGCATGATGAAAACAAAAGCTGAACTCTTTCCAGAATGTCCCGTAGCGACAACAGTACAATTGATAGGAAACAAATGGAAACTTTTAATCATACGGGATTTACTTGAGCGTCCGTGGCGCTTTAATGAACTGCAAAAGAATCTTGAGGGAATTAGTCAGAAAGTGCTGACAGACAACCTTCGCTCCATGGAGGCAGACGGAATTATTACTCGCACCGTTTATGCGGAAATTCCACCGAGAGTAGAATATGCGCTATCAGAGCTGGGAGAAAGTCTCAAACCGATTTTAGATGCCATGAAAACGTGGGGAGAGGATTATCGGACGTTAAAGCAGTAAGTTCCAAAAGCGCCGCCCCATGGTGGAACAGCGCTTCTGGATGATCTAAGAAAAAGGAAGGGAGGGCACCATGCCAACCTTCCGCTATAGAGGAATTTTTGACGCCTGATTATACCTTCATATAGGCGAATCCGGCCTCTTGCAGATGAACAATATCCAGCGTTGCTGACGGTACCACCTCAACAAACGGCCAAAGCATATCTTTGGTTACCTGATAGGAATCCATGGCATAATTTCCCACATGGATTTTCAAGCCGTGCGCAACAGCATTCTCTGCTATAGCCATAAGTTCTTTATTTTTCTTTACAAAGTGTTGTACAGCTGGGCCATTGGCAACCATGATCTGGTTAAAGGGCAATTCTTCATCTGTCAAATGTTCAAGTGCGGCTTTGATGGCTATTTCCTGTGGAGAAATTTTGTGATGCTTAAGGAGAGTCTCTCTTCTGTAATTGGCAGCCTGAGTGAAAGCCAGCTTCAGTACTTCGGGATCGTTGCTGTTCACGTGAATGACCAGATTGTTGTTCATGACATTCTCCTTCAAATGACGAAGTTTTAGTCTACCACACGGAGAGGTTAGAAACCGTACCGCGTTTAGCGGACAAGGGAAAAAACAATAAGTTACTTTAGAGTCTGTTCGATACAAGAACTCAAGATATGCCTTGCTCTTTTTCCTTGAGGGTCAGTTTACCCCCCCCCCCGCATTAAAATGTTAATATAATGTTATCAAAATGTTAAAAATTAAGGATTGTCTCTAAAAAGTACTAAACTTTTATAAAGACAAAGCGTTTCTCTATTTCATGAGCAGACATACCCGTTTGGATGAAAAATAAACAATCATCGAGCCTAAGTTGGCGAAAGTCAGCACATAGACAGAGGTAAAAATGCAAAGATGACCAATTGATTTTCAACAGCATCGGATAAAAATTTAGAATAGTAATTTAATGGTTTAATTTACCGCTTGAATATGGAATATAGAACACAATTTATAAGTGATTTTTTCAGTTGACAATGCTTGAAGTGTGTGATATTATATTTAAGATAATTTTCAATAATGCCTATTCTAAGTCGATTATTATTGATATCATATTATTAATATATGAAAAAGCGCCGTCCATCAATGGTGCGACGCTTACATTAGATAAAAATATCTAAGTTTTCAGCACGGTACATTCTTTAACAAACATCCAGCTTAAATCTTCATAGAGGAGAATCCAGACTCCTGAAGCTACACAATATCCAGCGTGACCGAGGATACTTCTTCTACTGAAACCCACAGCATACCTTCAGTCAGATGACAAGAATTCGACCGTGACGGTAATACCCTCGGGGAGATTTTATGGCGTTTGCTCAGAGCTGTCTTCCTGTTAGTTAACGGCCTGACTGGAAGCAAGCTTCAGCACTTCGGGATCACTGGCGTTCATATCGAAACCACGTCGCTGTTCCCGGCGTTCTCCTTTGTTAAATATTTAGTCGCCCCAGTTCTCCCTTTGTAACACTCAGGGAAGAAGGTGTTGGAAAAACGGGTTTTCTGAACTTTGTCGAGTTGTCAACATCCTTTCCTCTGAAGGGAAGGTTTCAAACCACAAAGAAAAGCAGAATCAGAGGATAAGTCCGGAGCCGCTGTTCTGAGGATTGGGGTTGAGTCCGCCGGAAGACAGGGAGAGATTGGAGCTGACCTCCAGATATTTATCCTGCACATCCTGCGGAACCTTCTTATATTCAAAAAGAAAATGTTTGGCGTCTATGCTACCGGCGCAATCCTGATCGAAGGGGTAGCCGTAGGGCAACATCATAAGCTGTACGCCTTGTTGCGTGGGCACAGTCTGCATAATGGCAACGTCTTTCAATGCATTGGCTTCCGAATCGAACTTGCCGATAACAAGTTCGCCGGTAACGATTTTTATCAGGCGGATATCATAGGCCATAATTCCACTCCTTATTAAAGGTGATGATAAAAATTAGGAAGTCGTGCCCTTATTGTCAAGGAGCTTGACTATCCAAGGAAGACTCTTGCCAATATTCCGAGGAATGTCTATGACTTTGGGGAAGCGAGGAAGCTTATGCATCACCCCACCCTTTCCCCCCATGACCTAGAACGTCTGTCCGCAGTGGAAAACAGACTGCGTTACGCTTTTCACGATAAAAGTATTCTCGCAGTGGCGCTCACGCACAGTTCCTGGGCAAATGAACACGGCACAGAACACAACGAACGCCTGGAATTCTTAGGCGATGCCGTTCTGGAACTTAATATTTCCCGGGAGATCTACAAAAGATTTCCCAATGAGCGAGAAGGGGAAATGACACGCCTGCGCTCTCTTCTTGTGAGTGAAGAAAAACTTGCGGGGCTTGCCCGGGAACTTAATCTTGGGGATTCTCTCCTTATGAGTCGGGGAGAAGAGGCTCAGGGCGGAAGGATGCGCCCCGCGCTCATTGCCGATGCTCTGGAAGCTGTGCTTGGCGCTGTGTACCTTGACGGCGGAAACGATGCGGCTTCGGCTCTTATTGACCGACTCTATAGCAAGCAATGGTCTTCTCACGAACATAACGTCAAGACAAAGGATTATAAAACCCGACTTCAGGAAATCACTCAGGCATCTTTGCACGCACTACCCGTTTACGCACTGCTTTCCAGTAGCGGCCCTGAACACGCCCGTATCTTTAGGGTTCGCCTCGACCTTCCAGACGGTCGCATCTTCACCGCCAGCGGAGGAAGCGTCAAGCGCGCCGAACAGGAAGCCGCGCGCCTTGCTCTTGAGTGCGTTGCCAAAGAAAAAATTTCTTGAGGCGCTGCTATTCTCCCGAGGCGAGGATTTTCCTACCCGTCTGCTGAAATTCATGACGTTCATAAGAAGCTTTTTCAAAGCAAAATATTCTGCCGACAAAGCCCCTTGCTTAATCTCCTTTTTTCGTTATGGTAATGCCGTTCGATTCCCTCAGGGTATCTTGTTATGGATACAAGGTCTACCTTGGCGCACTTAGGCTTGGACATCGGCTCCACAACGGTGAAGCTTGTTGTCCTTGATTGTTCTTGTCGTGTACTTTACGCACGATATGAACGGCACCGATCCGATATACGCGCCACAGTGGCCGAACTTCTCCATGAGGCTCTTCTTGCGCCATGTCTGCAAGGATTTTCCTTCTCGTTTGCGGCCACTGGTTCAGGCGCCATTGCCTTTGCCTCGGAATACCACATCCCCTTTGTTCAAGAAGTCATAGCTTCAACTGAAAGCATACGCCGTCTTCTTCCCGGGGTGGATGTCGCCATCGAACTGGGCGGTGAAGACGCAAAGATTACCTTCTTCACAGGCGGCGTTGAGCAACGCATGAACGAGACCTGCGCCGGAGGCACAGGGGCCTTCATCGATCAGATGGCGGCCTTTCTTGATACCGACGCCGCCGGGCTTGACGAGCTGGCTTCCCGTAGCAACACGCTTTACCCCATTGCCTCCCGTTGCGGGGTATTTGCAAAGACGGACGTACTTCCTCTGCTCAATGAAGGTTGCGCGAGGGAAGATATTGCCGCGTCCATCTTTCAAGCTGTGGTGGAACAAACTATTGGCGGATTGGCGTGTGGCCGCGTTGTGGAGGGGAAGGTGGCCTTTCTTGGCGGACCGCTGGCCTTTCTACCCAGTCTGCGCAGACGCTTTACCGAAACCTTGCATCTTTCGGAAGACAACGCGCTTTTTCCTGAAGGCGCGGAATACTTTGTGGCCATGGGAACGGCCATGCAGACTCTTTGTGAGCGAGACGTACCAGAAACACAGCAGGTTGGAGAACATATCTGGACACGAAAAGAACTTTTCGCTCTTCTCGAGCAAATGCTGGCTTCCAAAAACAAAACGCAACCCTTTTCCCTCCCGCCTCTTTTTAAAAACGAGGAAGAACTTCTTTTCTTCCGCCGTCGCCACGCTTCCCATATCGCGCCACGGGCTGATATTCGAGCGCTTGAAAGCAATCTGAAAAATCCTGCGTCTGTCTATCTTGGCATAGACGCGGGTTCAACAACGATCAAATCGGTATTGTTGGACAAGGAAGGACGCATTCTCCATAGCACTTACGCGCCGAGTCAGGGACGACCACTTTCCGCGGCGGTGGATATTTTAAAGGAAATATATGCCCTTCTTCCTGCGCAGACACGTATCGCGGCGTGTTGCGTCACGGGTTACGGGGGCGGACTTCTCAAAGCCGGACTTCATGCCGATATTGATGAGGTGGAGACTCTGGCTCACTGCAAGGCTGCTCAGTTCTTTATGCCAGAGGTGAGTTTTGTTCTGGACATCGGCGGTCAGGATATTAAATGCCTACACATCAAGGACGGCAGGGTGGATCGCATACAGCTCAATGAGGCCTGTTCCGCAGGCTGTGGTTCTTTTATCGAAACTTTTGCAAAATCCCTGGGAATGAGTCTTTTCACTTTTGTGGAAGAAGCTCTGCACGCAAGGCATACCGTAGATCTTGGCACGCGCTGTACGGTGTTTATGAATTCCCGTGTCAAGCAAGCCCAGAAAGAAGGACGAAGCATTGGCGACATTGCCGCAGGACTTTCCTACTCTGTCATTAAGAACGCTCTCTATAAGGTTATCAAAATATCCAGCCCGGAAGAGCTTGGCGAACACGTTATCGCGCAGGGCGGATCCTTCAAAAATGACGCGCTCCTTCGCGCATTGGAGCTTTGCCTTGGCCGTGAGGTGCTCCGCCTAGATATCGCTGGACTGATGGGCGCGTTTGGCGCGGCACTCATTGCCCGTGAAAACGCCGCGCAAACCTCCTCACTGCTGAGTAGTGAAGAGGTCGCCACATTTTCTGTGGAAAATTCGGTAACACGCTGTAAGGGCTGTTCCAACCACTGCCTACTGACGGTGAGCCGTTTTGCAGACGGTTCCCGCTTTATTTCCGGCAATCGTTGCGAGAAAGGAGCAAACAGACAGAAAACAGAAGAAGATGTGCCCAATCTTGTGTCGTACAAGTATGAAAGACTGTTTTCACCCTATGTTCCCCTGCCTTTTGCCAAGGCTCCGCGCGGCGTCATCGGTATCCCGCGGGTTCTCAATATGTACGAAGATTATCCATTCTGGTTCACGCTCTTCACCAAGCTGGGCTTTCGCGTGGAACTTTCCTCTCCTTCATCCAAAAAGCAATACGGAAAAGCGCTTTCCACCATACCCTCTCAAACCGTGTGCTATCCGGCAAAGCTCAGTCATGGTCATCTCCTTGAACTCATTGACCGTGGCGTGAAGCGCATCTTTTACCCTTGCAAGGCTTTTGAGCGGCGAGAGTTCGCCTCGCAGGAGAATCGCTATAATTGTCCTGTTGTGGGGGGGTACCCCGAACTGCTCAAGAACAATATCAGTCTGCTTCGAGAACGTGGCGTTCAGCTTATATGCCCTTTTCTGCCCGTAGAAAAAGAAGCTCTGGCCAGAATTCTTCCAAGGATACAGCTTTTCAAAAGTATTTCCCTTCTCGAACTAGATGAAGCACTCTGCGAGGCATTCCGGGAAAAGAAACGGTTCAAGGACGATATCTGCAAAAAGGCTGTGCAGGTTTTGTCCGATTTGGAAACTGCGGGACGCATGGGCGTCATTCTCGCCGGACATCCCTATCACATTGACCCGGAAGTTCATCACGGTATACCGGATTTGATCACCGCGGCAGGACTCGCCGTGCTGACAGAAGACGTTGTTGCCCCTCTGGCTCCGGAGCCGGAGCAGCTTCGCGTGGTCGACCAATGGACCTATCATGCGCGCCTGTACCGCGCGGCGATTTTTGCCTCTGAATCCGAGAGAATCTCACTGATACAGCTTGTTTCATTTGGTTGCGGACTTGATGCTGTTACAGCGGATCAGGTGCAGGAACTACTTGAAAAAAAAGGCAGACTGTACACACAGATCAAAATTGATGAAGGCGCCAATCTTGGAGCGGCGCGAATCCGCGTCCGCTCGCTTCTGGCCACCATGAAAGAACGTCAAAAATATGCGCGAAATGTGCTGAAGGCAAGTACACGACTTCTCTTTCCCATACGGGAACTGGAGAAAGATACCCCTGTGACTTTTACTGAGGAAATGCGGCAGACGCATACCATTCTTATTCCGCAGATGTCCCCCATGCACTTTCGTTTTCTGCCCTTCATGCTACGCGCCTGCGGGTACAAGGCGGAACTTCTTCCCTTTGTGGATAGAGCTGCTGTGGAGGACGGACTGCGTCACGTCAACAACGATGTTTGCTATCCTGCAATCATTGTTATTGGTCAGCTTATACACGCTCTTCAGAGCGGAAAATACGAACGCAACCGTGTGGCGCTTATCCTCTCTCAGACAGGAGGCGGATGCCGTGCCACAAACTATATCAGCTTTCTGCGTAAGGCCTTGAAGGAATGCGGGCTTGCGGACATCCCCGTGCTCTCCTTCAACGTTTCCGGCATGTGCCGTAATCCAGGTTTCAGAATCACTGGTCGTATGCTTCTTAAATTCGCTCAGGCTATCTTGTGCGGAGATTGTCTCATGCGCCTTCTCTATCGAACGCGTCCCTATGAACTTGCACCAGGAAGCGCCGAAAAACTTGTCGAACACTGGGCCGTTGTTTTTGAGCAAGACGTACTCTGCGGATCTTTATTTAGCACATATATGCATCTCTGGCAGGCTGTGAAGGACTTTGATTCTCTGCCGCTTCAAGAAAAACAGTGCCGTCCAAAGATAGGACTTGTGGGAGAAATACTTTTAAAGTATCATCCTGATGCGAATAATCATGCCGTTAAGATTGTTGAATCCGAAGGTGGCGAAGCTGTACTCCCTGATTTCACGGACTTTATGCTTTACGTTCTCTACGATGAAGTGTATCGCTGGAGAAATTGCAATGGCAGTTTAAAACGTGCCGCAGTGAGCGGTTTTCTGCTTCGTCTTCTGCTTGTGTTGCGTCTACCGCTCTGTTTTGCTCTATCCAAAAGCCATCGCTTCAAGCCTCCCCTGTCCTTCAGCAAACTTCGCAATATGGTTAACGGCGTAGTATCTCTGGGGCAGCAGGCCGGTGAAGGTTGGTTGCTCACAGCGGAAATGATGGAATTGCTCCAGGAGAGCGTCCCAAATATTCTCTGTATGCAACCCTTCGGCTGTCTGCCCAACCATATTACGGGCAAGGGCGTCATTAAGGAGTTAAAGCGTCGCTTTCCCAAGGCAAACATTGCGGCCGTTGATTACGATGCCGGCACGAGCGAAGTAAACCAGATCAACCGCATCAAACTCATGATGGCCGTGGCCCGTCAGGAAGAAACCTGAGGACGCCGTCTGCATAGGATACCATGACCCAACTCAACTTGCCCGAACTTTTGGCGCCGGCCGGTGACATCTCTTCCTTTCTCGCAGCCATGGCCGCGGGTGCGGACGCCGCGTATATTGGTCTGAAAAATTTTTCCGCCCGCGTCGGCGCCGAAAACTTCAGTATTACAGATTTGGCACGTATGGTGGATCTGGCTGAGCAGAACGACAGGAAGGTCTATGTGGCCTTCAATACCATGCTCAAGTCTTCCGAACTGCTACCCGTCGGCAGACTTATCAAACGCCTTCAGAGAGATGCCCGCCCGCATGCACTTATCATTCAGGATATAGGACTCATCGATATCGCCCGTCAGGCCGGTTATGACGGCGAACTTCACCTTTCTACGCTTTCCAACATTTCTTCTTCACGAGACCTCTTCGTTCTTCGAGATCGCGGAGTACAGCGCGTGGTACTGCCACGAGAACTTTCCATTGATGAAATCCGCCAGATGGATCAAGAAGCTCCAGACGGCATAAGTTTTGAGCTGTTCATTCATGGCGCGCTGTGTTGGTGCGTTTCCGGGCGCTGTTACTGGTCCAGCTATCTTGGTGGCAAGAGCGGTCTGCGTGGGCGTTGCGTACAGCCCTGCCGACGTCTCTATATGCAAAAAGGACGCGAAGGTCGCTTTTTTTCCTGTCAGGATCTCTCTCTAGACGTGCTTGTCAAGACGCTGATTGATATCCCCCATGTACGTAGCCTCAAAATTGAAGGCCGGAAAAAAGGGCCGCATTATGTGTATCACGTGGTTGCCGCCTACAGAATGCTTTTGGACACTCTGGGCGCAAACGAATGGGTTCACGCCAAAAAGGATGCCGAGGCATTGTTGGAAATGGCTTTGGGGCGTTCTTCAACCCGTGCGCGTTTCCTGCCACAAAAGGAAGCGCGCATCTCTGCTCCCACGGAATCCACGAGTTCAGGAATGCTTGTAGGCAAGATACAGTTCAGCAAAAAGATCGGTACGGCGCAACCCTTTATTAAACCACGCATTGACCTTCTGCCCCAGGATCTTTTGCGTATTGGTTATGAAGATGAACCTTGGCATGATACCGTGTCCGTTACCCGGCGCACGCCCAAGGCAGGAAGCTATACCCTGAGCCTTGACAAAAACAGGATGCCAAAAACAGGTGTACCTGTCTTCCTCATTGATCGACGCGAACCAGAACTTGTACACATACTGCATGAATGGCGGCAAAAACTGGAAAATTGCCGTAGCGTGGAAAGCCCGCTTGTGGACTGGTCTCCCCGCCTACCCGCCCCAGCGCGCGGGAAACGACAGCAGGATTACCTTGTCCGATCGAGTCTTCTGCGGGGGAAGGAAACCCGTGCTTCGCGATCGATTATAACGGCCTTGTGGATGTCCCCAAATACGGTACGGGCAGTTTCGCACACGGTCATGCCCCGCATCTCCTGGTGGCTTCCACCCGTCATCTGGCCAGAAGAAGACGCTCTCTGGCAGCGCCTTGTGCTTGAAGCCTTACGCGGCGGCGCCACACGTTTTGTCTGCAATTCTCCATGGCAAATCAGTTTCTTTTCCTTAAGCAGAGAACGGCGCAAACTCCATATCACGGCCGGACCATTCTGCAATATTGCCAATGCGGCGGCGGTGGCACAACTTGCCAGCCTTGGCTTTAGTGACGCCTTTGTCAGCCCTGAACTTTCAAGAAACGATTTTCTTTCTCTCCCCGTGCAAAGTTGCCTTCCCCTTGGCATGATTCTTTCCGGTTTCTGGCCTGTGGGGATCTCCCGCCACGCCTTGAACCTTGTAAAAGCCAACGAACTCTTTTACAGCCCCAAGAGAGAAAGTTTTTGGGCCAGAAACTACGGCCATACTTTGTGGATATATCCCGGCTGGCCTCTCGATCTTTCCGCACATCGGCAGGAACTGGAATCCGCGGGTTATAATTTTTTTGCCACGCTTGAAGAAAATCCTCCGCAGGGGATGCTTTTGCGCCGAACCAGCGAATTCAATTGGAACAGCGCCCTCTTGTGATAGCGGGAAGAGCGTTGTATCGTTAAACAGTTTTTCACTCTTTTGCCTGTAATTCATGCCAGCTCATGAAAACAATTCTCTCCATAGACGCAGGCAGCCGAACGACCGCCCTGCTTCTTGCTCTGCCCGATACCAAACCTACGGAATGGCCCAGGGGCGTCTTTTCTGCAGGGAACCCTCTTCGGGATGCGTCTCGTTTTCTTATAGAAGGGAAATTCCCCTCGCCGACACTCACGCTCCTCTGTTCCATGGGAAACCACCCCGAGCCTTCCCCTGCGGATTCGCTTCGCATGAAACGATGGGAAGATGAAATTCGTTCTTCGGGTTTTCTTCCCGAACGTCTCCTGCGCGAATCTCTTCCGAACTGGGAAGTTGAACTTTTACTTGAAGAAGCTTCCAGAACCTTCGGAACGACACTCTGTGCAGACAGCGCCGCTGCGGCCTGCATGGCGGCGCTCAGCCTCCGTGCCGTGCGCGATCGCTGCTGGCATGAAGGTATTACCCTGGTTTATGCCGGTTTTAGTCATGTTCAGGTTTTTATGGTCTACAGGGATCGACTCTGGGGCCTGTATGAAGATCATTCCATGCTTCCACCGCAACGCTTGCAACGGTATCTTTCGCAAATGCGCCTCAACTGGCTCCTCAGCACGGAGGTACAGGCAAACGGCGGGCATGGTTGTATTTGCGGAGACCTTCCAGCCGATGGCGAGGGTTTCCGCCCCACCTATATTTTTGGGCCTGCCGGAGAACGGTTTGCCATGTGCGGGCGCATTATTCACCCCTGCAAGAATAGCGCCTATATACGTTGTTTTGGATTGATCGAAGCCCTGAAAAGAAGGAATGTCGCATGAGTTTTCTTTTTGCAGCGCTCCTGTTGCTTGCCATGGCGCTATGTGCCCTTCTCAACCTGATCACTCTGCCCGGGAATTGGGCCATGGCCGCGCTTGTTGTCCTCTGGGCCATAGTTATGCCCGACAATGCCCTGACGACGGGCTTCTTTGTTTTCTTCTTCGGTTTGGCGATCCTAGGAGAAGGGGTGGAATTCATCATGCAGATATGGGGATCAAAAAAATATGGCTCATCTCAGGCCTCAACCTTTGCCGGTATTGTGGGGGCCATTGTTGGGGCGATCCTTGGTTTTCCCTTTCTCTTTGGGCTGGGTGCGGTAATCGGATCACTTTTCGGCGCCTGGGCGGGATGTTATGTGACGGAGCGCTTTCTACGCGGTCAGAGTGCGGAGATAGCGTTCCGGGCCGCACAGGGAGCCTTTGTTGGAAAATTTTTTGGCATGATTGTCAAATTCGGTATTGGTGTTTCCATGATTGCTCTTACGGCATCCCGTCTTTGGCCTGATGTCGCGCAACATACTCCGGTGATGCTGTAATGGATGCGGAACACGCCTTTTGCCTTATGCACCGTATGCGCCTTGTTCTTGTAAGAACCAACTTCCCCGAAAATATCGGTATGGCTGCGAGAGCCTCTTCCAACTTCGGCCATGCACCTCTCTATCTTGCCGCTCCAAGACGATGGGATTATGAAAAAGCCCTGCCCACGGCCACAAACCAGGGGCGGGCACTGCTTGACGCGATTACAGTCACCGGAACACTTCAGGAAGCCGTAGCACCCTGCACGCTGGTTGTGGGAACAACGGCACGAACAGGTGGCGCCAGACGTCAGCTCCGCACTCCCAGACAGGCCGCGGCGGAACTTGTGAAACGCCTGCTGGCCGAGGAAGAAGTCGCCCTAGTCTTTGGCCCGGAAGACAATGGCTTGAGCAACGAAGACCTGATAAGTTGCGGACGCCTTGTTACCATACCTACCGCTCCTGGCGCTTCATCCCTGAATTTGGCGCAGGCTGTGCTTCTAATGATGTACGAATGTTCCCTGGCGTTGCCCGGCGCAGCCCGCAAGGACAACAAGCCCTGCCACTCGCGCCGCATCACCGCCCATGAACGGGAGATATTCTTTCGTGAACTTAAGGCTTCCCTCACGGCCATAGGAACCCTGCCCAGCGATAATCCGGAACATTTTTTTCTGCCGCTGGCACGCTTTTTTGACAGAGCTGACGTGCAGCGCCATGAAATGGACATTTTCATGGGAATCTGCCGTCAGATGCATCACCTTGCTGGAACTGACAAAGGGGGCTGACTTCCCTTTACGCATGAAAAACGAAACGTTCTTGCCACAGGGCGTGATCAGACAACTATTCTGGAGTTTCACCATGTTCAAAAATTTTCTCCTCTGCGCGTTTTCTCTTCTATTTCTCGCCGGGTGTTCCAATGACAACAAGGCAGAGACTGGCACAGCGGGAGAAAAAGCCCTTGTGCGCCTTAGTGAAGCCGCTTACCGGGACATACCCTATGAAGTGGAAGCTGTGGGTACCGTTGAGCCTTCCGCCTCCGTCAACATTGTTTCGCGCACAGAGGGGGAACTTGAGCAAGTTTTAGTCAGTGACGGAGACACGCTGAAACAGGGGCAGCTTCTCTTCATCATAGAAAAGGCACCGTATGAAATCGCTCTGCACCAGGCCAAGGCAAGGCTGGAAAGCGACAGAGCAAAACTTACCAAGGCGGAAGACGACTACGCGCGTTCGCAAAAAATGACCAGGGGAGGCTTCAATAGCGTAGCGGAAAATGACGCTGCCAGAGTCAATCTTATAAGCGCGCGGGCATCCGTCAAGGAAGATGAAGCCGCGGTGGAAAAAGCCGCTCTTGATCTCTCTTACTGCGAAATCCGCGCCCCCATGGACGGCAGGGCCGGGGATGTCAAAGTGGACAGCGGCAACGTGATTTCCCCGCAGACATCTCTTCTCATGCTCGACACGGTTCACCCCGCTGACATTACCTTTAGCATTTCAGAAAAATATCTGCCGCAGGTGCGCCGCAACATGGAAAAGGGCGAACTTCGTGTTTCTACGGTGAGCAAGGAGGGCAAGCCCGTTTTTGGAACGGTCATCTTCATGGGTAATGTGGCTCCGGAAACGGGCACTGTTCCTTTAAAAGCGCGCTTTGAAAATGTCGATTCCGAACTCTGGGCCGGAGAATTTCTCAGGGTTCGCATCACGCTGGATATGCGAAGAAACGCGGTGACTGTTCCCAGCCGTGCCGTTATGACAGGGCCGGACGGTTCTCTCGTTTTTGTGGTGGGAGAAGATAAAAAAGCCCGCATCCGGCTTGTGGAAACTGATGTGGAAAATAAGGGAATCACCGTTATTTCCAAAGGGCTTGAAGCCGGAGAAAAAGTTGTACTGGAAGGGCATGTGCGGCTCAAGGACGGCATTGAAATACGTGTTGCCGAAGAGAAAAACAAGGAACGGGGAGGGAACGGATGAATATTTCCTCGCTGTTCATCAAGCGCCCCGTGGCCACAACTCTCCTCATGCTGGGCATACTCATTTTCGGCATGATGAGCTATTTTCGTCTGCCCATCAACGATAACCCCAATGTGGAAGTTCCCGTTATCATTGTCTCAGCGAATCTGGACGGAGCTTCTCCGGAAGTTATGGCCACATCCGTGGCAAAACCCCTGGAAAAGCAGCTCTCCAATATTGCGAGCATTAAGAGCATGACCTCCACAAACAAACTCGGAAAAACGCTCATTGTCATAGAGTTTGAGATGGATCGCGATATTGATGGCGCGGCTCTTGACGTACAGTCGGCGATCTCCATCGCCTATTCCCGTATGCCGGAAACCATGACGCAGATGCCGCGCTTTATGAAGCTCGATCCGGACGCCCTCCCCGTCATACAGCTGGCGCTTACTTCCGATACCCTTACTCGCCAGCAGATAACGGATTATGCCGAAAATTACGTCTCGCAGCGACTCTCCATGGTGAGCGGAGTTTCCAAGACGGAAGTTCGTGGCGCCAAGCGCTATGCGGTGCGTGTGAATCTTCGCCCTGAACTCATGGTGGCGCGGGACGTGAGCGCGGAAGAGATCCGCAATGCCATTGACGCCGCCAACGTTACTCTGCCCACCGGTAAACTAGAGGGCACGGATCGCATCCGCAATATAGAGGTCAACGGTGCGCTGATCAACGCCTGGGATTTTGCCAAAATCATTGTGGCGTGGAGGGGGAATGCTCCTGTTTATCTGGATGATGTGGCCGACGTTGTTGAAGGCGTGGAAGAGACAAACCAGGCCAGCTTCATCAGCGGGGAACCGGGCGTCATTGTGCAGGTAACAAGGCAACCTGGCGGCAACACGGTTCAAGTTGTTAAAGATGTACTTGACCTTTTGCCCGAAATTGAAGCCTCGCTTCCGGCATCTGTAGAACTTTCCATTGTGGAAGATACTTCCATCCCCATCAAGGAATCCGTGGCCGAGGTGCAGTTTACCCTGCTTTTGACCATTTTTCTTGTGGTGCTTGTCATTTACCTCTTCCTGCGCGACGGTATGGCTACTATTATTCCCAGCCTGGCGCTACCCCTTTCCGTTGTGGCCACCTTCCCCATCATGCTTATCTCGCATTTCAGTCTGGACAATATGTCGCTCATGGCACTTATTCTTGTAGTGGGTTTTGTTGTGGACGACGCCATAGTCATGCTGGAGAACATCATTCGCCACCGTGAAATGGGCAAGTCTCCGCTCCAGGCTGCCATGGAGGGCGCGGGTGAGATAGGCTTTACCATCCTTTCCATGACGATTTCTCTGGGAACGGTGTTCATCCCCCTGCTTTTTTTGCCAGGCGTTGCCGGGCGTATGTTCTTTGAATTTGCCGCAGTCATTATCATTGCCATTTCCATTTCTTTTTTCATTTCCATCAGCCTCACCCCCATGATGAGCGCTGTCTTCCTTACCGATCAGTCCGTGCATCAGAAGCATTCCGGCTTCAAGGCCGCTATGGAACACGCGTTTCTTGCCCTGCTTTCTATATATGAAAGAAGTTTACGCATGGTTATGCGGCATAAAATTGTTACCTTTTTAGCATCGCTCTCTCTCATTTTCGCCACATGGCTACTTTCCACCATGGTGCCGACGGGATACTTTCCCGCCATTGACGGCGGTCGTATCCGTGTTTCCGCAAGGGCCGAGGAATCCATATCCTTTACCGCCCTTGTTGAGGCTGTAAGCGAACTGCATCCTCTCATTGCCTCTGATCCGGCAGTTCGTAGCTACATCACCACCATCGGCGGCGGTACCCGCGCTGACACCAACACCGCCAATATTATGGTTCGACTAAAGCCTGTGGGTGAACGGGAAAATATCAACGTGGTGATTGATCGTCTGCGCCAGAAGCTCAGTCATAACCCAACCCTCATGGTTTCTCTGCGCAACGCCAATATGCAGGGCGCGGGCAGCCGCCACATTGGAACCTATATGTATACCCTTGTGGGGAGCAATACCGAGGAACTCTATCAGGCCTCCCGCGAGGTGGAAGCCGCGGTTTCCCGGCTACCAAGCGTGCGCGACGTGGGAACGGATCTTCAGCTTATGACACCGGCCATCCGCCTCATGGTGGACAGAGAGAAGGCCAATATGCTGGGCATCACGCTCTCTCAGATTGAGCAGGCGCTTTACTCCGCCTTCGGTACGCGTGAAATCTCCACCATCTACACCGATGTCAGCGATTACTCGGTAAAAATGGAAGTTCTGCGTGAACTTCAGGACAGCGCCAGCATTCTGGATACCGTGTATTTGCGCTCAAAGAGCGGAGAACTTGTTCCGCTGGAAACCCTGGTCAACCGTGAACTCACCGCCGGCCCACTCTCGGTCAACCATCAGGGGCAGTTTCCTTCTGTAACGGTGTCGTTCAACGTTGCTCCCGGCTACGCCATGGGCGATGCCATGGCTGATGTAGTGAGAACCGCCCACGATCTTCTGCCCGATTCCGTCTCCGGAAGCCTCTTCGGTACCGCCAGAGACTTTCAGAAATCCGTGTACGATATGATCATTATGATCATCGTTGCCCTTATTCTTATCTATATCGTGCTTGGCATCCTTTACGAAAGCTTCATACATCCGATCACCATTCTTTCCGGTCTGCCCTCTGCCGGATTCGGCGCGCTTTTTGCCCTCTGGATCTTCCATTCCGAACTCAACATGACGGCCTTCGTGGGTATTATCATGCTCATCGGTATTGTGAAGAAAAACGCCATCATGGTTCTGGACTTCGCCCTGAGCGCGGAACGAAGTGGGCATTTAGACTCTGAAGAGGCCGTCATTCAAGGGTGCCTTATCCGCTTCCGCCCCATTCTCATGACAACACTGGCCGCTGTCATGGGGGCGTTGCCTCTGGCCTTCGGCATAGGAAGTACGGGTGCGGAATCGCGCCAGCCCATTGGTATCTGCGTTTCCGGAGGGCTTATTTTTTCTCAGCTGGTGACGCTGTACATAACGCCCGTTTATTATGTGTACCTTGATCATTTCGGTCAGTGGGTAAGCCGGAATATGCGCATCCTTTTCCGCAAAAACCTGGCAACGCCCCAGGAATAAATTTGTTCGTTTTCCCACGGGAATGCCTATGCTTCAAGAATATAAAAATCGCTTTCTGGCTTCGGAAGTCCCTGCGTGCCCCGCCCATAAGGCGCGTTTTCACGTTATTCCCGTTCCCTATGAAGCAAGCGTCAGTTACGGCGTGGGAACGGGGCGCGGCCCGGAGGCCATACTCAACGCCTCGGATCAGTTGGAACTGTACGATGGAAAGAGCTTCCCCGGGGCAGGAGGCATTTTTACCCAGATCCCTGTGGACTGTACCGGAGAACCGGAGACCGTTATGGAACGCATAGCCGACTCCGTCCGCGCGGCGCTCAAGTGCGGCGCTCTTCCCGTGGCGATTGGCGGCGAACATTCCCTTACGTACGGGGAACTACTCGCCTTAAAGGAGCGCTTCGGGCGTCTAGGCGTTATACAGTTCGACGCTCATGCCGACCTGCGCGATACGTATGAAGGGAGTCGCTGGAGTCATGCCTGCGCCATGCGTCGGACTGTGAGCGATCTTGCCCTCCCCCTCATTCAGGTGGGCAACAGGATTTTCTGCAAAGAAGAACTGGAAGCGAGAAAAGATTATAAGGTGATCAGCTGGGACGCTCCGTATCTTTTCAGGAACGGCATACCCGAAAGACTCGTTCCGGATGACTTCCCTTGCAATATTTTTATCAGCTTCGATGTCGACGGGCTTGATCCTTCGGTTATCGGCGAAACCGGAACGCCCGTCCCCGGAGGGCTTGGATGGTATCAAACGCTGGAACTTCTGGAAACGACCGTGCGCGGACGGAATGTTCTTGGCTTTGACGTGGTGGAACTCGCCCCCCGGAAAGATCGCATCGCCTCGGACTTTGCCGCCGCAAACCTTGTATACGCCATCATGGGCATGATTTCACGCAGTCTCGGCTGGGAAGCGTAAAGGATCTTTCCCTCAATCGCTTTTTGCTTGAAACAATACGCGGTTCGCTCTTCTTTTTTGCTGTGTGCCCTTTTTCACGAATTGAGGAATTTCACCGCGAAAAAAGTTGATTGTTTGCCCAAACAAGCGTATTCTGTTTGCGTTGCGATTCACAATGGGTATGTTTCAAGGAGAACGTTTCCCTTGTTGCCTCCTGCCCTTGGTTTTGCAGAAGGCACGCAGGGATTCTCCCGGGTATGGGTTTAATCTTTTTGAGGAGGTCTTATGGCCAAGCATATGAAAACCATGGACGGCAACAACGCCGCCGCTTACATCGCGTATGCCCTGAGCGATGTTGCCGCCATCTACCCCATCACGCCTTCATCCGTCATGGGTGAACTGGCCGATGAATGGTCTGCCAAGGGACAGAAGAACCTTATGGGTCAGCAGGTCACCATCCGTGAAATGCAGTCCGAAGCTGGCGCGGCCGGTGCCGTACACGGTTCCCTCGTCTCCGGCGCCCTGACGACTACCTTTACGGCTTCACAGGGTCTTTTACTCATGATCCCTAACATGTACAAGATCGCCGGCGAACTCCTTCCCGGCGTCTTTCATGTTTCCGCGCGTGCACTGGCTTCGCACGCGCTCTCCATTTTTGGCGATCATCAGGACGTCATGGCCACCCGCCAGACCGGCTTTGCCCTGCTATGTTCCAACAACCCTCAGCAGTCCATGGATCTCGCTCTGGTGGCGCATCTTGCCGCCATTGATTCCAGCGTGCCCTTCTGCCACTTCTTCGACGGTTTCCGTACCTCTCATGAAATCCGCAAGATCGAACTCATCGATTACGAAGACATCCGCAAGATCGTGAACTGGGACAAGGTTCAGGAATTCCGCAAGAACGCCATGAATCCCGAACACCCCCTTCAGCGCGGCACCGCCCAGAATCCTGACATTTATTTCCAGAACCGCGAAGCCTGCAACGCCTACTACAGCGCCGTTCCCGGCATCGTAGTAGATGCCATGAATCGTGTGGCTTCCATCACCGGTCGCCAGTACAAGCCCTTTGACTACTACGGAGACCCAGAAGCGGATCGCGTGATCATTTCCATGGGTTCTTCCTGCGATGTCACGGAAGAAGTGGTCGATTACCTGAACGCTCAGGGCGAACGCGTGGGCCTTGTGGAAGTTCACCTCTACCGCCCCTTCAGCGCCGCTCATCTGCTCAATGTCCTGCCCCCCACCGTGCAGACCGTGACCGTGCTTGACCGCACCAAGGAAGCCGGCGCTCTTGGCGAACCTCTCTACGAAGACGTCTGCACCGCCTTTGTGGAAAACGGCGATCAGATCCGTGTATTCCCCAAAATTATCGCAGGTCGTTACGGCCTGGGTTCCAAGGAATACACCCCCGCCATGGCCAAGGCCGTGTTCGACAATATGCTCGTGGCCCCTCCCAAGAACCATTTCACCGTGGGCATTATTGACGATGTCACCCATCTCTCTCTCGACGTGGGCGCAAATATCGACACCGTGCCTGCCGGCACCGTGCAGTGCAAATTCTTTGGCCTTGGCTCCGATGGCACTGTTGGCGCCAATAAGGACGCCATCAAAATCATCGGCGATAACACGGAGATGTTCGCTCAGGCCTATTTTGCCTACGACTCCAAAAAGTCCGGCGGCTTTACCGTGTCTCACCTACGCTTCGGCAAGGAACCAATCAAGTCTTCGTATCTGGTGAACCAGGCGGACTTCATTGCCTGCCACAAGGACTCCTACGTTCATATGTATGATGTTCTTGACGGCATCAAAGACGGTGGCGCCTTCCTTTTGAACTCCAGCTGGACTACGCTGGAAGACATGGAACGCGAACTGCCCGGCGCGATGAAGCGCACCATCGCCGCCAAACATCTCAAATTCTACAATGTAGACGCCCTCAAGGTGGCCACGGAAGTCGGGCTTGGCAACCGCATCAACATGGTCACGCAAACTGCCTTCTTCAAGCTTGCCAATGTGATTCCTCTTGATGAGGCCATTGACTACATCAAAAAGGCCATCAAGAAGACTTATGGCAAGAAGGGCGACGCCGTGGTCAACATGAATATCGCCGCTGTTGACAAGGCTCTCGAAGCCCTTACCGAAATCAATTATCCCGAATCCTGGGCCAACGCCCCCGAATCCGCGTGCGACTGCAATGACAGCGACCCGTACATCGCCAATGTTGTGCGTCCCATCCTTGCTCAGAAGGGCGACGATCTGCCGGTTTCCGCCTTTAATGCCGCCGGTGTGGTTCCCTTGGGAACCGCCGCCTGCGAAAAGCGTGGCGTGGCCGTGATGGTTCCGGAATGGGATTCCACAATTTGCATACAGTGCACCAAGTGTTCTGTGGCGTGCCCCCATGCCGCTATCCGTCCCGTGCTGGCTACTCCGGAGGAACTGGAAAACGCTCCAGAATCCTTTGTTACCATCCCTGCCCTTGGCAAGGAAGTCAAAGATCTCAAGTTCCGCATTCAGGTTTACGCTCAGGACTGCCTGGGGTGCGGATCCTGCGCCAACGTCTGCCTCGGCAAGGGAGGCAAGAAGGCCCTCGTCATGAAGCCTCTGGAAACCCAGCTTGAAGCGCAAGTTGCCAACCTCAAGTTTGCCGAGGCGAATATCTCCATCAAGGACGATCTTGTGGATCGTGGCACGCTCAAGGGTTCGCAGTTCTGTCAGCCCCTGCTGGAATTCTCCGGTGCCTGCGCCGGTTGCGGCGAAACCCCGTATGTGAAGCTCATCACCCAGCTTTTTGGCGAGCGCATGATCGTGGCCAATGCCACCGGTTGCTCATCCATCTGGGGCGGTTCCGCGCCGACAACGCCTTACTGCCAGAACAAGGACGGCTTCGGACCAGCCTGGGGCAACTCCCTGTTTGAAGACGCCGCGGAATATGGCCTTGGTATGCACGACGCCTACAAGCAGCGCCGCGAAGGCCTGGCTCTTGCCTGCCAAGAAGCGCTGGAAGTTCCCGGTATATCCGACGAGCTGAAGATCGCCTTGCAAAACTGGCTCGCCAATAAGGACGATGCCAAACTCTCCCGCCAGTATGGCGAGGAAATTCTTGACGAATTGCCCGGACAGGATGCGCACCCCGCTTTGGATAAACTCTCGAAGATGTCCGACCTGTTCACCAAGAAGTCCGTCTGGATCTTTGGCGGCGATGGCTGGGGCTATGATATCGGCTACGGCGGCCTTGACCATGTCATCGCTTCCGGCGCGGATGTGAATATCCTTGTCGTCGATACCGAAGTCTACTCCAACACCGGCGGGCAGGCCTCCAAGGCTACGCCTCTTGGCTCCATCGCCAAGTTTGCGGCGGCCGGCAAACCCGTACGCAAGAAGGATCTTGGTCGTATGGCCATGAGTTACGGCTATGTGTACGTTGCCAGCGTGAGCATGGGCGCTGATATGAACCAGACGCTCAAAGCCATCAAGGAAGCGGAAGCCTATCACGGGCCTTCCCTGATCATTGCCTATGCCCCCTGCATCAACCAGGGCATTCGCAAGGGTATGGGGCGCAGTCTTGAGGAAGCAAAGCTCGCTGTGCAGACAGGTTACTGGCCCATTTACCGCTTCAACCCCGCACTCAAGGAAGAAGGCAAAAATCCCTTCGTTCTTGACTACAAAAAGGCTCCTGACGGTACGCTGGAAGAATTCCTCCTGGGCGAAAACCGCTACGCTCAGCTGGAAAAGAGCAAGCCCGAACTTGCCCATAAACTCCGCTTCACTTTGGCACAACAGAACCAGGAACGTTTTGACGACCTGTCCAACCTTGCCCAATAAGCTTTCTTGCTGAAACGTTAAAAACAAGGGCGGTTTTTTCAGGAAGACCGCCCTTGTTCTTTCGCAGACAGAGAGTCTTATCTTTTTTCTGCAAACGCGTTTTGCTGTTTACAAAGTGAAAAATATAACAAAATGACAACACCACGCCCAAAAAAATGCCATTATTTTAAAATTTCTTTCTTTTTGCCAAAAAAAATTTCTCTCAATAAGTTAAAGCAGTTGTTCAAAAAATTTTTATGGAATAAAAATATCTACGAAATCAAAGAGATATTGTCTATAGCATAATTTTCACTATTGCTTTATGGAGCATATCTTTCTATAACTTTACAAAAGCTGAACTTGGAAATCCGGAAGTATATTTCCGCGATTCCTTTTGGTGTGAAAACAAACAAAAGCTAAGGAGTTTCAGTATGCTGAAAAAATTTGGTCTGCTGGCTGCCGCTCTTCTCATGGGCGCGCTGGTGTTTTCCGGTTCGGCGGAAGCCGCAAAAAATTTCAAACATCTGTCTTTCATGGGCAGTTATGTGGAAAAGCACCCCACTGTGGTAAATTTGTGGCTCCCCTATTTCAAGGCTACGGAAGAGAAATTCGGCGGCAAACTGTCTTTTGACTATTTTGCCGTTAACGCTCTCTGCCCCGAGGCCGAAACTCCCCAGGCCATTACCGACGGTCGTCTGGACTTCGGAACCATTCGTCCTTCCGTGTATCCTGGTAAGTACAATCTGGTTAACGTGGTGAACATCCCCGGTATGTGCCCCAACGCCATTGTCGGTTCTCTGGTGAGTGAAGACGTCATTCGCAAATTCCCAGAAGCCTTAGCCGAACTGCCGACAAACACCGTTCACTTCACTTCCTGGGCCTCCGCCGCCTATCAGATTCACAGCATCAAGCCCATCAAAACTTTGGAAGATCTGAAGGGTGTCAAGATCATCGTGTGGGACTCCGTTATTCTTGAAGTCATCAAGGCCCTTGGTGGCAACCCCATCCGTATGAGTTCCCCCGACACCTACCTTGCTCTTAACAAGGGCATGGGCGATGGCGTCATCTGCCCCCTCGCTCCCCTCAAGTCCTTCAAGATTACCGAAGCTACCAAGTACCATCTTATCCTCAACGTCATGGTGCAAAACTTTATCATGGATACCAACAAGGATCTGTGGGACTCGATGCCAGACGATATGAAGGATTACCTCACCAAGACCGGTGGTATGGAAATGGCTCTGGGCATTGGCAAGTCTCTTGAAGACGGCGCCAAGGCTGATACCGAATGGATGAAGAAGCAGGGGCATACCTTCTTCTACCTTACCGACGAAGAGCGCGCACCCTTCCTCTCTAAACTTGACGGCTTTGCCGATCAATGGAAGGAAACCTGCAAAGGCGCCGGCATTGACCCCGCTCTTGTTGACGCCGTGTATAACTATGCAGTGGAACGCTCCAAGTTCTACACCGAAGAGATGAGAGCCGGTAAATACGGCGATTACCAGATGTAAGAATAACGGGAGGGGGCAAACGCCTCCTCCCCTTTCGTTGGTATACTCATTCTTTTAAGGCTCTTTTCTCTGCGCGGTTTGTGCGGGGTTCAGATTGTGAAAAGCCGAGGTTCCAATGTCTGAACAAAAATTTTCTTCTCCCGCTTTTCAGAGCGCCCACAACTTTCTGGATCAATGCATGACAAAGGTCAGCTGGCTAAGCCACGCGGCTATGGCCATTTTGCCCATACTCATCAGCATTGACGTCTGTTGCCGTATCTTTGGTTTCAGTGTGCCAGGCTCTTTGGAAATGCAGGAAAATCTTCTGGCGTTAACCACCTTTTCCTTTATGGCGGTTCTGCAACTGCACGATCGCCATATGGCCATAGACTTTATCTATGACCGTTTGTCGACGGGTGTAAAACGCTGGTGCGACATGACGGTTGTTTCTCTGGTGCTGGGCATCATGCTGCTCCTCACCTACGAAAGCTATGGCACCTTCTTGGGCAAGTTTGGCACGCAATCCATGGAGCTCTATATTCCCCTTGAGTTCTACTACTGGATGCCAGTTATGGGGCTTGCCTTCACGTCCATTATCGCCTTGTTCCAATTTCTGCGGGAAACTGTCAGATGTCTTGCGGAAAGGCATTTTTTTGCCGTTTTGTTGGGCATTGCCTTTGCCTGCTTCCTTGCCTACCTGCCCTTCTGGTACCGTGATTGCGACTATGAAGTTTCCAATCTCATTCTTGGACTCATAGCCTTTGGGCTGCTCTTTCTTTTCCTCTTCATCCGCATGCCCATCGCCTGGACCATGTGTATCATTGGCACCATGGGTCTGGTTGCGGTTTCGCGCAATGTCATAGCTGCTCTCGCCGCCGTGGGCAGCACGCCCTATTCCGCGGCCGCCAACTACAACCTCATAGCCCTGCCGCTCTTTGTCTTCATGGGCTGCATGATTTTGTACTCCGGTATTTCGGTGGATCTTTTCAACTCCGCCAACAAGTGGATTGGTCATATGCCCGGCGGCATGGGTATGGCCGGTGTTGCCGGTTGTACCGGTTTTGCGGCCGTGAGTGGCGACTCCCTTTCTACCGCCGTGACCATGGGTTCCGTTTCCCTTCCGGAAATGATGCGTCTTAAGTATTCGCCTTCCCTAGCCACGGGCGCCCTTGCCGCGGGTGGAACGCTGGGTATTCTTATTCCGCCAAGCGCAGGATTCATCATCTATGGCATTGTGACGGAAGTTTCCATTGGCCGCCTCTTCATGGCTGGCCTGATTCCCGGCATTCTGCTCGCCCTCATGTTCATGCTCTATATTTTCTATGTGGCCGTGCGGCATCCCGAACTTGCTCCCCGCGGCCCAAAGTATACCCTGACTGAAAAAATTCAGTCTTCGCTTGGCCTTGTGCCGATTCTTGCCCTCTTTGTTCTGGTGCTTGGCACCATTGTTACCGGTATTTGCTCGCCCAACGAAGGCGGCGGTATTGGCGCCATGGGCGCTTTTATCTATGCCCTTGTCCGCCGCAAGGTAACCAAAGAGAATCTCTTGGCATCCCTGCATGAAACGGGCGAACTGACCGCGCGCATCATGGGCATCATGATTGGTGTGACCGTACTCGGCTATTTCTTTGCCGCCACGCGTCTGCCCTTCCTGCTGGCAGACTTCATCACTTCCTTGCCCTTCAACCGCTACTGGGTCTTCCTCATCATTGTGGTCATTTATGTAATCCTTGGCTGCATGATGAACGTTATCCCCATGCTCATGCTTACCTTGCCTTCCATCTTCCCCACAGTGGTGGCCCTGGGCTTTGACCCAGTGTGGTTTGGCGTGGTTTCCGTTATGATTATGGAAATGGGGCAGATCACTCCGCCTGTGGGCGTGGTGGTCTTTGCTCTTGCCGGCGTTGCCAAGGGTATTCCCATTGAGACCATCTTCAAGGGGATTATCCCCTTTGTGGCGCTCATGATCCTTGCGGTCATTATCATCACTATTATTCCCGATATTGCAACCTGGCTGCCCTACACCCTCATGGGTCCGGAAGTCCTCTAGCTTTTTGGCGCCAGGGGCCAAAAAGCTCACCTCAATTCTTATAAGGAGAGTCTTATGGGTCATCCAACCGTTTATCCAACCGGCGTTACCCTTTATAACCCCGAAAAAGCCTACAGCGGCTATACCGTGATGCCCGTCAAGGATCAGGGCGCCATGCTTGTTGATATGAACGGCCAGGAAATCAAACTCTGGAAAGGCGTACACGGCTTTCCAAACAAGATTTTCCCTGGCGGCTATCTGCTTGGTAGCCGCGGCACCCGCAACCCCAAGTACGGCCTACAGGATCAGATTGACCTCATCCAGATTGACTGGGACGGCAATGTGGTTTGGGAGTTCAATCAGGCAGAATTCATTGAGGATCCAGGTGAAAAGCCTCAGTGGATGGCCCGTCAGCATCACGACTTCCAGCGTGATGGGAGTACGACTGGCTACTTTGCTCCCGGCCATGAACCGCAGTCTCTTTCTGGCAACACGCTTGTACTCTGCCACCGCGACGTACATTGCGAATACATCTCCGACAAGCCCCTGCTCGACGACGTGGTGTATGAAGTAAACTGGGAAGGCGAGATCATTTGGGAATGGCTGGCTTCCGACCATGTGCAGGAAATGGGCTTTTCCGAAGCGGCCCGCAACGCCATGTGCCGCAACCCGAACTTCCGCGGCGGCACCCTTATTGACAGCGCACCCGGCCTTGGCGACTGGATGCACATCAACTCCATGTCAACCCTTGGACCAAATAAGTGGTATGACGCTGGCGACGAACGCTTCCATCCCGACAACATCATCATGGATGGCCGTGAGACCAACATCATCTTTATCATCAGCAAGAAAACCGGTGAGATCGTCTGGAAGGTTGGCCCGGATTACAGCATCGGCCATCCCGAACACTCCCTTGGCTGGATCGTTGGTCAGCACCACGCTCATATGATCCCCGACGGACTCCCGGGCGCGGGCAACATTCTTGTGTTCGATAACGGCGGTTGGGCTGGATACGATAACCCCAACCCTGGCGCCCCCACCGGTGTGAAAGCCGCACAACGTGACTACAGCCGTGTTCTGGAATTTGACCCCACCACTCTCAAAATCGTGTGGCAGTACACGCCGCATGAAGCTAACTTTGTGGTTCCGCTGGACGCCAGCCGTTTCTACAGCCCCTTCATCAGTTCCGCGCAGCGTCTGCCCAACGGCAACACCTTTATTACCGAAGGATCCGATGGTCGTATGTTCGAAGTAACCGCCGATCATGAAATTGTATGGGAATTTATCAGCCCCTACAAAGACGGTCGTAACATGAACATGATATACCGTGCTTACCGCGTGCCCTACGAATGGGTGCCGCAGGCTCAGCACACACCCGAAGTGGCTATTGCCCAAGTTGACTGTGCCAGCTTCCGTATGCCCGGCGCTGCGCCTTTTGGCAGCCGCAGCAGTGAAGTGGAAGTGGAAGGCACCCTTGGCTGGGTGGCCAACGCCGGCGACTGCATTGCCGCTACCGATGACTAATTAGCTACGCGGGATTTTCTCGCTCCTTACAACGAAACGCGCTTGCTCCCCAAGCGCGTTTCTAGGATTAACCTTTCCTCATCACCGTGTCGTCTTTCATATTTCCGCTTGAGATAGACTCCGTACTTTTTTGATCAGCGCAGAAAGTTCTATGCCAAAGGGATTAGTCGCCTCTTTCAGGGAAGACGAAACAGCTATGGCATTTTTCAAAGCCTGTTCTTCGGCTTTTAGTTTTTTTTAATGTAAGTTGCACGAACAAGTTGGACAGGAGGCAAAAAAAAATGACCATAGAGACACTCTGTGGTAGAAGAAAGCTGATAACAACGTCAGCTCCAACAGAAGAAAATCGCTATGGTCGGGAGTCAGCATACACCATTCCATCGGAATGCAAGAAGGGGCTGCATCCGAGAATGTCAGTTTTATGATGATTCTCTGAAAACTTTGTTATTGGTTTCAGATGGTTGAAATGTGGATTTCATTGAAAACCGTAAATGTTTCTGTCGTTTCTGGATCTTGCTATTATTCGAGATTCAGAATATAAAAAAAAAGGTTTAACAAATAGGATAGATAAATTATTTTGCACCAAGGCAAAGGGGTTCGCTGATAGCACAACCGGCGCCCTCTAGCTTTGCTGATGGGCATAGTTGCACTACTTCCGAAGCTGGGAAGATCAAACACAAACGTTTATGATGGAAATTTGTAAAGTTTCAACCAATGCACCAAGAGAAGGAGTGTTATGGACTATATGACTGCAAAAGAGGCAGCCGACCTTTGGGGCATTTCTCAAAGGCACGTTGCAATACTCTGTTCTGAAGCTCGTATTCAACACGCAAAAATGCTAAGTAATGTGTGGCTTATTCCAAAAGAAGCGCAAAAGCCAGATTATGCCTGGAGTTTGAAATATTTGAACGAGCAAAAGCTAAAGCCCTTTTTAAAGTGGGCTGGTGGTAAAGGACAACTTCTCGATGAAATAAGAAAACATTACCCGTCTGGACTTGGGGGAAGTATTTATAAATACGCTGAGCCTTTTGTAGGGGGTGGCGCTGTTCTTTTTGATGTGCTTAGTTATTATAATATTGATGAAGTATATATTAGTGATACAAATGCTGAACTTATAAATGTATATGAAACATTGAGGGACAATACAGAAGAACTTATTCATCTATTAAAACAATATGAGTCATCGTACTTACCAATGAACAATGCAGTTAGAAAGGTTTTTTATAATAAAAAACGAATCAATTATAATAAATTAAAACTGTCTCATCAAAGAAATATTGAACTTGCTGCTCTCTTTATTTTTCTTAATAGAACCTGCTTTAATGGTTTATATCGTGTAAATTCAAAAGGTGAATTTAATGTACCTATGGGATCGTATAAAATGCCAACCATATGCGATGAGAATAATCTACGCAATATTGCAAAAGCTTTAGAATGCGTGATAATAAAACACGCAGACTACAAAGACGCTGAATCATTCATAGATAACCATACTTTTGCTTATTTTGACCCACCCTATAGGCCACTACCATCATTTCAAAGTTTTAACGCTTATACCGAAGATTATTTCGATGATTCGTGTCAGGAAGAACTTGGTATTTTTATTAAACATCTATCTAATTCAGGAGCTTATATTATTGCAAGCAATTCTGATCCAAAGAATACAGCTCCAAATGATAATTTTTTTGATGAATTATATGATGGTATGATTATCAATCGTATATATGCTACAAGAATGATCAACAGTAAAGCAAATGCACGAGGCAGAATCAGTGAATTGCTAATTTACAGCAAAGAATAAAATAGAAAATGAAAATAAATTTTGATAAGTTTTTATGCAAATTCAGACCTAATATTTCAGGATATGACTACTATGTTGATTTCAAAGATATCATTCAAAATGTAGAAAAAATGAAAATAGAGCATAATATTCTAAATTTTCTAATTAATTTAAAAAAGATAGAGACTTATTTTGCAACTACTCTTTCGAATTATCCAGAAATACTAAAATGCATACCGTTTTTAGGTGCTGACCGTTGGGATAAAATATATGCACTGGATTATGGATCTTTTTTATATTACTTTAATGAAATAAATTATTCTATTGAGCAGTATAATTTTTTCATAAAAAAAAACTTAGTAGACTTTGTTTATAGTATCAAAAAAGAATTAGATTTAAATAGACGTAAGAATCTTGACTGTCACTTGAGAGAAAACTTAATCAAAAGTTATATTCAAAAAATTGGATTTAAAAATGATGCCTTGTTCTTTAAAGAGATATATCTTTCTAAAATAAAAGAACTGTGGAATATAGAGCTTTCTATTTTATTTTATTACATAAAAATCGATGAACAATTTAATTTTGTTATTAAAATCAACAATCGAATTTACGCCATAGAAGCAAATTACTACAATAGTATGCCAGAAGGTATAAGCTACTAGGAGATATTATGGCAGAGAAAAGTATAAAAAAATGGGTTCCGGATAATTTTGAGCTTGAAATGACTACCGTATGGAGTTTTCCGGATAGAGGAAAGTGGGCAACACACGATGGAAAGTGGCGTGGAAACTGGTCACCCTATATTCCTCGAAATATTATAATGCGCTATTCACACGAAGGCGATTTAGTTCTGGATCAATTTGCAGGAGGAGGCACTACTCTCGTGGAAGCTAAACTCCTAAATAGAGATATAATTGGTATTGATGTAAACGATATAGCTTTAGCAAGATGCAAAGAAAAGGTTGAATTTAGACATGAAAATTCAAATGGGAAAGTTTATATAAAAAAAGGGGATGCCCGTAATCTAAGTTTTATACCTGATCAAACTATAGATTTAATATGCACTCATCCTCCTTATGCTGACATTATAAAATATAGCAAGGAGTTAGGACTTGATATTCCTGAAGATTTATCAAATTTTGAAATCAATTCATTTTTAGAGGAAATGAAAAAAGTGGCTTCAGAATGTTTTCGTGTACTAAAAAAGGGAAAATTCTGCGCCATTCTTATGGGAGATACAAGAAAAAAAGGACATATGATACCCATGAGTTTCGATGTAATGAAAATTTTTGAAAAAGCTGGTTTCAAATTAAAAGAATTAATTATAAAGGAACAACATAATTGTAGAGCAACAGGCTACTGGAAAAGTAACAGTATTAAATATAATTTTCTTCTTATTGCCCATGAATATCTATTTGTTTTCAGAAAGTCATAAAAAAAGGAAATAAGCCAAGGTGTTACATTATTTTTTAGATATTATCTTGTCATAGATTGTATATCATATACAAATTGCTTTCTGAAATAAAATGCGTGGTTCTTATTAGAGACAATTCTGTTATATATATTCGAGTAAATTGGATGATATGGCTTGGAGTCTTTACTTCTTATTTGAATATGATGTCCATTTGAAGTATGGATAAATCCATTGCAACTAGTTTCAATATGGTTCTGTAGCTGTTCACAAATTGAATAATAGTCATTTTCCCATATATTGTAGAGTTGAGAGAATTGAGGATTATTTAGATCAACATGAATACTCGGTAAAAACATCCAATTACGAGGATCTTCATCTTTTTTGCATACTGGAACATATAAGATATTTCTTATTTTTTTATATAAGAGTGTTTGTGTAAATGTTCTTCTTTGGATTAATTCATCAATAATTCCACTAATCTGAGTTATGAATATTGTTTCACACGGATGTCCATCTGCATCACATTTATTCGTCTTTAATTCCCCATCTTCAAAATCAAGATTAGTATTAGAAAGAGAAAGTCCCAAGGCAAGCTCCAGTAACTGTCCTGTTTTTCCTTTGTTAATCATAATTGTATTCAAGTCCGTTTCGTTAAAAAGTTCATTAAAAGAAATATTGGATAGTTGATTTAGTCTTTGTTTCGCTTCAACAAGTTTCATAAAATGTACCTCTTATGGTTTCGGAAGAATATTCAAAGTCATATTTCTTCCTGAATAGATTGAATATTGTATGCCCTGATCACCTCTAAACGCATTGTTTTAACTCTAGTAATCTGATCTACCTGTAATCTTGCATAATATTCTAATAAAATTCAACTATTAGAAATATTAGTTCATTTATAAGTTCGCTTTATATGGGAAAATAAACATGAATATTTTTTCTGCCTTAATAATGATTTACATTACATTATTATCATGTCCTTTATAGTTTCTTTGTCATTTTCCATGACTTTAAGAGTTTACATTTTCAACCCCTACAAGAAAATCAAAAAAGATGTATTTTGAATAATTCTCTGTTCCTGTTCCGATTTTTTAAAAAGGCATACTCCTTTTAATGCTACTTTATTTTGATTATCATTAAATAAAAAATTTTTTGATTTAATTTTCGAAAATTTAGTCTCCATCTATATTTCCGCAAACAATTCGCTGAGCGTAACATCTAGCCCATCGGCAATTTTCTTTATATTGCAAAGAGCAATATTCCGCTTTCCACCCTCTACGGATGCAAAGTATGTCCTATCCATACCTATTTTCAATGCGAACTTTTCTTGGCTTAGCCCTGTTCGCTTACGTAGTTCACGTATTCGCTTGCCTAGTTCTTCGGTAATCATAAAAATACCCTTTTTTTATTTATAGAAGTTGACGTAGTTTGTAGCAACGGATTATAAGCAACAATTTGGTCAAAAAATTTTTCCATATCAATTCCATTCTTGGGAATGGTATATATAATCCTCTTTGATTCTATTTTTTTTTGTACCAACGTAATAAGTCGTATTTACTACTCAACACTCCTGAAAGTCGATCGAATGTCATTACAAAGGATGTGTTCAGAGCAAGGACTGTTACAGACATCGAGAACTGAGCTGGTCTGTGAACTATTTCAAGAGTCATCTTTAATTCCATTTTTAAAATGGAATCGCATTAATTATCCAAGAATCGGAAGATATTATTCACGTTTGTAAAGTTTCGCACTAAAAATGTTCTCATAGCTATGTGCAGCGGTTTACGCAAATTTATGCAATTTCCCTGCATAGAAAGACAAAAAGTCGTGAAAAGTTCATCTTTTTGACATAAGAAAAGGCCACAACTCTTGTAATGCTGTGGCCCATGTAAAACTTTTTCAGATTCTTACAGAATGGCTCTATAGGCATCGGCAGAGAGAAGAGCGTCCCAGGCGGCCATGTCTTCAGGCTTTACCTTGATAAGCCAGCCCTTGTCATAGCAGGAAGCATTGAGCAGGGTGGGAGCGCCTTCGAGATCCTCGTTGACGGCGATGACTTCTCCGGCCACGGGCATGAAAAGTTTGTTCACAGACTTAATGGATTCCACTTCGCCAAATTCTTCCCCCGCGCCAAAGCTGTCGCCTTTGGAGGGGAGATCCACATAGACGACTTCGCCAAGTTGATCCTGAGCGTAGTCACTCACGCCAACAACGATTTCCTCGCCGTCCTTGCGCGCCCAGATATGCTCGTTGGTGTATTTGAGTTCAACAGGAAGATCAAGTTCCGCAATGGTCTTGGCCATGGATATTCTCCTTGATTTTGGCGCGGCACGGCCGCAGGTATTAAAAGAGCCGACTCAAAAAAGTTGAAAAATCATTCCGCAAATGCGGCAGCGGCCTCCATAACCCCTTCCGCAAGCGTTGGATGGGCATGGATGGTGTTTGCAATATCCTTGGCAGTGGCTCCAAGCTGAAGAGCTACAGCACATTCCGCAATAAGATCGGTGGCGTGCGCGCCGGCAAAGTGAGCGCCAAGGAGCTTGCCGCTACTCTTTTCAATCACGAGCTTGAAGACTCCGGGGAGTTCTCCCATGGCTTGGGCCTTGCCAAGTTCGCGGAACTGGAATTCCGAAGTGGCAACGTCTAAGCCTTTGGCTCTGGCCTGTGCCTCGGTAAGGCCAACATCGCCAATTTCAGGAGAACTGAAGATGCCGGAGGGTACAACCTGATAATTGGGCTTTTGCTGCGCGCCAAAGATATTGGCAACGGCCACATGAGCCTCGGCTGAGGCCATATGCGCCAGCATGATGCGCATAGGACCAAGGATATCGCCGATGGCGTAGACGCCGGGTACAGAAGTTTCTAGAAAATCGTTGACCACAATATAGCCGCGCTTGTCCGTATCAATGCCTGCTTCCGCCAGACCAAGGCCTGCACTGTTGGCCACGCGGCCAATGGTCATGAAGAGGCAATCGGACTCCAGCGTGGCGGGCTTTTTGGCGGAGGCGGGTATAAGTTCCGGCGGCAGGAAGGGCGAGGGGCCAAGATCGGCAAAAACTTTGCCCGCTTCAACCTTGGTGGAAACAACCGTACGACAGAGTTCCACCTTAATGCCTTTTTTCTTGGCCTCGCGCAGAAGGAGTTTGCTCATTTCCTCATCAACGGAAGGCACGGGAAGAAGCCTGTTCTGCCCTTCCACAACGGTGACCTCACTGCCAAAGGCGCGGAAGATGAACCCCAATTCCATGCCGACCACGCCACCGCCCACAATGACCAGGCGCGCGGGCACATGGTCAAGTTCCAGGGCTTCATCACTGGAAAGTATATATTTGCCGTCCACGGGAAGGGAGGGAAGGTTCAACACGTTGGAACCAGTGGCGATAATGACCTTTTCGCCTTCCACGTTTTCCACAGAGCCATCCGGCATGGTGACTTTCACCAAATTCGCGCTCATAACCTGGCCGCGCCCCATGATAACCTTCACCTTGAGCTTCTGGCACGTCTTTTCCAGTCCGCCGCGCAAAATTTCGGAAACTTTGCATTTTCTGGCAATGACGGCGGGCATGTCCACGGCGGGGGCGTCCGTGGCTTTAATGCCGAATTCCGCCGCGCGATGGATAGTTTCCAGGGCTTCAGCAGAGGATTTCAGGGTTTTGGTAGGGATGCAACCGCAATTGAGGCATGTGCCGCCCAACCATTTGGATTCTACAAGTGTGACTTCCGCGCCGCGCCTGGCGGCGTCAAAAGCGGCCGTATAGCCGCCGGGGCCTGCTCCGATGACGGTAATGCGAAGTGCCATGATAACTAGCCTGCCTTTAAAGGAAAAATTACAATATCAGCGCATAGTTGAAAAGCGCCGGAAGACCTTATTCCCGCACGCCCAATCCGGCTATTCGCTCTTGATAATATCCGTCTTTGGAAGCGCGGAACGAACTTTTGAGCGATAAGGGAGAAGATTGGCAAGGGGTTCAAGGCCCTTCACCGGCTCGGCTGAAACCTGAATACCGAAGGGAAGCATCATGTCACCGCAGGCCTCGGCAACCATTTTTCCGGCCAGTGCCGCATCGGCGGAAGAAAGCCAGGCGAAAGAACCATCGCTTTGCTTTATGGGTTCAAGATAAAGTCGGATGACATTATCCTTAAAGGCGCGCGTAAGAGCAATGCTCTTGCCAAGGTCAGCGGTGGAAGGCGCTTCTCCGCCAACAGTTACGGGATACAGGGAGGCGGGGCCTGGGATATTGAGCCGCACGCGAGTCAGGCAGCCGATGTTGATAAGGCGCTCCAAAAGATCGGGATTGCGGCCATCACTATCCAGAACAACCTGAAGTCCGCCTTTTGCAAGAGCGGTGACTAGTTCAACAAAATGTTCCTCTTCTCCAGCCGGAACCTTTGAAACATTAAGCCCGGAAATCCAGCCGTGGAGCATTTTGCTTTCGGAAACAGCGCCGGCGTCGCCAAGCGCCTTGCCAGAAAGCAGATAAGCAATAACAACGCCCGTACCCTGGAGTACAACGTTTCCGTCATCATCGTGGAACATGGGAAATTCCACGCCGGTTTCGTTGCGATGGAGGAATTTGCGGTTAGCGCGGTAAAAGCCGTTCACGATGTCCTTGTCGGCCTCCAGATCATAACTGGTGTAGCTTATGCCTTTGGCGTCCATAAACTCATGCGTGATGCGGCAACGAATGCAGTTGGGAGCTTTATAGAGAGTAATGGCCATTTTCAACTCCATAACGGTTAAAAACATTCCAAGAGCGTTACTGAAACGCGAATCAAATCAGTCCTATTTCAGCAAAAAATGGAAGAGAAAGCAAGAGTGTTCCCCCTTTTTTGTTTCAAAGCAGGAAACTGCCCTTTGAAAAGGGCAATTCACACAGGTGCTTCTTGACAAAGCACCGCTATTTTCGTCTTTGAAGGCCTTGTCTAGCTCAAAGGGGCTGTATATACTGCGCCCATGTTTTCCACCGAAGAAAAAAATCGCGCGCTCACGGCTCTCTTTTCCTGGTATGACGCGCACAAGCGCCCTCTTCCCTGGAGGCACTTCTACGATCCTTACGAAGTCCTGATATCGGAAGTCATGCTCCAGCAGACGCAAATGGAGAGAGGCATCCAGTATTTTCTGCACTGGATGGATCGCTTCCCCACGCTTGCATCCGTTGCCAAGGCGCCGGAAGAAGAAATTTTACGCTACTGGGAAGGCCTGGGTTATTACAGGCGCGCGCGTTTTCTTCATCAGACGGCCAAGGCGGTGATGGAACGCTTTGGTGGCGCCCTTCCCAAAACAAAAGCTGAACTCTCTTCTCTCCCCGGTCTTGGTGAATATACCGTTGCCGCCATACAGGGCATTGCCTATGAACAAGACGTTGTTACCGTAGATGCCAATGTGGAGCGCATTTTCTCGCGCCTTTTCAATATTGAAAGCCCCGTCCGCAAAAAGCCTGCATCCGCATGGATACGCGCCACGGCGCGGGAACTTCTTCCCCCTGGAGAGGCACGCCTCTACAATCAGGCGTTCATGGAACTTGGCGCTCTTGTCTGCGGAAAGTCGCCCCGTTGCCCTGAATGCCCTCTCATCCCTTGGTGCGAGGCAAGAAAAAAAGGCGTGGAAAAAGAACGCCCTGTCCTTCCCGCGCGACCGAAGACACACCTTGTGGCTTCCGCCCACGGCATTCTTCTTTGGAAAAATCATGTTCTTCTCAAGCGGCGCCCTCTGCATGGCCTCTGGGGAGGCCTGTGGGAATTTCCTGGCGCCATGATCTCCCGCGACGCCACAGCGGAAGCGACTGCACTCAAAAGCATGAAGGATCTTGGCTTGTCTGTGGAAATTATCACTCCTCTGGGGCAAGTTCAGCACAACTATACCCATCATCGGCTTACGGCGCATTTTTTCCGCATGAAATTTTCTTGTGAATTTTCCGATGCTGAGGCCTCGTTGCTCATGGAGCGCGCTCCCTGCCGATTCCTGAACGCGCACGATATGGGAAGGTCGGCCATGCCCGCGCATCACCGCAAGATGGCGACCGCTTTTTTCACTAAAAACCCGCTGAACACGGATGAAACTATCTGTAAAAGAAGGCTGACATGAAACACACCGTTTATTGGATCGAAGGCGACGGCATCGGGCCGGAAATCTGGAAGGTTGCCCGCCCCGTCATGGATGCCGCCATGGCCGCCACTACTCACGAACACAGCCTGGACTGGCGTGAACTTCTTGCCGGGGAAAAGGCCATGAATCTTATCGGGTCTCCCCTACCCAAAGAAACGCTGGACGCCCTCTCAACGGCGCACGTTGCCATCAAAGGACCCTTGGGAACACCTGTCGGCGGCGGCATACGCAGCCTCAATGTGGTTCTGCGGCAGACCTTTGACCTCTATGCCTGCATACGCCCCGTTCACTGGTTCAAGGGCATTGGAACACCTGTCAAACACCCTGAACGCGTGAATATGGTCATCTTCCGCGAAAATACCGAAGACGTCTACGCGGGGATAGAGTACGCGGCGGCAAGCCCGGAAGCTGAAAAGATCGCCGATTTTCTGCGGCGTGAATTTGGCGCAAAGATCGCCAAAGACTCCGCTCTTGGCATCAAGCCTATGTCTGAATTTGCCTCCAAAAGACTTGTTCGCCGCGCCATCAAATACGCCCTGGACTACTGCCTGCCCAGCGTAACCCTTGTACACAAGGGCAATATCATGAAGTTCACGGAGGGGGGCTTCCGCGCCTGGGGTTACGAGGTGGCCCGCGAAGAATTCGGAGATTTGACCATTCCGGAAAATGATGCCACTCCCGAAAACAGCAAAGGGAAAGTCATCATCAAGGATCGCATTGCCGACGCCATGTTTCAGGAGGCGCTACTCCACCCTGAACTTTACAGCGTGCTTGCCCTGCCCAATCTGAACGGAGACTATATCTCCGATGCCCTTGCCGCGCAGGTGGGTGGCCTGGGCATGGCCCCCGGGGTAAATATGTCGGACAAACTTGCCCTCTTTGAGGCCACACACGGTACCGCTCCCACGGCGGCGGGAAAGGATATTGCCAACCCGGGCAGTCTTCTCCTTTCCGGAGCGCTCATGCTTGAATATCTGGGCTTTGCGGCAGCTGCGGAAAAGATCCGCAACTCCCTGCTTCTTGCCATTGCGGATAAAACCGTTACTCCGGATCTCGCCATGGAAATACCGGGAGCGCACGCCGTTTCCTGTTCTAAATTCGGCGAAATTCTTCTCCGAAAAATACGGGAAAGCTGTGAATCCGCATAGCAACGCTTTTTTTGCTTGACGCGGAGGGGCATCTATACTAATAACTCACCTGTCGCGGAGAGGTTTCCGAGCCCGGCTTAAGGAGCACGATTGGAAATCGTGTGTACCCGAAAGGTACCAAGAGTTCAAATCTCTTCCTCTCCGCCAGATATTTCTAACCCGCTGTTTTTACAGCGGGTTTTACTTTTCTCTGCGGCCCGTTTGTACTGGATACACCTTTTGGATACGTTTCAGGTACGAGCTATGAACGACTCAGGGCCGCTGAATATTGCCGGAACAGCTTCTCACACATTCTCTCTGCTCGTGTCGAGAATTATGCGCATAATTCTTGATACGAGCTTCTCATGAAGGAAGTCCCAGACTTCGATCTCCTTGCCATCAGCAGTATTCAGTCGTTGCCGGTGTCTATCGGTCATTTAATGTGTTTTTAAGTCCAGGGCATTCGCGCTCCATCCATAATTTAGTCGCCCTTCAATTTCAACAGCATCTCATCCAGTCCATAGCGAACCGCGTCAATCCGGTCACTGCGCAGGGAAATAAAGTCCCCGCTCATTACAGGAAGCTGGAAGGGAAAGAATGCCGGGCTGTTCAACACTATTCCCAACGCGCCTTTGTGCTCCGGGGTGGTCAGAAGCGCGGACTCAACCATCAAGAGTGCCAGGGTTGGCTCGGCAAGGCTTACCGGCGCGACTTTTTCATAGCAACCATTGGCCTCCGAATCCTTCAAGGCTCCCCAAGCAACAAAGGAACGGATAACGAACTGGGCATAACGGCTCACGGTTTGCCGGTCGCCGTACTGTTCCTTGAGTCTGTAGGTAATTTGCGCCAGGGTGACTTGTTTCTGCAAGGCCAGCAGCCGACCGGTCTGGCGGGCTACGTTGAACCAAAACGGATAGGCCGCCGAGATCATTGCCCAGTGAATTGCCAGGGCCATGGACGGGTTCTCCCGCAACAACGCCAGCGCGGCATTCCGGAAAGGGATTAATTCCAGCTTAGGAGAGACCCAGGTATTCATCAGGTTACAGACCGCAAAGGCCCGGGTTTGCGCGCTTCGTTCACCTTCGGAACCGTTGCCTTTTTTGTTGGTCAAAAAGTCATGCAGCTCCTGGCGGAGGGATGCGGCGTCAAGCCCCGCCATCACCAGATTGACCGTCTTTTGCATCCACTCAAAACGAAGGGTTTGTTTAATGCCAATGGACTCATAGCGTTTGTCCATCACCGCGTTCTCCTTTCAAACTTTATCAGAGGCACGATGACTTCTTCAATGGCTACGCCGCCGTGACCTACCATGGTCTCTCCCATGTTCGCAAAGGCGTCGCGGCCACCGGCCACCAGGGGGAAATACTTTGCGGGCAATCCCACGGGCTGCCACTCGCGGGCAAAGGGGAAAGCTCTGGCCGTTTGAGCGCAAAGTTCCGGCGTGGGATAGACGCGAACCCGCTCGCCGCGGGTTTCAGCAAGCACACCCTCGGCTGGACGGCCTTTTCCTTCGCACTGGAGATTGCCATGGTCGGACGTCAGCCAAACCTCAAAGCCGTATTCCAGCAGCTGATCAATGAGCGCGGCCAAAAAACCGCCCTGGCACCACTGCTTAATCTGGTTGTGCATTCCGGCGGAGCCAAGCTGCATGCCGTGCATGATTTTGTCGACCTTATCCACCACCAGCCCCACGGCCTTGGTTTTGCCAGGGTGGATTGCCGAGTTTAGGATAGCCGCGGCGTCGCCATCGCCAAGGCCGCGCTGGTAGACCACATCAAACCGCGACAGGCCATGTCCTTCCCAAAACTGCTTCCAGAGTTTTTCTTCGCTGCCCGTTGTGTTGATGGAAGAAGGAAAATAGAACGGAGGCCTGCCCGAAAAAATTGATTGCCGCGATACCGAGGTCAGCGTGGGAATCCAGGCAAAGGTTGCGGATTCGCGCACAACAAGATTGGCAAACTGCTTTTGCAGAAGCTGGCGCATGGTCATCCACTGATCCAGGGCCAGGCCATCGACCACAATGAGCGCGGCGCGACCGCCGGCTTCAATATCCCGTGCCAGGCGGCGCGGTACATGGTGCAGCATGGCCGGAGTGCCTGGCGGCAGGTTGATCAGGCTGGCGTACTGATCCGTCAGCCAGGCGGCAAAAGCCGCGTTCAGGGCATCGCCCCTTTCCCTGAGCCGACTTTTCTGCTCAGCGCTGTTGTCGCAGTGAACCAGAGAAGAAAGCTCGGCCCAAGTTAACGCAAACTTGATCCATTCCGTGTAGCGGGCTTTCGCGGCGGGCGCGTTTTTCTCAACAATATCAAAGAGGCGGGAAATCCGCAGTGCGCTGTCTCCCGCGCCCAAGGTGACGATGCCGCTTCGAACCCAATCCGTGGAGGACGCTGCATCTACTTCTATGCCTTTGGCCTCAACAGGACTGAGTTTTCCCTCTAAAAACAGGTTATCCATATAAATTCTGATGTCCTGATGGTCAAAGGGCAAGTCGCTTGGGCCGGGATACTGGAGGCGGTCTTCCGGCCTCTCTTTTTGCGCGTGGTTGACGCCGCCAAGTTTGGAAAGAAAAATCGGCCAGCGTTCCTGCAAAAAGGCAAAGAAGGCGTTATCGTCGGGAATAATCTCGCAAAGCGGCCAGGATTTGAACGCATCATGTTCGTTGAGAACCTGGATGATCCGCTCGGCCAGTAGCGGTGGAATGTGGAGTTTGCCGTAGTGCAGGCGAAGCAAGGCGCGAAGCAGGTCAACTTCGTTGGTCATCAGCTCCGCTGCAATGCCAAACACATGACGCAGAAGAAAATCTTTGGTGGCGTTGTCGCCCAGGCGATCCGGCGACGACTTGCGCTGGGCGTCAAAGAGCGCGTCCAACAGGCTCCGGTCGAGCTTTTCGATGACCGGGTAGCTCAGTTGGGGAAAAATATCCCCCAGGTTGAAGGACAGCTTTCGGCCCGCCTGGAGCAGATCGTAGGGCAGGGAATCAAGCTCCGCGCACGGCATATGCAAAAGCACTGCCAGATTGCTGTTTTCGCCCCTGTCCCAGGGGGAGCGGTACCTGGACTCATAGGCGTATCGAAACTCCACAGGATCGCTGAACTCGATCAGCTCAAAGCCCCGTTCGCGAAGCGCCAATGTCAGCTTTTCTTCGGTCAGCAGGCAGTCCGGATCCGAAACCAGAGTCAGCTTGCTGACGTTGGGGATAAATTCGTTCAGGATGACGTCTCGCCAACTGCTCATGGGTATACTCCCTGAAAATTTGCTGACGCTTTGTAGCATCAACAGCAAGCTCAAGGCAAAACGGGCACACGAGTCTCCGTGTTCCGCTTGGGCAAAGAGATGCGGCAAATGACATTACAGGCACTGTATTGGCAAAACGGAGTCATAGAGCGGCAAATTTTTTTACGCCACTACAAAAAGCCTGGAAACTTGGCGATTGATTATGTTGTACGTCAAGCAAAGGACAAATGTTACTCGCCCAAACTCTTTTCTGTTCAAAAATGTTATGAGAACGTTTGCCGTACTGAACTAACGCTTTCAACCCGCCAGGAAAAATCGCCTCTGCAAGCTTCTCCCACGTTCCGCACTGAGAATCCTGAACATAGGTGTTGAGAACCGATTGCTTAACCCTTGGATACGCTTGTCTGATCGCCTGCTGATCACCAAGAAACCAGGCTTCAAGTTCCTCAATGGCTATTCGGAAGAGGCATTTTGGTTTATGTTGACAGAAGCGCAAAAGATTAACTAATTCCTTTTTAAATGAGGCACAATCAGGTCTGTCGTCTAGGTCAACCAACACAACGACAACAAGGTCGTCACGTTTTTCCTTTCCATAAGCTCGCAATTTAGATGGCAAGTTATGCAAAAGGGTTTGATTATTCTTGTTTGGAGGCAAACAGGGATTCTTTGGAATTTCGCCTAGTCCACGATGTTTATGGATTGTCCATGTGTGCGGTTGGCTATAGTCGCCAAGAATTTTTGGCAAGAGAAATGAGAGGGCAGTGCAGTCTACCTGTCCTTCAACAAGAACTTCAAAGTGCATTGCCTACCTCGCATCCAGGTAATCGCTGTACCATAATGCCCCGAGAGGCTGCCCCTCTTCTACCATATTTTGAATAAAGGGAATTTTATTCGCCCGCTTTACGGTAGAACATCCGTCGTCCCCTTTTTCAAGAACCCAGACCTCGCTTGGATCCAAGGCGTCAACAAAATAAGGTTGATGTGTCGTTACAAAGAGTTGCGAAGTGCCTTTCTTGCCTTTCGCCTGCTCGCGAAACTCTGTTGCCAAGGATTCAAGAAGTTTATGGTATAAGCCATTTTCCGGCTCTTCAATACACAGAAAGGGCGGCGGCGTCGGATCTTCAAGCAAAAGAAGGTATGCAAAAACTTTTAATGTGCCATCAGACATTTGTTGGGAGTAAAACGGATCTTGAAAACCTTTGTCATTAAACCGTAGCAGCAATCGTCCATCGTTTGTCTTTTCTGTTTCGATTTTGTTGATGCCAGGAATTTTTTTGGCAATCCGATCCAAGATCGACTGGAACCGTTTTGGATGTTCCCGCTTCATAAATTGAACAACGTTTCCAAGATTGTCGCCGTGGATGTTGAGATGCTTCTGCGGGCCGGCGAAAGGCAGACTTCTGGCGGCATCCGGTGTGAAAGAGCTGAGATACCACCCTTCGATAAAGCGGCGGAACGCAGAAATTCTTGGATGCTGTTTCAATGATCCAAGCGTGGCAATGCCAAGCTTGCGCAAATCGTCAAGCTCAACGACTTCTGTTTCTCTAGATTCTTCTTTTGCCGCGCCGGATTTAATGGATGTCATCAGACTAAACAGATCAAATTCACCTTGTTTTTCATCAATCTGACGCCCTTCCTGATTTCCTTTCCAAACAACGCCTTTCCCCTTGTTTAAAACAAGAAAAGAGAAAGGCCAGCCGTGCTTCTGCCCTTTCCGTCGTTGCCGCAGACGTTCCTTTGCGACATAAGGGCGACCGCTTTCATCTCTATCAAAAGCAACTTCATAGGTAATTGGCCGAGCGTTTCCATCTTCTTTATAGTAGAACTCGAATTCGATAGGCCCATGCTGCCCTTGCGTACGGATACGCTCAAATCCACCCCTTCCGCGAGCGTCAAAGGCTTCTTCCACGCCAAGCTTCAGCGCGTCCGCAAGAAAGCCGAAGGCGTCAAACAGCGTACTTTTTCCCACTCCATTTTTGCCAATGACAACCGTCAGGGGGGTGAGAGCTTCCTCTTGATGTCGGTTCCATAAACGCCCAAGCGTGACGTCTTTCAAAGCCCTGAAATTCCTTATGCGAAAGCCTTCTATCTTTGCCATTATTCCTCTCCCCTTCTTGTCATCGCCCCGTCGTACCACATGAGCAGTTTGGGATCTTCTTCCAAAACATTATCGGGAATTTTTTCGGCCACGGCAAGGATGACGCTGTAGTCGCGCTCCTGCCAGGCTTTTTTGAATCCGGCGCGGACAGCCTCCAAACGAAAGACCTTGAGCCTTTTTACCTTTTTGTATTCCTCAAATTCCCTGAGCAATGCCTTTTCACGCAGTTTTTCCAGGTCTCCGGCCTTGCGGGGGTCGGGCGCGTACCAGCGGTCGCAGGCTTTGGCGACAAGAGCCGGATCGTCCTTGGGCAGGTTACGCAGTTCTTTCCAGTTGGAGGAAAGGTAGGAATGGATCTGTTCGGGTACAGGGCCTTTGCCATCGTAGCAGAGGAAATTCTGGCTCAACAGTTCGCGCAGGTCGAGCTGAGCCTCGTTTTTGCTCCAGCCACCCAATTGCTGCATGAACTGCGGGTTGATGTCGGAGAAGGTCTGCGGCTTTTCCTTGATGAGTTGGCGCAACCAGTCGATGGCCGAAGCCTCGTCTTTGACGAACAGCGATGCCTGTTCCATGCTCTCGCCGGAGAGCTGTTTTTTGCGATCGTATTCCGCCGCCTGTTCCGGAAGAAAATACATCCCGTCGCGCTCCGCAAAGCGTTGCGCCAGGCCTGCCTGAAATTCCTGGCTGGAAAGGGGCACAAAATAGCCCTTGCGCACATAGTAGGCGACCATCTGGTCAAACAAAAGGCGTGGGTCGCGTTCCGGTACCGGCTGGAGCCGATGGTTGTGGATTTTGACCACCGGCAAATAGCCCAAATGGGTGCGCATAAAATCCCACACGCCCGCCTCGGTTTGCGCTTCTTTTTGAAAACGCTCCTCAAAGCCGCCATTGGGTTTGTAGGCGGAGATAACAAGGTCTTGCTTGACGGCAGTAGGCGTAGTTACCGCGTTAAAACTGCCTTGTTTCTTGTCGAGAGCGGAGACATTGGCTACAACAAAACCAGCATCAGTTAGCGCATTTTGGATACTGTTCCATATGGATGCTTTAGTGTTGGAAAACTCTACCGTCATCCAGCGACCGGGCTTGAGTACTCTGTACGCTTCTTTAAAGCATGAGGTCATGAGTTTCCTATATTCATTGATACCTTTTCCTTGAACGCTATTTTCAATAGCTTCTGGTTTGTTATTAGTCAAAATTTTGAGCCACGATTCCCATAGAAAATTCAACTCAGAATAATTAAGATTAGCCCCAAAAGGGGGATCAATAAAAATGTAATCAAAAGAATCTGAATGTAAATCGAACGATGCAGAATCTTGTGTTGCAAGGATATGCTTTGAATAAAGAAAGCTATTTCTTAACATATTGGAAAGACGTTTAACCTTGCCGTCAAGGATGTAAGGCAAGGAAACGTCAACAACTTGCGATCCAACATAGAGTGTTCCGCTTAGGAAGCGATTAACTTGAGAAAAATGATTTGGGGCATAACGAGATATTTTTGCAAGTCCAAGTACTGCTTGTTGTATGGTGAATAATATATAACGCTTGATATTTTCCGGCAGTTCCGACGTTTTTTGATAAGCACTCCCCAGCACCCACAAAGCACGCTTAGAGTAAAAATGATGCACATGGGTTATACCATGTGTCCTTTTGGGTTCCCTTGTCTTAACGCCATCGGGGAGTTCATCCGTGGGAAACCAGTACGGAATGTCCATGGCTTCGATTTTTTGAAGCAAGGCCAGATCCTCGGCATCGGGCTTTTTTTCAAAGCGTTGGCTTTTGCCGGTCTTTTCGTTGAGTAAAGAGTAATGGATGAGTACGGGAACCTGTTTGGCCTGCCGGACAGTCTGCTTAAGCGCATTATCGTATCTGGTTATCCAGGCGCGCTCCATACCGCGCTTGCTGAGCCTTGCCCCGCAGTGCGGGCAGGGGAAGGTCTCGCGGACTTCGCCGACCGCTCTGTCCAGCGCGGCCTCCCAGAACACCAGTTCCTGGGAGCATTCCGGGCACACAAAAACATCGGACCATACGGTATAATTGATGGTTCCGATTTTTTTGACCGTTTGGGCAACGCCCTTGACCGTTTTTTCCTCGTAGTGCGCCGTCTGGTACATCCAGCCGCATTCTTTTTCCACTTCGCTCAAAACGCGTTTGGCTTCCTGTTCAAAGGTTTTTGCGTCCACAGGCGTATTGTAGTTATACGCAATAAAGGTGGCCGCCGGGGATAAATCGTTGAGTACGGCCCGGCGCGCGCCCAGTGTGGAAAAGCGTTTCCACACCGTTTTGCCGGTGTCGTCCGTTTCTTCACGCAAAATGCCGCCGTCCGGCCTCACCTGATAGCCCAGCGACATAACGGCCTCTCGGTTACCGCACATCTGTGCGGCCACCCCTGTCATGCCCGTGCCGCAAAAACCGTCAAAAACAATATCCCCGGGTTCGGTATAGTGCAGAATATAGCGCATGATGGCCTTGTGCGGCACCTTGGTATGGTAGGAATGCGCGTTGTAAATGGGGTCGTTTTTCCCTTCGCTCACATCCGCGGCAAAAGGCTCCCGATGATAATGACAGCCTTCGGATCTGGCGGGCTTTTGCGCCTCCCACTCGACAATAAAGCTGGCAATCCAGGGGTTGGGGCAGGCGGTGTAATATGGGGGATCGCTCAGGTTCAGGATATCCTCGTCGCTAGCGATGGGAAAGCCCTCAATCTTGCGGAACTCGGGATCTTGCAGCTTTTTGCGCAGCTCTTCGGTAAAGTGGGCGCGCCGGGCCTCGTTGTTTTCAAAGGTCAAGCCAAGGCACGTCACCGGGCCGGAAGGCTTTTGCGGCTCTTCCGGGCGCAAGTCGAGCAAAGTTCTTTGTTTCACGGTATACCCCCTGGCTTTCGCCCTGTGTTTCCGCCTGGCCTTGCCGCTGAACCACCGCTCCTGGCAATGGTAAACCCTTGCCGGATTTTTTATTCTACAACCAGCCGCACCTTGGCCGGATCCTGACCTTTGATGAGCTGATCCATGTACGCCTCAAAGCGTTTTTTCATTTCCGTCGGGGTGGCCGGGCCGTCCGTGGCCCGCAGTGCCTCTTGCAGTTCATGGGCCTTGACGGTGACCTTGACCAGACCGGAGAGCGCCTCTTTCAGCGCGTGGACAAAGTTGAGATCCAGCGGCGACGGCAGCTCTTTGGATGTGATAAAGGACTCCAGCGGTTCGCGGTCATCTGTCTTTAGCAGCTCCATGTTGGCCCGGGTAACGGGGTCTTCCAGGCTGCGGAGGATGGCGGAGGTCCAGGCGCGGATCATGGCGTCAAGCTGATCATCCAACTGGTCAAGCGCCTGCGTGCCTGCCGTTGTACCGCTTTCCAGCGCGGGGCGAAAGCTGCAATGCGGGCAGATGGGCGCGGCGGCAAGATTCTTTTCGGTCAGGGCAAAGCAGCTTTTCAGCCCGGCCAGGCATTTTTCGTACTCGTTAAGCTGCTGCCGGGGCATGAGATCAATATTGGCCAGTTTACGCAGGCTTTGCAGGCGCTCGTCGCCACGCAGGCGCTCCTTGCGTCTGTCGTCCTTCGCGCCCAGCCGCGCCCTGGTGTGAAGACTTATGTAGGCGGCGATGTAGTCTTTTTTCAGCCTTTGAAGCTTCGCCCCAATGGACGGAGACAGGCTGGAAAGCATGCTCAGATTGTTTTGCCTGAGGGTATCCAGCACCTCCTGCCGTGTAGCTTTCATGCGTGCCGTCCATTCATGGTCGGCGGGCAGTACGGACTCGGCGGTGGAAAGCCAAGAGACCGTTGAACTGTGAGCGGTGATGAACTCGCGCAGGGCGTCCAGCTCATCCAGCGTTTTTAGGATCTCTTCCCGGGCCTGCACCTCGGGGGCGCTGTAGCGAAAGTTCTTCAGCTTGCCCGGCGTGGTATAAACCTGAAGCGATTCAAAAAAGGTTTTTGCCTCATCCAGCTTGTCAATCTGGCCGGTCAGGTCGGTTCCAGCAAGCAAATCCAGGCCCCAAAAGGCCAGCCCCGACCGCAAGTCCTGCTGGGCCACGACGATGCGCCTGACGGTTTTTCCCGTTTCTTGCTGCAAGCTCTGCACCGGTTCGTCCTTGCCCTGGGTGACCAGCAGAGCCATGCCCGGCGTCAGGCCAAGCAGCTCAAACAGGCTTTTGAGCGCGGGCAGGTTCCATTCCTTGGGCTGCTCCAGGTACTTGAAGAAAACAAGTTCATCCATGCTGGTCGCGGCAAGCTGCGGTAGCGCGGTCGCGTCAAACTTTTTGCCCGGGATGGCAAGTACAATGTCGCCGGAGTAGACCAGCGCCGCCGCCAGCACGCACACCCATTCGGGTTCCAGGCGAAAACTGCCCGGGTTCAGGTATTCCAGCCCGTGGTCGTTCTGAATGATTTCGCCGCGGTTGACCACCTGGCCAAGTCCCTTGGCTTTGACGGCATCGAGGATGAACCTGGCGTACTTTGACTTGCAGGGGACGAGCTTGTCGCCATCGAGCAGCTCCAGGGCGTCCAGCACGGCGGCGGCCTGTTTGGTTCGGTTTTGCCCGGCAAGGGCACGCAGGGCGTCCTGCGCGGCCTGGGCGCGGTTATTGCCGGTAATCAAGACCGAAAAGAAGGGATAGTCCGGGGCCTGATTTTCAAAGTTTGGGGCCAGGCAGAGAGCGGCAATGGTATTGACCATGTCGCGAAAGTTGATGGTTTCATCGGGCAAAAGTCCAGAGAGTTCACGGATGGATTTGCCGCCCCTGGCCCATTCGGTCATAGGCTTGGAACGGCCCTGATAGGTGACTTCAAAGGCGTCTCCCATGTGCTTTTGTAGCCACAGAACCAGCTTTTTTAAAAAGTCGTTGGCCTTTGACTCATAGGTAGCCTTGGCGTGGCCCGATGAGGTTGTGGCAATATCCAGGGCCGCCGCGTAGTTCTTCAGCGCGGTCTGGAATTCTTCGTCGTTGTTTTTCAGGCGGAAAAAAACCTCGTCACCGGCCTTTTCGTCTTTGAAGCGCGGCGCTTCGTTGGGCTGGATAAAGTAGAGGTAAAAATCCCGCTGTGGCACGGCGGTGGATCGCTCGTTGGGAGCGCCAAAAAAAAGATAGCCGGCGCGCGCGGCCTTGCGTTCCTGCCAGACGAGTTCATGTTGCCAAATTTTGTAACCGGTAACGTAGGTGGCGTCCTGGCATTCCATCACTCGCTTGAGTGCCTCGTAATAGTAGCGATCGAGCTGAGACGCTCCCAGACTTTCGGCGCGCTTCTCAATGAGAGCGTCAAAATCTTCGGTTTTTTTGAGGTCGAGATAGTACTGGCGGTTTTGGGCATTGAAGGAGATAAACTGACCACTGACCGTTTTGAGAATCTCGCGCAGAACCGCTTCCACATAGGTTTGCAGGTCTTTATCGGGTTCATCGCTACCCATCTCGGCAACGAGCGGTTCAAAGAGGCAGAGGCGGTCGCGCAGTTCTTCGGCGGTGGCGCCCATGGGGGAATAGATGTCCCCGGTGGTAAGGCGGTGAAGCGACAAGGCATGGATGAGTCGCAGGGCCATCGGCTTGTACTGCTTGCGGGTGATGGCGTTTTCGATCCTGGATTCCAGCACCCCACTGCAATCGATGACCGCCCGGATATCGGGAATGGCGCGGAAGGACGCGTTCTGCGTGAGCGTGTTCCAGTAGCTGTCAAAGGCAAGCAAACCGGGTTCGTTTTGCGGTACGTCTTTGTTGAGAAGGTCTTTCATGCCCACGGACAGGGTCTTGAGAATCTCGCGTTTTTCCACCACGGTGACCCGCTCAAAGGTGTTGATGTAATCGGGATGCACCGGGAAGAGCCGGACAAACTCGTCCATGCGCTCGTTGAATCCGCCATAGTATTTGGCAAAAGGCGTCAGGTATTCACGGATTTTGGCCTGCTGCTCAACGGTTTTTTTGAGCAGACGTTGGGCCACCACAAATTTGACGTCGTTACGGGCAATAAGAACCTGCTCAAAGCGATCCTTCACGCGGCGGATGCTGTCGGCAACAAAGGCAAAGCGCGGGCTGTCAAAAATAGCCTCCTGGACGCCGGCCATAAAGCGAAAGCGCAAATCCTTGCAGACCTCGCCCACCTCGCGCAGAAAACTGAGGTCGTAGCTAAGATCATGATCCTTACGGGAACACAGATAGTCGAGCAGTTCATCGACCACAAGCAAGAGACCATGATCGGGAAAGACCTCGCCAAATTTGGCCATCATGTCTTCGAAGGCCCGTTTATGGTTTATGACGGACCCGGCATCGGGAAACGCGTACTCCACGCCAAGAGCTTCGAGATGCTGTTCCAGTTCCTCTACCACAATGTCACGCAAAGGCTTGGTGGCAGCCGCGATTTCGGTACGGATGACCTTGAAACGACCGGCAATGCGCGCCGCAGCCTGACGGACATCGCTGTGCTTTACTTCTTCCAGCAGGGAGGCGTCTGCGGCAAGGCTGGAAATCACCGACATCAGATGCGACTTGCCGGTACCGTAGTTGCCAACGATGAGCAGGCCTTTGTTGTCGACCGGCTGGTCGAATTGCAGCTGAGGAAGGACAAGTTGGGTGATCCGCCCGGCCATGTCTTCGGAAATGACATAGGTGCGCACAAGGGTACGCGCGGCGCTCTCTTTGTCCGCGTCGCGCAGTTGAACGACCGTTTCAATCGGGTCAAACTGGATAAGATCACCGTATTTCATACGTACTCTGCCTCGCGTCTGTTTTTTTGCGAATCAATGGAACTTGTGCCATCCATAGTAACAATCAGCGCCTCGGTCGAATCATACTTGCGGTATTCAGGATGGCCGGGTTCGGCGTACAAGAGCCACCCGTCCCGCGCCGTTCCATTCCACGAGGCCAGTATTGTTCGGTTTCTGGAAATGGACTGCAAAAGCCGTAAAGGGTCTAGCTGGAGAGTTTTGTCAAAGAGGATTTCAAGATTATCCAGCACGACGGGAGACTGAACCTGGTTGATGAGGCGAACGAGAAGAGCTGGCAGTTCCAGCGAGCGCTGTTTGGCCGTCCATTCCAGCAACTCGCTGGAGAGCGCCAAATTGACGTTGACAACGGGTGAACCAAAATCTTCGGCCACTTCCCGAAGAACGCCCGTCTTGCCGGAGCCGGACTCTCCCACAAGCAGAACCAGGCGGTGATACAAACCCTCGGCTGTCTGAAGGCATTGCCTTATTTTATTATGAATACGTTCGTTCATGGTTGCCCCTGACTATTCGGTGTTTAGTCTAACGGAGCTATCGGCCACACAGTCCGGCTTTGCCATATTTTGTTTGCCCACATAGATAAAGGCATAACCTAAAAACTACGAGTGGACAAGAGCAGAATCCGACTTAGGATTGGCGCGCATATTCTCCACACGGATACCCTTTCCCCCCTATGGATGCGTACCCTTTTCAGGATCCCCCCATCCCGCGCCCCACCATCTCCCTCTTTCCGTCGGCAGGTATACGCCAGTGGAAGCGTTGCTGTTCCCCGCGCTCTTCTCCATCCAGCCCCGATAAGATTTTGCAAGGAAGCACATGGAGAACCTTGCGTGCCGGATCAAAGCTGACCCATATTTTCAGCAATTGACCTGATTCTTCTGTTTATCCCGTTCCTACCGCATAAACGATGCCCTATGGAAACGGCATTTTTCAGGAAAAAGGTTTTCAGGCCCGCGAAAAACACCCGGCATTTTCAGTTTTCTTTTCAGGCATCCTGTGGTAGAGGAAAGCTATGTTCTCTCTCTTTTCAACGTATTCCGATACATCAGAAGAAGACCGGAAAGGATACCTCTTCAAATGCCTGCCGCAACGTACAAGATGTCTTTTGTTGCCGGCGCACTCCTCTACTTGGAGTCCGTCAAAATAGCCGAGCTTTTTTCCATATGGAAACAGTGGGAAAAAGTACAGGAAATCGCGCTTGCTCAAAACACCCTTCAGGCGCGCGCCATAAGCACTTTGAAGCGCCTTACTCGGGAAGTCGTCTTGCGCCTTGAAACCCTGAACGAGCAGGAACTGGCCCTTTTTATTGAAGCCACCTACCGGGATCAAAAATATCTCTTATGGCTTGCCCTTTGCAGACGCTACACCTTTATCGGCGACTTTGCCACGGAAGTTCTCCTTGATCGCTTCCTTTCCTTGAAAAACACCGTCACCTACGCCGACTATATGGCTTTTTTCAATCAAAAGGCGGAATGGCATGAAGAGGTTGACCGCTTGGCCGCATCCACAAGGCACAAACTGCGGCAAACGCTTTTTTTAATGATGCGCGAGGCAAACTTGCTGGACAGAAAACAAAACATCATACCTGTCTACCCTGGAGCGGCCTTGCGGAAAGTTCTGACTTCCGCGGAACGTCGCGAAACCCTGTTTTTTCCTATACCCGCAATGATAAAGCCGATGGGATGAGTCCATGCGAATGTCTTTGAAAGATCGCTTTTTGCACCTGTACAACGTTGTTTCCGGGCAACGCTTCCTTCATATGCAAGGGCTGAACAAGGAAGTTCCTTTTTTCGTCTGCCCCTTTGACCCGCGTGAAAGCAATGCCGTAACTCAGCATACAAAGAAACTCGTCATAGAACTTAAAACCGCCGGCGTGCGTGTTCATGAAATCAACATGTACACGCTAACTATTGAGCTACTTAAAGATAAAGGCATTTGGGAAAAGGTACTCTCCGAGGAATCTTCCTTTCTCAAGGCGGATTTCATGGATCTTCTGCAAAGCCAGTTCGACCCGGATGACGACCTGATTCCGGCCATTAAAAAGCGCCTTGACAGCAAAGAGTACGCCGTACTCTTTCTTACCGGCGTGGGGGAAGTGTTTCCCTACATTCGCCTGCATACGGTTTTGAACAACCTGCAGCGCGTTGTCCAAAACAAGCCCACGCTCATATTCTTTCCCGGGGAATACACCTCGTCACCGAAGTCCGCCTATTCTTTGAACCTGTTTGGCAGGTTCCGCGACAACTATTACCGTGCTTTCAACATCTTTGAGTTCCGCCCCTGAAAGGAGACACCATGCATCTCAGCGATATGTTTTTAAAGCCTGTCAACCGTCCCATTGAAGGCGTTATCAAGGCCGATGATGAAACCAGCCTCCGCCTGGAAATGGAGGAATACGTTCTTACCAGCGAAATTGCAAGGAGCCTGGAAAACTTTCTGGAAGCCTACAACAATTATCAAAACGCCAACGCCGTTTGGATATCCGGCTTTTTCGGTTCCGGAAAATCGCATCTTTTAAAAATGCTGGCCCTTTTACTGGAGAATCGCGATCTTGACGGCGCGCAGGCACTTGATCTCTTTCTGCCAAAATGCGCTGATAACGCCTTCCTCCGCGCTTCTTTAAAAAAGGCGGTCTCCTTTCCCTCCAAGAGCATACTTTTTAACATTGACCAGAAGGCCGTTATTATCAATAGGGTGCAAGAGGACGCCCTGCTTGCCGTGTTCGTCAAGGTTTTTAACGAAATGTGCGGCTATTACGGAAAGGTGGGCTACATCGCGCAATTTGAACGCGACCTTGACAGCCGCGGTCTCTACGGCGACTTCAAGCAAGCCTTTTTGAAAGTATCCGGACGCCCTTGGGAAGAAGGGCGCCAGCTGGCCCTGCTGGAAAAGAAGAATATCGCCAAAGCCTACGCCCTGACGTTGGGAGAAGAGGAAGGCCCCACGGACATCCTGAATCACTACAGTACACAATATAAGGTTTCCATCGACGATTTTGCCGAAAACGTGCGGATCTACATTGAAAGGCAGGCTAAAAACTTCCGCCTGAATTTTTTTGTGGATGAGGTTGGGCAGTTTATAGCCGAAAACACCACGCTCATGCTCACCCTGCAAACCATTGCCGAAAGCCTGGCCACAAAATGCCGTGGCCGCGCCTGGATTACTGTTACGGCGCAGGAAGATATGAGCAAGGTGCTGGACGACATGAACGCAAGACAGGCCCACGACTTTTCCAAAATTCAGGCCCGCTTCGCCAACCGCATGAAGCTGACCAGCCAGGATGTGGACGAAGTCATCCAAAAGCGTCTTTTGCAAAAAAACAAGGTGGGGAAAGATCTGCTGAAAAAAGAATACGATGCTCGCTCCAACAGCTTTAGAACGCTCTTCGGCTTTCCCGATGGATCTCATCGTTACCAGAACTTTGAAGACAGCGAACACTTTATCTTTTGCTATCCCTTTATTCCCTACCAGTTTGAGCTTTTTCAATCCGCTATTCAGAACCTTTCCACGCACAACGCCTTTGAGGGTCGGCATAGCTCCGTGGGCGAGCGTTCCATGCTTGGCGTGTTCCAGCAGGTGGCCATCCAGATAAACGATCAATCCCTGGGGAATCTGGCGACCTTTGACCTTTTTTTTGAAGGCATACGCGCCTCGCTGAAAACGCAAATACAAGATTACGTACTCAAGGCGGAAAATAACCCAGACGTAAACCCCTTTACGCGCAAAATCCTTAAGGTTCTCTTTCTGGTCAAATACGTCAAGGAGTTCAAGCCGACCGTCAGCAACTTATGCGTGCTTATGCTGAACAGCTTTGATACCGATATGACCAGGCTAAAAAAGGACATTGAAGAAGCCCTGATCGTGCTTGAACGCCAGACCTATATACAGAGAAACGGCGAAAGCTACGAATACCTGACCGATGAAGAAAAAGACGTGGAATTGGAAATTAAAAACACGGAGCTGGAAAAAACAGATGTGCCGGACTTTCTTGCATCATTGATTTTTGACCGCACGCTTGGGGAAAATAAAATTGACCATGACATCGGGCGATCCTACCCCTTTGCCAAAAAACTGGATGGCAATCTTTACGGAAAGGAACATGAACTTGCCATCAATGTGATCACCTTATGCAAACCAGACGCTTCCAGCGAGGCTGTTCTGCAGATGCAGAATACCGGAAAAAAAGAACTCATGGTTATTTTACCGCCTGAACAGCGCCTGATGAACGAACTTTTTCTTTACAAGCGGACGGAGAAATTTACACGCCAGAACTACACTACCGTCCAGCAGGATTCCAGAAGACGCATCCTGAGCGAAAAGGCGAAGCAGAACCAAGAAAGAGAAGAGCGCCTGACGCAAATGGTAAAGGATCTTCTGGCAAAGGCCTCTCTTTATGTCAGTGGCACTCCGTTTGCTGGAGAAGGCAACGCAAAGGCGCGGCTTATCAGTGGCTTTAAGGAACTCATTGCCCGTGTTTACAGTAGCCTGCCCATGCTTAATGGCATTAACTATACCAAAACGGATCCTGAAATTTATCTTCGCCCGGACAATCAGGCGCACCTCAATACTGAGACAACGCCGCTCTCGGAAGCGGAAAAGGAAATCCTGAACATTCTTCAACAGAACAGTAAAATCGGAATGCGAAGTACCGTCAAAAACGTGCTTGAGAGGTTTCAGGGCATGCCCTATGGCTGGCCCGACAGAGCTTTTCTGTGCCTTCTTGCGAAGCTATACGCACGCGGCAAGGTGGAAATAAGCAAAGACGGGGAAATGCTTGAAGGGAATGCTCTTGGAGCCGCCCTGCGCAACTCTTCCGCGCACGGCGCCCTCATACTGGAACCGCAAGTGGAATTTTCGATCTCTCAGGTCAATCGCCTGAAAAGGTTCTATTGCGAATTTTTTGAAGTCCCGCCCGATGAAAACGAGGCAAAGGCTCTAGCCGGTGAGACTAACAATGAGTTGAAGAAGATAGCAACTAAACTGGGAGGCTGGCTCGAACAGACGGGCGAGTTTCCGTTTCTTGAGGTGCTACGGGAACCGTTAAAAACTATTAACGCCGCCATCGGGCATAACTATGCCTGGTATTTTACCGAATTTAACCGCCAGGCTGAAGATCTCATTGAAATGAAGAAAGATCTGCTTGAACCCGTCAACGACTTCATGACTGGCACGCTAAAGGATATTTATCGCGAGGCCCGTGCCTATCTCAGGGAACACAAAGACAATTTTCCCTATATAGAAGGCGATGAAGCCGCAGACATGAAGGCCAGCCTTGACGATCCGGACTGCTTTCGCGGTAGCAATAAGATGCGGCAGGTCAAATCCCTGTTGGAAACATTGAAGACAAAGGTGAACGGGCGCCTACCTGATGAACGCGAGGCCGCGAAGAAAAAAGTGGAAGAGTTAAAGCAAGGCTTGAAGAATATGACCGGATTCCCCCTGCTCTCTCCCGATGTTCAGGCGGAGATAGATAAAGTCTTCCGTGATTTTTCGCGGAAAACGGAACAGGAAAAGCTCATCCCCGTGATACGGGAAAGCGCGCGCCGTTTTGAGGAAGGTACCTACAAGAGGCTTCTTGCTCAAGTCTGCGCTCTCGAGTCCGCAAACAATGATACGCAAACAGCCCCTACCTTGCCCGCCACTGCCACCAAAGAAGGGAGGCAAGACACGCCTGTTGAGGATCAAGAAGCGCCGCCGCCCGCCCCAAAGGTGGAAATCATCTCTCTTCGCGAAACAAAGGTGAGCTTTGACAAGCCACTTCTCTCAAGCGAGGAGGATGTGGAAACCTACCTTGACTCCATGCGCACAGCCCTGCTTGAAGCCATACGCGAGGGCAAGAGGATACAAGTATGATAAAACGCCTGGATCCCCCCTCTCTGGAGACCGCTGAACATGGATAACGCAAGGCTCAGGAATTTTGCCCGTTTTGCCCGCCGCGCCCTTCGGGAAGAGGTTGCCGCCAGGATGCGCCTTGTCCTTGCCAAGGACAGCGTGGCGCGGCGCGCCCTGCCCAAGGTTGTGGAGTCCCTGGAAGAAGCCCTCGCGGATCGGGGCGAAGACTATGTGATCGACCGCGCGGCCTATACCTGGTTCAACCGCTTTTGCGCCCTGCGCTTCATGGATCTTAGCCACTATAACAGGACGTGCGTGATCTCCCCGGCCAGGGAGGGCGAGTCTCAGCCGGAAATTCTGGCCGAGGCCGCGTCCGGGCACATCGATGAGGAAATCGTTCCTTCTGCCGACGATCGGCAGCGCATTTTCGACCTTCTGACCGGGCAGACGAAACAGCCGGACGAGGCCTTTCGCCTGCTCATGATCGCGGCGTGCCGCTTCCTGAACACGGCCATGCCCTTTCTCTTTGATCCGCTGAACGGGGGATTCGAGCTGCTCATGCCCGGGGATTTGCTCTCTCCGAACTCCGTCCCTGTCCGCCTGCGCGAGGTCATGACCCAGGAAACCTGCGCCAATGTGGAGATTTTGGGCTGGCTCTACCAGTTTTACATTTCCGAAAAAAAGGAGGAAGTCTTCGAGGGCCTGAAAAGGAACAAGAAAATCTCTCCCGCGGATCTTCCCGCGGCCACCCAGCTCTTCACCCCGGAATGGATCGTGCGCTACCTTGTGGAAAATTCCTTAGGCCGCCTGTGGATGCTCAACCGCCCGCATTCCGGCCTGGCCGCGCACATGGACTATTATCTCGCGCCGGAAAAGCCGGATCCGGACTTTTTGCGCGTCTCATCCCCGGAGGAGATCAAGGTGTGCGACCCGGCCTGCGGCTCCGGCCACATGTTGGTTTACGCCTTTGACCTGCTCTATGCCATCTATGCCGAGGAAGGCTACGCCCCTTCGGAAATTCCGGAAAAGATCCTAAGCCACAACCTCTACGGCATGGAGATAGACGAGCGCGCCGCCGCCCTGGCCTCCCTTGCCCTCTGCCTCAAGGCCCGATCCCGGCAGCGCTCCTTTTTCCGCGGGAAGGTGCGGCCGAACATCCGCGTCTTGAAAAAGATTTCCTTCACGGAAGAGGAGCTTGCCCGCTACCGGGACGCCGTTGGCCGCGATCTTCTGCCCGAATCCGCGATCTCTGCCCTGACGCTCTTTGATGAGGCGGACCATTTCGGATCGCTCATAAGGCCGGACATCCCGGATCCCGCCGCCCTGCGCTCCCGCCTGGAAAAGGCGCAGGCGCCGCGGGATCTCATCCTGAGCGAGACCCATGAAAAGATCCTGCGCGCCCTGGAACAGGCGGAATACCTGACCAGGCTCTGCCATGTGGTCGTGGCCAACCCCCCTTACATGGGCGGCAAGAGCATGAACCCGCGGCTGGCTGAGTGG
>CAZWBH010000008.1:0-70532 GCA_964632155.1 uncultured Mailhella sp.
CGCTGTATTGCCCTTTGGCTTAGAATTTTAGCGTAACTCGTGTAGACACTCTCTAAAATTGCGGTAAAGATCGTTCCTCAAAAAGGTATCACACCTGTGTGAACCGTTCTTATCCGCAGATCCGCAATCCCTTTCCTGGATCGTGTTAGTCGGTTTTTCTTGCGCTGGGGGAAGGAGTATGTTACAGACAAATAAAGTATGACATTCCGACGCCTCTTCTCTTCATGGAGGCCGCCAGCGTGTGTATTTGGAAACTTGCAACGTTTCCATCCACCTATGTTCAAGGAAACGCTATGTCCGTATTCAGAAGCATAGGCCTGACGACAATCGTCTGCGCCGCAAAATACCGCTTCCGCGGCGGTACCTGACGTTCCGTTTCAGCGGAAGAAGAAATGCTTCTGAAAGGGACAAGTATGCGCTGATTCTTTGTCTTACTCCGGACTCTTCCTTCCGCGACAGCTGTGCGGGTACACGGTTTTCTTCAACCATTACTGTGCAATGTTGCATGGTTGCAACACACTTTTCCAGGGAGGAGTCTTTCATGAATGGCAAGAATCCTTTTGCCAGCACCGTTGGAATTATCGGTGTTGGCGCGCTTATCGGTATCGCGGCCATCCTGTTGCAAAAAATGGGCAATCCCGCCAACATGGGCATATGTGTGGCCTGCTTTGAGCGCGATATAGCGGGTGGTCTTGGTCTGCACCGTGCCGCTATTGTGCAGTACATCCGGCCCGAAATTATCGGATTTGTTCTTGGATCCATGGGCATGGCTCTGGCAGTCGGAGAATTTCGACCCCGCGGAGGATCCGCGCCACTGGTACGTTTTGTTCTCGGCATGGTGGCGGCCGTGGGTGCTCTTGTTTTTCTTGGTTGCCCCTGGCGTACCCTTCTTCGCCTTGCGGGCGGCGACGGCAACGCTCTGTTCGGCCTTGCAGGCCTTATCTGCGGCATAGGCTGTGGAACGCTTTTCTTCAGGCGCGGTTATTCCCTCGGTAGCAGTGTTAAACAGCATATCGCCGCCGGTTGGTTTTTCCCTCTACTAATGCTTGGTCTCCTGTGCCTGTACCTGACATTTCCACAAATTCCCGGAGAAGCGCAGAGCGGTCCTCTCTTCTACTCCAAGAGCGGTCCCGGTTCAGCTCATGCTCCCTTCCTTCTGTCTTTCGGTGTGGCGCTGGTCATTGGCGCGCTGGCTCAACGCAGCCGTTTTTGCACTATGGGCGCCTTCCGTGATCTCATTCTTTTCCGCTATACCCATCTCTTCCTCGGTGTGGTGGCCATGTTCGCCGCAGCCTTCCTTGCCAATCTGCTGACGGGAGGATTCCATGCCGGCTTTGCAAATCAGCCTGTGGCCCATACCGACGGCGTATGGAATTTTCTGGGCATGGTAACAGCCGGACTGGCCTTCGCTCTGGCCGGAGGATGTCCGGGGCGGCAACTTTTCATGGCTGGTGAAGGCGATAGCGATGCCGCTATTTTTGCCCTTGGTATGCTTTTCGGCGCGGCAATGGCTCACAATTTGGGCACGGCCAGTTCCGCTTCCGGCATAGGAGTCTACGGTGTGCATGGAACACTCATCGGTCTTGCCGTTTGCCTAGTCATCGGGTTCGCTTTTTCGAGAAAAGCCTGCTGAAGGAGAGAAAGTATGCTTATTGATACACGCGGTTTGTCTTGTCCGCAGCCTGTTCTTATGGTTTATCCCCACCTTTCCGGAACGGATCCCATAGAGGTGCTTGTTGATAATACAACGAGCCGGGAAAACGTCAGCCGCGCCGCGCGGCATGCCGGATGGAAGGTTGAGGAACACGATGAAGGCGAGGGCCTTGTCCGGTTGGAGCTTCATAAATAATGTTTGAAAAACTGACTGAATGGCTGAAACGGCGTCATACTGGGGCACAGAAAAAGCCGACTCCCGCTGACAGGGGCTTTCTGGTCTTTCAGCATACCGGAGAGGTCATACGGGCAGAACGTTGTCTTCAAGCTGCCGGCTTTTCGGTTGAGGTCAAAGGGCCTCCACCGGAGTTGCGTTCCGGCTGTGACTTGGTTGTGGTTTTCCCGATCATCCTGGAATCAGCCGTGTGCCGTATCCTTGAAGAGGAAAGGCTTTCCCCCATAAGCGTGGTTCCGGTAAGCGACACCCTTTTGGAGCCTGTCTCTCTTTACCGTGTAAAGGATTATGGCGACTGGTTCATGATTCAGGCCGCCAATGTAAAAATCACAGTGGAGTCCGCAAGCGGACGCATTGTCAATGTTTCCGGAGGTGGATGCCCTGATGTGCCATATCTGGCCTCTCTGCTGACGGGAAGGAACATTGATACGGCAGAGGAACCCCGCATTCATGGGCAAACCCTGTGTTCCTATGCTCTGCAGAAGGCTTTTCTCGAAGCCCGTCGCCTTTGGGAGGCAAGACATGCGATGGCTGATATGCGGCACGGTACCGGATGACGCGTTTCCCTTGAGTCTTGGGGTATGGCGCGTGGAAGGAAAAACTCTTGTTCCTGCCGATGTTTCCGCCTGTGAAAAAGAGCTTGCCGTGCCTTCCATTCCTGTTCAGCGCGGGACGTCGGCGCTAATCGCGGCAGCCGTACTGGCGCTGGAAAAACTCAACTTGCCTCCACCTCTGGCCTTGCTTGCGGGAGACCGCGGTACATCTAGGGGAAGTACGGCTCTGTATGAGTTTCTCTCTTCATGGTTGCTGTTGCAAGAGACAGACGACCTTGCCGGACTGACTTTCCATTACCTCTTTCCCAGTGTGGACGGACAGAATCGTATTCTCATGGCGCTGGAGGAGCGCAGTGCCGCCATGCCTGTACTCATTGCCGATGCGGGATTCATGTATGCCGCAAAAATGAGCGGTTATGCCTCCCATTACGACGTCTTTACTCCAGACGCCGGAGAACTTGCCTTTCTGGCGGATGAAAAGGCCCCTCATCCTTTCTATACCCGCGGTTTTCTGCTTTCGGAAAAGAAGAGGGTGGAAGATCTGGCCGCACTGGCATGGAAACATGGGGATAGCGCAAGGTATCTTCTTATCAAAGGAGAGTCTGACCTTATTACGGAAGAAGGGCGTGAAGTCGGACGAGTGACGGAGCCGACTTTGCCCTTCATGGAACCTGTAGGGGGCACAGGAGATCTTGTTACCGGGTTGCTTACGGCTTTTGCCTCGGCTGGAATCCCTCTCCGCGAAGCCTGCATTCTATCTGCGCAGTGTGCAAGGTATACAGGAGAGTTGGCTTGCCCAACTCCAGCAACCACCATTGCGGAATTCATGCCTTTTGTTGCTGAAGGCGTGGCCAGGGTACAACGTGAAAAACTCCTGTAACACTGCACCAACCATGGAGAACCTATGGCGACATTCTCTCTGATGGATAAGACAAGAGGCGCTGGCTGAGCGGCAAAGACGCCTCCAGAGTTGCTGGAACAGATTCTTTCCACAATAAAGCCGCCGCCTGATAGAGAAGGACGTATTCTGCACGGATTTTCCAACAATGAAGACGCGGTACTGGTCAAGGCGCCTTCGGTCGGACTTGCGTTGGTGCAGACGGTTGATATTCTAGGCGTTATAGGCAATGACGCGCGTCGTTTCGGTCAGACGGCAGCGGCTAACGCTTTGTCCGATGTCTACGCCATGGGTGGGTGGCCATGGTCTGTCATGAACATTGCCGCCTTTCCCTCACCATCCTCGGAGTCGGACATACCGCTTTCCGTACTGACAGACATCCTTTCCGGAGCTATGGAAAAAGTGGCGGAGTCCGGAGCCGTGCTTGCTGGCGGTCATACGCTTGATGATGAATGGATAAAGTTCGGTCTGTCTGTCACCGGAGTGATAGACCCCGCGAATGTCGCAAGGAATGACAAACTCCGCCCGGGGGATGTGCTTATTCTCACAAAACCCTTGGGGACCGGAGTACTCGCAACGGCTATCAAGGCAAGATGGCCTGGCAGTAGCGAGGCGGAACGCAATATGTATCACTGGACAACACGGCTCAACGCCCATGCGTCGATGCTGATACGAGATATGAAAATCAGAGCGGCCACGGACATTACCGGCTTTGGCCTTGGCGGGCATGCCCTGGAAATGGCCAAAGGTTCCGGTGTGTCTGTGGAACTGTATACAGCGGCGCTGCCTTTTATCGAACAAGTAGAGGAATTTGCCTCCTGCGGTCTGATTCCCGCGGGAACCTATCGCAACAGAGAGTACTGTTCCTGTCATACTGTGGTGACGGAAAGCGCCGATGAACTGCGTTCTCTTCTGGTTTTTGATGCTCAAACTTCAGGAGGGCTTCTGGTGGCGGTTCCCGCCGAACGGCAAGAGGAGGCCTGTGAACGGCTTCGGAACCTTGGGGAACCGGCATTCTGTGTTGGCAAAGCGCTACCGCTACGAGAAGGAAGGGAACGCCTTCTTCTAACATGAAAAATACATTTTTTGAAGTATTCTCTCTCTTCTTGGATCATTTGTTGAAACAGCAGAATCGTTGTTGCTGAAGCCAGCGTCTGGAAAAACAAAACCCCTTTGTCTGAAGCGCTCCACAAGAAAAAACCCCTGGGGAAATTCTCCAGGGGCTTAAGTTTACTGAAAAATATGCTTTACTTCGAGGCAGTTTTCCCACTCAGGCTGGACGGTAGGCAGTCTTTCTCCACAAAGTTGCAGAGCATGTAATTTCCATCCTTCTTGATGATCTTCAACCAGGATATGGTGAGCAGGATGACCGGCAGGGCCATGAGCGCACCGGAGAAGTTGCCGAAGATCTTGGCCACGCCAAGGCCGCCGATGGAGAGCAGTCCAAGAGCCAGCAACGCCTGCACGAGAGCCCAGAGGGAGCGGTGCCAGCGGGCGGGGTCGTCGTTGACGCCCATGCTGGTGGTCGCCACGGAAGAGATGACGTAACAGCCGGAGTCCACGGAGGTGGCCAGGAAGATGGTGGAGAAGGCGCAGTACACCAGCATGACAGCCTTGCCAAAGGGCAGGGTGTCAAGTACGGCCATCATGACGGCGGGGCCGCCGGAATCCTTGAGGATGCTCACCGCATCAAGAATGCCGTGGTACTGGATGTAGAGAGTGTAGGAAGCGAACACGCCGTGAATCAGGTAGCCGCCGGCACAGGTGCCCACAAGACCCCAGGCGATGACTTCGCGCACGGTACGACCACGGGAAATACGCGCGATGAACAGGCCCATGAAGGGTCCGTATCCGGCCCAGAACAGAGCGTAGAAAATGGTCCAGTCTCGGGGGAAGGAACTGTCGCTGAAGGGCGCCGTCCAGAAGTTCATGTTCCAGAAGTTGCCAAGGAACTTGCCAAAGGCGTTGGTGAAGATGTCAAAGAGGGAGGCAGTTGGCCCGCAGATCGCGCCATAGCCCACCATGGCGAGGGCGATGACCACGTTGATGTTGGACAGAACCTTAATGCCCTTGTCTAGGCCGGACCATACCGACCAGGCGGCGATACCGGCGCTCACGAGGAGGATGATGATTTGCAGAGTGAAGGAAGGCGTGAGTCCGAAGACACGGCCAAGCGCGGCTTCCACTGTGGGCAGGGAAATACACATGGTCACGGCCGTGCAGAATAAGAGGCCGAGGATGAAGAAGACGTCGCAGGTACGACCGAGGATGCCGTTGGTTTGCTTGCCCAGCACGATTTCAGAAGCGGCGGAGATGCGTAGCACGGGCTGACGGCGGATATGGAACAGATAGGCTATGGGCAGAGCGCTGATGAAGTAGGTACACCAGGCGTTGGGACCCCAATGCAGGAGCATGTAGGAAAGTGCCCAGTCAAAGGATTCCGTACTCCCGACCGCTGCACCCTGGGGTGGGGTGACGAGATCCCACAGCGGTTCCACGATGGACCAGAACATGACGGCGCCGGCCACACCGGAGCAGAAAATCATGGCGACCCAGGATATCAGAGAATATTCGGGTTTTTCTCCGGGATCGCCGAACTTGATGTCGCCGTAACGGCTACAGATGAAATACACGCACAGCATGATAAGCCCAACGGTGATCCACAGGTACAGGGATCCGAATTTGACGCTGAACGGCGTGTAAACGGCTCCAACGATTTTTTCCGAAGCTTCAGGGAAAAACAGCATGGGCAGGGCTATCAGCAAAACGCCGATAATAGCCGGCCAGAAAATTCCTTTTTCCGGTCGCAGATCATTCTGCTGCTCAAGGTTTGGGACAGGTGTAGCCATAACTCTCTCTCCTTCATGAAATTTTTAGCATACGTTGCCCTGACACAAAATTTATTTCATTATTTAAGCAAAGAGTGTGCCAAATTATATGATGGCAAATAACCATGTAAACTTTTTGATTTTTTTTCACTGTTTCACTTTTTATTGCGTTTCATGACATTTTTTTTCGTCTTGTGCGACAATTGTGTCGTTAGAATCTAACTACCTAAAAAAATGAATATTTAAGTATCTCACGAATAATATCGGGACAACATTGTCCTATTTTTCACTTGTACAAACCTTTTTCTGTCGCAGAGTCATCGTTGCCCGCCTTCGTCACTTTCGGACAGTTTTTACTGGAAACGCCAGATGCTCCCGTTCATACGCGCTGGCTTTTCGTGAAAAAAATATTTTTCAGAAACAAAAACGCGGCATCCATAAGAGGAGTCGCGCAGTTTGACAAAGGTATTATCATACCGCTCTTATCTTCGTTTATTGGTATTTTTTCCAAGAGGATTTTACAAGAGACTTTGGCACGTTTTTTGAATCAAAGAAAACGGGGAGCAGAACTTCCCCCAATGCCGACCAAGGAACGTTATCATAAGGAGTTTTCTATGTCGTCCAAAGCAAAAAGAGCTGCACTCATTGGCTATGACTGCCTCATCCCCAAGCGTCTCGAAGCGATGCTCGCTCAGGGCGGCTTGGACAATTTCCGCAGATTCATGGCCGAAGGAAGCTTCATTCCCGAAGGTTACAACCTGCCCACGGTCACACCTCCGTCCTGGGCCACCATCTGCACAGGGGCTTATCCTCGCACCCACGGCGTGGAAGATTATTATTATTATCACGAAGGCCGAAGCCTGGACTACAAGGAAACTTCACAGGCTTTCGGTTCCGACATCGTGACCGCCCAGACCATCTGGGATGCCTGGGACAAGGCGGGCAAGAAGTGCATTGTTGTGAACTACCCCATGTCCTGGCCTTCGCACATGAAGAACGGCATCCTCGTCATGGGCCAGGGGCTTTCACCCGCTGAAACCCGCTGGCCGCTGCACGGTAACGAGCACAAAGAATTTCTCGCCTCCGAGAGCGTGATCTCCACCGATTACTACCCCATGGGCGTCCAGTGCCGCTTTGACGACGCCAAGGGGTGGAAGAATCTCCCCGACTGTGACGAACCCCTGGAAATGGAAGTGAAGATGCACTTCAAGGAATCCATCGAACCCTTGAACGATCAAATCTGGTACGGCCTTGCCTGGGAAAGCGGCGACGACGGCTTCGATACCTTCGCCCTCTGCCCCGAAAAAGACTATTCCAAGGCTTTTTTCACCATCAAGGTGGGGCAGTGGAGCGAACCGGTGCAGCATGACTTCACCATCGCCGCCGATGGCCACAGTGAAAAGGGAGTGTTCCGCTGTAAGCTGATGCAGCTCTCCGATGACGCCGAAGACTTCAAGCTGTACGTTTCCGGCATCGCCGGTCGCACAGGCTTCATTTCCCCCGCCTCTGCCGCTGACCAGATCGACCTCTCCGGGCAGATCACCGCCAACGACATCGGCCTTGTGGCCTATCTGCATGGCATCATCGATACCGACACCGTATGCGAACTTGTGGAGTTCCACAGCGCGTGGCTCTGGAATGCCGTCAAGTGTCTACTCACCGCCAATCCCGACTGGGATCTGTTCTATATGCACTCGCATCCCATCGACTGGTTCTACCACGGCTGGCTGAGCGATCTGGACAGCAAGGATCCCGAAGTGCGCGCTCGTGCCGAAAAAATGGAACGCCATATCTATACCGTGGAAGACCGTCTGCTCGGCAACATCATGGATCTCATGGGCGAGGAAACCCTCATGTGCGTGTGTTCCGACCACGGTGCCACACCCCTGGGTCCCATCCTCAACACCGCCCACGCGCTCAAGGAAGCCGGACTCTGTTCCTACGAACCCAAAAAGTCGGAAAACTACTGGGACATCTATGAAGAAACCGAGGGCTTCAACTACGTCCTCGACGTCAACAAATCCCTCGCCGTCCCGCAACGCTACATGTTCGTCTATGTGAACCTGAAGGGTAAATACCCTGACGGCATCGTGGAACCCGAAGACTACGAAAACGTGCGCTCTCGCATCATTGATGCGCTTCTGGATTACAGGCACCCGGAAACCGGCGAACGCCCCGTACTCCTGGCCGTACGCAAGGAAGATGCCCATGTTTTCGGTATGGGCGGCGCACAGGCCGGCGATGTGGTCTATGTACTTAAGCCCGAATACATGGCGGAACATGGCTACGGTCTGCCCACCGGAGAATCCGGTTGCGGCAGTTTGAAGAACCTGCTCGTCTTCCGTGGACCCAACATCAAGAAGGGCTTCCGCTATCCCCGCCCCCGCTGGCTGGCGGATATTGTGCCCACGCTCTGCTACATCACTGGGAACCCGATTCCCGATGATGCAGAAGGCGCGCCCATCTACCAGATCATGGAAGACCCGAACCTTGTAGATTAACCCGACAGTGACTCCTAGGAAAACGGGAGCCACAGGTGAATTTCACGCTCTGACTTTTTTACTTTTTGAAGGAATACCAACATGGCTGAAAAGAAAGCTGTACTCGTACTCAATGCCGCTGTCGACTCCCTGAAGAAGGCCGCCCTTCTCCCCAACGCCAACTGCTCCGGCCTGACCGAAGCCGCTGAGGCCCTCGGCGCGATCAAAGCCGAGGCCGACGGCATCGCCGCTCTTCTCGAAGCCCCCGGCGACACTGTCTTCGTTCTCGCCGAAGGCGACGCCGCCCTCGCCGCCGCTGTGGAAGCCGCCGACCGCCGTACGCTCATCGCCGTGGCGGGCAAATCCGGGGCTGCCTTCCAGGGTCTTGCCATCAACGGTAAGATCGGTTCCGTGGATCGCGTGGTCAACGCTCAGGACATCGTCGTAACCATCGCCACTATTGCCGACCTCCCCATTAACGAGGCCTGCACCGGCGCCATCATCTACCAGGTGATGAAGAACCCCAACCTCAAACTCGACGAAATTAAAAAGCTCAAGGAAGCTATTGCGCGCATGGAATCCGTGATCCAGCGTGACAACCGCGAACCCTGGGACAAGCACGACTGCGCCTGACGCCAGGGGATCGTATACTCTCCTCCCCTCCGCGCCCGGATGTTGCGCCGTGCGTACTCCGGGCGTTTTCTTTTAGAACACAATGCAAGGAGCCAAAACCATGCAACTTACCATCGCCTATCACAGGAACGGTGATGTCCATACCATTGAGACCGGCGGCGTTGCGTTGCCCAGAATTGTTGTTGATAATACTAACATTCCCCAGGATAAGCGTGCCGGAACTGCCAAACAACTCCTCGGGGCCGCGGCTCTCTACTGCTACGCTTCCGCGCTCAATGCAGCCATGGAGGCACGCGGACTCAATTACACCAGCCTCGATTTGAACGCCGTCATGGACGTGGACGCCAATGAGAAGGGTCAGAGCCGCGTTCTGAAAATCACTATCAACGCCAATGTGGGTATTGATGAAGAAGACCTTGATCTCTTTGACCGCGTGGCTCGTGTCATGAAAAACGGTTGCCTCGTCACCGGTTCTCTGCACGATGGCATCGAAATGGTTTACAAGCTCAATCCTGTTTACGAAGAAGACTGAAGCGGAAAGGTTACCGCTCTCCTCAACCCAAGCCCGTCCTGAAAAGGCGGGCTTTTTAGTATATGGTCATACTCTTTACCTTGGTTATATTTGCACAAGCTTTATGTAGATCATAATGAAAAAATCCAACAGAAAATTCTTGAAAAATTTTACAGCAACGGCACGACATTTCCGAAGTTGCATGAGTACTTATGGAACCTCGAAACACATTCGAGAGATGTAAAATATTTGCTTGACCTGTCATTTCAAGCAGGTTAAACGAAAGATAATCTGTCGACATTAGAGAAAGTTGAATATCCGTTGGATAAGCCCCTCGGCTGAACAGAGGGCAAGCACGCCAAAGCGATAAGAGCGGGCAAGAATCAACGTCAGCGGCCTTATGGTGCGAACGTGTACCATTTTCAACTAAAAGGCATTAAAGGCCAAGGAATGAATCAACCCTTGAAGGAGTAATTATGGAGCCGCTAAAAAACGCTATATTGACTCTTTCCAAAAAAGGTTATTGTTGCAGTCAAATTTTTGCACTTCTCATTCTTGGTGCTCAAGGCAAGGAAAATGCCGATCTGGTACGCTCCTTGTCCGGTCTTTGTCACGGTATCGGTCAGAGTGGCGACACTTGCGGCATTTTGACCGGCGGTTGCTGTGTGACGGCGTATCTTGTGGGATGGAATACTGAGGACGACAGCGCTCTTCCTGGTGCAAAACTGGTATTGGAAGAATTTGTGGATTGGTTTAATGACACGTCCACAGCAAAATGGGGTTCCAACCGTTGCACGGATATTCTGGGAGATGAAAGCCCTGGCGGACCGGACAAAAGCCGTTGCAGGGAACTTTTGGCTCAAGCGTGGGTACACCTGTTAGGCATTCTTGCTGTTCACAATATCTCCTACGCGAACCCGGCCCGACGGTAAACCGCGCTATGGCGGCGGCAGAAAAGAGAAGAGTCCGCAATATCTTTACGACAAGAATACATAGTCCGCAGTGCCTAGTATGTACTTCTTTCCCTTTTCTGATACAGGTCGGTTGAATACTATATCAGGCAATCTTTTCACGCAAAAAAAGACCTTATTCTCCACTGTCCGCCACGGTATCAAAACCGGAAACGTTAGCGCCTTCGTCTAGGCGAACCAAGCGGACTCCCATGGCGGCACGCCCCACAGCACGGACTTGTTCCACGCTCAGGCGGATAATCTTGTTTGTGGAAGTAAGGAGTATGAGTGAATCCGTATCGGATACGGGTTTTGCTTCAATGACTTCTCCCGTTTTGGGCGACACCTTGAAATTGATGAGTCCGATGCCTCCGCGGCTCTGGATGCGGTAAAGATCTATTTTTGTACGTTTGCCGTAGCCCAAGGCGGAAACCGTCATAATCATGGTGGAATCATCCCCGTCCTTGACGGTAAGACAGGCGACAACGCGGTCGCCCGCGCGCAAACCCACACCCTTCACGCCAGCGGCGCTGCGCCCCATGGGTCTAACATCGGACATGGCAAAGCGTATGGCCATGCCGTGAGCAGTGGCAAGGATGACATGGTCGGATTCCGCAACCTCGCGCACGGCTATAAGCTCGTCTCCCTCCTTGAGGCTGAGCGCGATGAGTCCGTTTCTGCGGCCACGGGCGTAGAGAGAAGCGTTGGAGCGTTTGACCATGCCCTGACGACTGGTGAAGAGGAAATATCTGTCTTCCGAAAATTCACGCACCGTAAGGGCATTGGCTACCCATTCATCCTTTTCCAGCGGCAGGAGATTGGCTATATGCATACCCTTGGCTGTACGGCTTCCCTCCGGAACCTGATGCACCTTTAACTGGTGCATACGACCCTTGTTCGTAAAGAGAAGAAGATACTGATGGTTGGTAGTGGTAAGGAAGTCCTGCACGAAGTCATCTTCGGAGGTATGAAGCCCGGCTATCCCCTTGCCCCCTCGCTTCTGTTGCTGATAAGTCGCCAGCGTCGTCCGCTTGATGTACCCTCGGCGGGAAAGCGTGATGACCACATCTTCATCGGGAATGAGGTCTTCCACGTTGATGCCGCCAAGCTCGTCGCGGATAATTTCGGTCAGGCGGGGCGTGGCATAGGTCTCTTTGATATATTTGGTTTCATCGCGCAAAACTCCCCGTAGCACTTCAGGATCCTCAAGAATAGACGTAAGGTACAGAATGAGCTTTTCAAGTTCCCGGTATTCTTCTAGAAGTTTATCTCTTTCCAGCCCGGTGAGGCGCTGAAGGCGCATATCAAGGATACTCTGTGCCTGAATTTCTGTGAATCCGAAGTTTGTCATGAGTCCCTTTCTGGCGTCCGGAGGCGTCTCTGAAGCGCGGATAAGAGAAACAATTTCATCAATAATATCAAGAGCTTTTAAAAGTCCTTCCACGATATGCGAACGCGCCTGAGCTTTATCAAGATCGAAGCGCGTACGGCGGATAACCACTTCTCGTCGGTAATCAAGAAAACAGGAAAGCGCGGAACGCAGATTGAGCTGCTGGGGTTTATTGTCCACAACGGCAAGCATATTAATACCGAAGGACGTTTCCAGGGGTGTGTACTTATACAACCCGTTGATCACAAGATCCGGAAGAGTTCCGCGGCGGAGATCAAGGATGATCTTGATGCCTTTCTTGTCGGAAAGATCGCGCAGATCGGTCACTCCATCAAGTTTATGCTCGTTGACGAGGGCGGCTATCTTCTGCACCAGCACAGATTTGTTCAGGGCGTAGGGTATCTCTCGAATGACCACGGCCTGCTGTCCCTTTTTCTTCTCTTCCACTTCCACGCGGCCGCGTATCTTGACCACGCCGCGACCGGTGCGGTAGGCGTCCAGAAGACCCTGCCCGGCATAGACGAAGCCCGCGGTGGGAAAGTCCGGCCCATGAACAAGGTCAATAAGATCGTCCACAGTGCAGTCCGGCTCGTCGATGAGCCGCAACAGGGCATCGCACAATTCCCCAAGATTGTGCGGAGGGATATTTGTGGCCATGCCCACGGCTATGCCGGAGGAGCCGTTGAGCAGAAGATTGGGCACCTTGGTGGGAAGGACTTCGGGCTCTTGTTCCGAGCCGTCGTAGTTCGGTCGAAAATCCACCGTGTTCTTTTCAATGTCGTTCAAAAATTCGGAAGCCAGGCGGGACATGCGCACTTCGGTGTACCGCATGGCAGCGGCGGAGTCACCATCAATGGAGCCAAAGTTGCCCTGACCGTCTTCCAGCGGATCGCGCATATTGAAACTTTGTGCCATACGAACCAGCGCGTCATAGACGGCGACATCCCCGTGAGGGTGGTATTTGCCGATGACATCACCCACAACGCGGGCGCTCTTCTTTGTAGGGCGATTATAGGTGTTGGCCATCTGCGACTGCGCAAAAAGTATGCGCCGATGCACGGGCTTGAGTCCGTCGCGTGCATCGGGGATGGCGCGACCGATGATGACACTGAGCGAATACGCCAGATATGACTGCCTAAGCTCTTTTTCTATATCGACATTGAATTCAGCCACAATTTTATCCTTTTTGGAGAAACGCCGCGTTTATCGTCAAATGTCCAGTTCATCCGTCACGGAAAGGGCATTGCGGATAATGAATTCCCTGCGGAGATCGGCGCGATCCCCCATGAGTTCTTCAATGGTGTCCGAGGCGGCCTGTGCGTCGGAAATGCTCACCTTGAGCAGAGCGCGTTTTTCGGGATTCATGGTGGTCATTTCCAGCTGTTCGGGGTTCATTTCGCCCAAACCTTTATAACGCTGTATGTTGAAACCTTTGCGCGCTTCATTATAGGCGACCTCGCGCAGTTCAAAATAATCCCTCACCTCTCTGGACGACTCCGCGCTTGAGAGCCTTACAGGAAAGACGCCGCACACTTGCTCAAGTTCGTTCCAAAGTTTTTGCGCCTGGCGATACATACGGGAATGAAAAAATTCTACCGCAAGTCGAGTCCGGTGCGCGCTCCTGTTTTCAAAGACAACGAAATGACGCTCTTCTTCCAGGTTTTCCACTTCAACGGAAGCAATGTAGCCCTGCTCCTTCATCCAGGAAGCGAAGACTTCAGGAATGTCCCCGGTAAAGGTGTCTGGAGTCAGGCTCTCTGAATAGCGCAGGAAGGAGAGAAAAAGTTCACGGGAAACTGCGGAATTTTCTGCATCGAGAATACACTTCTCCATTTCGTCTATATTCTTGAGCAGGGCAACAAGGGCGTCTCCGCTGAAGGCGTGTCCGTCAGAGACCGTCACTGTCACCCCGCCGGAAAGACGCTGAAGCAAAAATTCGTCAAGTTCGTTGTCGTCCTTGAGAAATTTGATGGTTGTACTACCCTTCTTGATGCCGTACAGAGGAGGTTGGGCTATAAAGATATGTCCTTCTTCAATGAGTTTGGGATAATAGCGAAAAAAGAAGGTGAGCATGAGAGTGCAGATATGCGCGCCGTCCACATCGGCGTCCGTCATGATGATGATTTTGTGATAGCGCAACTTGGCATAATCCATATTCTCGCCAACGCCTATCCCTATGGCCGTAATCATGTTCTTGATTTCTTCACTGGCCAGCATCCGGTCAAAACGGGCACGCTCAACATTAAGAATTTTGCCGCGCAGAGGAAGTATGGCCTGAGTGCGGGGGTCGCGCCCCTGCTTGGCGGATCCGCCTGCGGAATCCCCTTCCACGATGAAGACTTCACATTCCGCCGGATCTCTGCTCTGGCAGTCGGCAAGTTTTCCCGGAAGGGAATTGTCAAAAAGCGCCCCCTTGCGGCGGACAAGTTCCCTCGCGCGTCGCGCCGCTTCCCTGGCACGGGAGGCTTCCGCCGCCTTTTCTATAATGGTGCGAACGTCCTTCGGGTTTTCCTGAAAGTACACGTCAAGGCTGTTATAGATCACACCGTTGACAATGCCGGCAACTTCACTGTTGCCAAGTTTTGTCTTTGTCTGCCCCTCAAACTGGGGATTGGGTAGCTTGACGCTGATAACGGCGGTGAGACCTTCGCGCACATCATCGCCGGAAAGCGCCCCCCCTTTGAGTTTTTTCTGGAGGTCGGGCTGACTTTTGACGTAGTTGTTAATGGCCCTTGTGAGCGCTGTTTTGAACCCTGCAAGATGAGTACCGCCTTCGTGGGTTCTGATATTGTTGGCAAAGGTGAACGTCTTTTCGTTATATCCGCTACTGTACTGCAGGGCAAAATCCACCGTGACGCTGTCCTGAACGCCCTCGCCGCTGATGATGGGATGAAGCCCGGTTTCTCCGTTATTGATGTCGTGGACAAACTGCTCTATGCCGCCTTCCGAGTGATAGGTATACGACTCGTTAATCCGTTCATCCTTACAGACTATGGTCAGCCCTTTGTTGAGGTAGGCGAGTTCCTCAAAACGTTTATTGAGCACTTCAAAGGAGTAGGCCGTGGTTTCAAAGATCGTTTCATCAGGGAGAAAATGAACGGTGGTTCCGTGCCCTTCCGCCTCTCCAAGGCATTCCACTTCCGTGACGGGGATACCGCGCTCATAGCGTTGCCGCCACCTTTTGCCGTCTCGGCGGATCGTGACCTCCAGCCAGGAGGAGAGCGCGTTTACGCAGGAGACGCCCACGCCGTGAAGCCCGCCGGACACCTTGTAGGCATTGTTGTCAAACTTGCCACCGGCATGAAGTTTGGTCATGACTACCTGAACGGCCGGAACCTTCAGCTTGGGGTGAAGATCCACAGGAATACCGCGACCGTTATCCCGTACCGTGACGCTGTTATCAATGTGCAGAATGACTTCTATCCTGTCGCAGAAGCCCGCCATGGCCTCGTCTATGGAATTGTCCACAACCTCGTAAACAAGATGGTGAAGGCCGTGACCGTCGACACTGCCTATGTACATGGCAGGACGAACGCGAACAGCTGTCAATCCTTCCAGCACGGTAATGGCGGAAGCGTTATACTGGCTGCTTTCAGACTGGGGATGTTGCTGGGTCATGATTTTTCCTGAAAGGTGATGTTTAGCCCTTGGGCATGAAAGAATAATTATATATCAATTCTTGAAAAATGACAAATCGACATGGCGGCGAAAGGAGGGCGCCTTTTGCGCGACAAAGAATATTTTTGCGGCACGGGAACAGAAAGCAAGCAATGCCGGGCAGAATTATTCTGCCCGGCATTGCTTGTAGCGAGGGCCGGATCTGGCATATCCGGCCCAAGATTGAGGAGGCTAGAATTTTTCTTCGTCGCCGCGCTTGCGCAGGGCGGTGTGGCCGCCTGCGGAATTCACGGTCTCAATGCCCATTTCGAGTAGCTTGAGCTGCATTTCATAGGCGCGGGTGCCTGTATTGCAAATAAGGGCCACCGGGCGATCGGTGGGGATTTCCTTGGCGGCGCGTGCGTTGAATTCTTCCATGGGCAGAGAGAGGTACTGCCCAGGATGCCGCTCCTCAATGGGTTTTCCGGCCTTGGCGGGGCGGGCGTCCACAAAGAAATAACCGTTCTCGTCGCGCTTATCCCAGAGTTCCATAAAGTCATCGGGCGAAATGTACCTGTACCGCCCGCTGATTACGTTTTCGGCAACGTTGCCGGCGGCGTTGATCACATCCATGGCGGAGGCAAACGGCGGCGCATAGCTAACTTCCAGGTTGGAGAGGTCGTTCAGCGTAGGCTTGCCGATCTGGAGCATGGCGGCCACTGCATCCGTACGAGCCTTGACGGCCTCGCCGTTGTCGCTGATACCTTGGATGCCAAGCAGGCGCTGGCTCTTCTTATCCACAATAATGGCCAGACTGACGTTAGTGTAGCCGGGGTAGAAATGGGCCTTGTCCGTACCTTCCATGCACACTTCGATAGCGTCAAAGCCCGCCATGCGTGCCTGCTGCAGGGTAAGTCCCGCTCCCGAGGCATTCAGTTTGTTTAGCTTGACGCACCAGGAACCCACAACACCTTCAAAGGTGGCGTCGCCGCCCGCAAGATTGGTGCCAATGACGCGACCCTGGCGGTTGGCCATGGAGCCAAGAGGCAGGTAGGAAAGGTCGCCGGAAATAAGATTACGCATCACAACAACGTCGCCGCCCGCGTAGATGTCGGGATCGGAGGTCTGCATATGTGCGTTGACCAGAATGCCGCCGCGAGGGTGGCAGGCGAGGCCGGCGTCGGAGGCGATCTTGGAATTGGGCGTCACACCGATGGAAAAAATGACTTCTTCGGCATCCAGAACGCGTTTGTCCGTGACTACCTGGCAGACGGCACCGTCCTTTCCCCTGAGTTCCCTGACGGTTTCGCCCGTGAGTACGGTAACGCCAAGTTTTTCGAGATCGTACTGGGCCATCTTACTGAAGTTCTTGCAAAGCTGGGTTGGTAGAATATGATCAAGCATTTCAATGACAGTGACCTTGATGCCCCACATATCGGCGAGCGCCACGGCCATTTCCAGCCCAATGAAACCCGCGCCGATAATGACGGCATGGTTGACTTTGCCGTCCGCGCACTGCTGTTGCACCGCCCGGGCTCCTTCAAGGCAGGTCACAGAGGTGACATTTTTAAGATCATACCCGGGGATAGGGGGGATGCGGGGACTACTGCCGGTGGCGATGACCAGTTTGTCGTAGGAAAGCTGACGTTGCTTCCCAGTTTTCGTATTTTCAACAGTTACCTTCTTGCCACGACGATCGATGGAGAGCGCACGAGTATGGCAGATAGCGATAATATCCTTGAGTTCCCTGAAGAATGCCTCATCGCGCACCACGCCAGCGTTGGTGGTACGCAGGCCGTTCATTTGGGGCACGTCCCCTCCAATGAAATACGGAATGCCGCATCCGGCGTAGGAGATAAATTCCCCCTGGTCAATCATGGTGATGTTGCTGTTTGGGAGAAGACGTTTGGCACGAGCGGCGGCCTTCGGGCCGAGGGCAACGCCGCCTATGACGAGGATATTGAGGGACATGGACACAATCCTCCTGAAATAGGCCGATGGTGAAATTAGGCAAAAAAACAGTATTCCCTTATCTTAGTCGAAAATTAAATAAACTGGCAAGGTAAAATCTACAAAATTTGTCTTTAGGGCGTTTTTGCACAAGCTCCAAAAGGAAGGATACTGTAATCATGGTAAAGGAAAGTTGCAAACGGCGCCTGTATCAGTTCCTCTTGTAAAAGGGTGCGGCAGTGTGAACGATATGAGTTTTTGAACAGCGGCGCAACTGGAGGAAGCGCAAACTTCGCACTCGCACATGGATGTAAGAAAAACGGCGTCAAGGGGCGGGTCGCCCTACGGGCTGAACGATGAATACGCTCCAGCCTTGCTCTAGTGGCAGTATTCCCTTCAGCACGTTAGTCTCCTGTGCCTTGGGTACGGAGACCAGTCCGACGGAAGCGCAATACAGAGCAGCGTTCTGGTACATGGAACCTATGTGGCAGGCGGAGAATTTATCGTTTTCGGGAGCCGCGTGCAAGAGGACGAGAGGCGCGCCGTTTTTGTATTTCTTGAGGTAGTTTTTTCCGTCCAGAACCTGCTGAAGCATATTTTTTTCGGCGTTGTACAGGTACACGCCGTTGGTCATCACGGCATACAGGGCAATGTTCTGCCGATTCATGGCCGTGGGTATGGTGCGTTTGCCGTCGGGCCGATTGACGCCGCAGACGGCCCAGAGCAGATTCGAAATCTGCTGGAGCGAAAGCTCCTCTTGAGAGAAGACGCGTTCCGTATGGCGGTAGTTAAGCGCGTCCATGAGGGGCATACCGCCGCTACGCTGAGGTTCAGGGAGTTCAATGACGGGTGCGGCAAAGACCGGGCATACTAAAGTCAGCACAAAGATCGCGACAAGGAAGGCATGTTTCATGAAAAACCTCGAAACGTTGAAAGGTTTTAGTTTACGGACAAACGCGCAGGGAAGAGACACCCTTTCGATGGCGTGTCGCTTTTTTCTTTTTTAGTGTGAAGTCCGATTTTTTTTCCAGCGTCTCGTAGCGGAGTCAACCTGCGATTGACGTTGTTAGGAAAGCGGTGCTATTTCAAGACGAAACACCCTTCCGGCACTGCCCGGATCCTTTCGGAGGTAGCCATGCAACAGAAAGAATTATTGGAATACATTGCGAAGTCTCTTGTGGACAAACCTGAAAATGTGGTGATTCGTGAGACGGAAGGGGAACAGGGGACAGTCCTTGAGCTGGAGGTTGCTCAGGAAGACCTTGGCAAAATCATTGGGAAGCAGGGGCGCACTGCTCGTGCCATACGCACGCTTATGGGCGCCGTGTCCGCCAAAACAAAGAAGCGTACCGTTCTGGAAATTGTCGAGTAATGGAAAATAAGAGTCCGTTCGTGGTGCTTGGCCGCCTCGTGAAGCCGCACGGTGTAAAGGGTGATATCCGTGTGGATTACTATGCGGAATCGCCAGAATTGCTCAAAAAGCCGCTCATGCTTCGGGCGGGCCGCTTGACGCCGCGTCCTGTGTGTGTGCAGGCGTGGAAGCTGTGGAGGGATCAGCTCATCCTAAAAATAGAAGGTTGCGACGATCGCTCCAGGGCCGAAGAGTTGCGCGGGCAGGAACTGCTCATTGATGCTTCTTTTCTTCCGGAAACGGAAGAGGATGAACCCTATCTTCGCGATCTTACCGGGCTGTCCGTCCAGCTGGAAGACGGATCCGCACTGGGTCGGCTGGAAAATATTTCCTTCCCCGCTGGTCAAGAGATCTGGCATATCCGCACGCCTGACGGCAAGCATGAAATCCTTTTCCCGGCCGTACCCGATTTTGTCCGTGCCATCAATCTTTCTTTCGGTATTGCGATCATAGCTCCACCTGCCGGATTGGTGGAACTTTACTGCGGCGATGCCGAGGAAAAATTTTCTGACAATGGGGAAGACAGGTTCTGACACCATGCGCTACACCTTGGTCACACTCTTCCCCGAATGGTTCGACTCGCCTCTCTCCAGCGGACTCATGGCGCGCGCGAGAGAAACGGGCCTTATAAGCTTTTTCTTCGCCAACCCCAGAGATAAGGCCGCAGATCGCCACCGTTCCGTAGATGATCGCCCCTACGGAGGAGGACCGGGAATGGTTCTCCTGCTCGCCCCGCTCATACAGACCCTACGCGAAATTCCTGCGGTGAAGAACGGCACTGGCCGCCTCATCGCGCTCTCTCCGGCGGGGCGTCCATTCACCCAGGCTTTGGCAAGGGAGCTGGCGCGGGAAGAAGAGCTGACACTCATCTGCGGTCGCTATGAAGGCTTTGACGCGCGTCTTTTCGAACTTCTGCCCGTGGAACCCGTGTGCGTGGGCGAGGCCGTGCTTAACGGCGGAGAGGCGGCAGCTTTGGCGATCATAGAGTCTACGGCCCGCCTGCAACCTGGGTTCATGGGCAGGGAGGAATCGGGTGAGGAAGAGAGCTTCAGCCACGGACTTTTGGAATACCCCCACTATACGCATCCGAAATGTTTTGAAGGCCTGGAAGTTCCGGCAGTGCTTCGGGATGGCAATCACTCCGAGATAGCGGCATGGCGGCGAAAACAGTCTTTGCTTGTCACCGCAAAGTTCCGCCCGGATATGCTCAGTCGTGCCGCGCTTACGCAAACAGACCGTGAATTCCTGCGTTCCAGAGAACACTTCCGCCCTGGAAAAAATCTCTCTGTGGCTCTGCTCCATCACCCGGTTCGATTAAAAAATCGAAAAGTGGGTACAAGCTCTTTGACAAATTTTGATATTCACGATATAGCACGAATTTCCCGCACCTATGGGATCAGTGGATTCTTCGTGGTCACGCCGCTGAGGGATCAGCTCAGACTCTTGGCAACACTGCTCTCCCGTTGGACAGAAGGGCCAGGGCTGTCTTTCAACCCGGACAGAGCCGAGGCCCTTCGACTGGTCAGGCCTGAGGAGTCTCTGGAAAGCACAGTGGCGACGTTGACAACCCGCTGTGGGATGCCACCATTCGTGGTCGGCACGAGCGCCCGTCCTGTCCTAGATAAAAAACACCGGGAACGTCGGAGGGCAGCCACCTTTGACGAGGTGCGCAACCTTCTTGCGGACAGGCCCGTACTCCTCCTTCTGGGAACCGGGCATGGCATCGCCCCTGAGGTGTTGGAGCGATGCGACGCCGTCCTTCCTCCCCTGCGCTGGATGGACGAATACAACCATCTCCCCGTGCGCGCTGCAACGGCCATTGTTTTGGACAGACTACTGGGCGATCGGGGCTGAACACCCTTTTCCTCAAGGAGAGATCCCTATGGATATTATCAAGCAGATCGAACGCGAACATATGCGTATGGACATCCCGTCCTTCAAGTCCGGTGATACGGTCAAGGTTTACCTGCGTATTATTGAAGGCGAAAAAGAACGCATTCAAATGTTCCAGGGTAACGTCATCCGCATCCAACGCGGAACCACGGGCGCTACCTTCACCGTCCGCAAAATTTCCGACGGTGTGGGCGTTGAACGTATTCTGCCTCTGCACTCCCCCTTCATTGATCATATTGAAGTGGTCACCGAAGGCCGCGTGCGTCGTTCCCGCCTCTACTATCTGCGCAAACTTCGCGGCAAGGCTGCACGTATCAAGCCCCGCAACCGCTATTGAGCCTGGTTCGACTTTCCGTGTCTGCTTATGGGGCTTCACGTCTACTAAAGGATGTTTGCATCCCCCTGGAGCATGCCGCTCAAGTTACCGACAATCCCCTTCCGATAAAGCACGGCAAGGGGATTTTGTCTTATATTTGAAGCAGTTCGACAAGAGAATGCTCAAACCATTCTGAAAGGTATTCGCAAAGAGGCCTCAGAGGAAGGCACCATGGCCGAAAAACGCCGCATACGTCCTGTAGAACAAGATATTTTAATCAGCCCGTTAAATATGGAGGAAAACCTCGTTGCCGGAACCGACGAAGCCGGAAGGGGTTGCCTTGCAGGACCCGTGGTCGCTGGAGCGGTGATTTTTTCAGAGGGGTTTGATCTTTTGGGCCTGAATGATTCCAAACTTCTGAAGCCGGAAGAACGCGAACATCTGGCCTCCGAGATCCGCTCTCTGGCCCTGGGATGGGGCATTGGGCTTTCCTGGATGGCCGAAATTTCACGCCTCAATATCCTTCAGGCATCGCTCATGGCCATGACGCGGGCAGTGGCCGCCCTGCGTTTGCGAATGGGGGTTAAGGGCAGAGCTTTTCCTGCCCGACTATTCATTGATGGCACACAGACCATACCGCCCCTGTACTTCCGGCGCTTTGGCATCCCGCTTCCTGAACAGGAGTCCATTGTGGACGGCGACGCCCTTGTTCCGTGCATTTCCGCGGCGTCTGTACTGGCCAAAACCTTCCGCGACGCGCTTATGTTGCGTCTTGACACGCGTTGGCCGCAATACGGCTTTGCACGGCATAAGGGGTATGGTACGCAGGAGCACCGTGAGGCGCTGAAGATCTTTGGCCCCTGTCCTCTGCATCGCATGGAATTTCACGGGGTATCACCAACACAGAAAATGACGCAGGGGTGGTTGTGCTGAATTTTGACAAACGCGAAGAACGGGCGAAGGATTCCACCCATACGGGAAGGAACGGGGAGGATGCCGCGGTCTTGCTACTCACGAAGTTGGGTTGGGACGTCCTTGACCGTAACTGGCGGAGCGGACATCTGGAATTGGATCTCATTTGCAAGGAAGGGGACACTGTGGTTTTTGTGGAAGTCAAAACTCGAACCTTGGGCGGGATGCTCTCTCCCGCGGAGGCTCTCACTTCCATTAAAAAGGAACGCCTTCTGCGCGCCGCCCAGTACTGGCTAGGCGCGCACGCCGCATGGAACAAACCCTGCCGCTTCGACTTGGTCTGTGTTGTGGCGCAGGGGGAAAACTATCAAACGGAGCTGATTCGTGACGTCATCGCCTTCGAAGAAAGCCCCGGGCACGCTGTGGGTCGTAGGAACGCCGCTTGGCAACCCTGGTGACCTTTCTCCCCGCGCCCGGCAATGTCTGGAAAACGTTGACCTCATTCTGGCCGAGGATACGCGGCGTGAAGCCCTGGCCTGTGCCCGATGGAGCTTGAAGACAAAGCGTTTCATCAGCTGTCACAATCACAATGAACAGAAAAGAGTTCCCGCCATAATGGAACTTTTACATCAGGGGCAGGACGTTGCCCTTATTTCCGATGCCGGTATGCCTGTGCTGGCCGACCCGGGTTATGCGCTCATCCGCGCCTGTCGCGAGGCCAGACTTCCGGTTTCCGTGATACCCGGTCCCTGTGCTCCTGTCACGGCGCTTGCGGGGAGCGGTATTCCACCGCAACCTTTTGTTTTTTTTGGCTTTCTTCCGCGCAAAAAATCTGACCAGGAAGCCGTGCTTGCTCCTTTCGCATGCCTCTCGGTTACGCTCATTTTTTTTGAACGCAAGGACAGACTTCAAGAGACGCTCTCGCACGCCTTTTCTCTTCTGGGACCTCGAGAAGTCTGCGTGGCCCGCGAACTGACCAAAACGCATGAAGAATACCAGCGTTTCCGCCTTGAGGCTATTCCCGACCTTGAGGGTCTCCTGGGAGAAGTGACGGTCATTGTCGGCCCGCCGGAGGAGACAACGCGCTCCTCTCGTGAAACGGTACTTGGCGTCATTGCCGAAGAACAAGCCCTGGGCGGTCCCCCGCGCGCCGTGGCACGCCGCGTACAGGCGCGGGTACGCGGATGGACGACGGGAGAAATTTATTCTATCCTGCCAAGAAAACAAAGAGAACATACGTAATACTTTGTTTTTCCAAAAGAATCCGGTAGGAATAACCTTTGTCAATCCGTTTCAGCTGACAGGCGAAGGAGAAAGATCATGGCGGATACGCCGCGCATCGAAAATCGTAAGGCTCGTCAATATTACGAATTTCTGGATTTTTTTGAGGCGGGCATGGTACTCACCGGGCCAGAGGTAAAAAGTCTGCGCGAAGGACAGGTGAGCTTTGGCGACAGTTTTGTGGAATGCCGCAACGGCGAAGCCTGGGTGGTGGGGATGCGCATAGCCCCCTATGTCCGCGGCGGCTATGTGATCCAGGAACCGGACAGAGACAAAAAGCTCCTCCTGCACAGCCGTGAGATTCACCTTCTGGAAACGCGCATCGAACAGAAGGGCCTTACCGTTGTTCCCTTGAAGCTCTATTTCAAACACGGTAAGGCAAAACTTGAAATTGCGCTGGCTAGGGGGCGAAAAATTCACGATCGCCGCGATGAGCTGAAGCGTCGCGCTGAGGCACGGGATACAGAACGTGAACTTGCCCGCAACTAAGTATAGCGAAAGGTAAGGAGAAAATAAACTTTTCCATGAACTGTGTTTCTGTGCTATCTCTAAGAAAAGGAGTAAGCGTACGCACTGTCTCAATGCGGCTCAGGGGTATAGGTAAAAATGGATTCATGGCAGGAGCGCAACGCACTGTAAACAATGCAACCTGCAATGTAGAAGAGACACGCCTCATGGCAAAACCATGAGGGATAAAGCCTTCGCCTTGATACTCCGGATTATCCCTGAAAATGATTGGAAGAATTATAGGCGTCAGTGGTCAAAGTGCCACCTCACCGACATCCCATGCAACCTAATACCGATAAAACGTCTCGCTTGAAAAAAAGTCCATGCTACGGAACGCCTTGGAGATATTGCCCAGTTTCGCGGCAACATTGAGAACTACAGTCCAATGACGTTTTGATTATAGATTTTCATGAGAAACCCCGTTAGAATAGCGCCATGGTTGATGGGTATTCAAGTTCCATCAAAACAGAGTTTTCTCCCTTGATTTAAAGAACTACTGTCAGAACAAGTCAAAACTAGTTCTCATTATTTCAGCGTATTCGGGCTAATGACGCTCTCGAAGATCTACTATCATTGACAGGGCGACACTCTCCTAATATATGGCCTCCTTGCGTGTCAGTTTTGCGCCCAGGAACAGCGTTCTTTTCAGTTTCGTCAAATTTGGGGCTGAGTGAACGGAACTTGAATCCCTTAATTTGGTTAGGGAAATTTTCATTCGCTTTTGCTTGGACATCTTTTCGCGCCGACTGCTTGACAAAAATTCTTGTCAGACCGCTCCAGACTCTTGCTCATTCTCGCTCCATGGCTTATCAAAAAGAAAAGGTGGAAGAAACGCGCCGTGGTTGTTGCGTTTTCACGCTGTTTTTTCAGTTGCCGGGCCTCCGGCTTAACCAAACTGCCGTGAGCTGGGCTGTTGCTCCGCTCTTAAGGAGATAGATATTATGGAAAAACTGGATCTTCTGGAACAGCACATTGAGGCTCTCATTAAAGAATTGTGCAATCTTCGAGAGGAAAATCAAAAAATTCGAGACGAAAATACTCGACTGCACGACGATCTTGAACTGGAACAAATGGCCTCCAGGGAAGTTCAGGATAAGCTCAACAGCGAACAGGAAGTACGCGCCCAAGCCATCCAGAAGATGGACGCTCTCCTTGAGCGTATCCAAGGAGCGTTGCCGTCTGCCGAGCAGGTGAACGAACAGTAATGGGGAAGGCGGGCCTTCAGTATGCACAGCTATCATCTCGACTTCTTCGATCTCAAGATTTCCTTTCAGGCCGAAGCAAGTCCTGAGCGCGTTGAACGGGCCAAGGCCTATGTTGAAAAGCTGTACAATCAGATGAAGACTCTGGGCGGATCCTTGGGGAAAGAAAGGTTGCTGGCGATATGCCTTATCGGCATTGCTGATGACTTTCTGCAACTGAAGGAAAAGACAAGTCAGACGGAACATACGATCGATAAACTTTTGCGTTCTTTGAAAGACATTGAACAGGCGCCTCCGCCCGATCCTGCTTCTCAGGACTGACGGTTTGCCTGTACCCCTGTTCCCTGGGTTGTTCGGGGAGTATCCGCTTGCGCACCGACCTCACTATTTTTAACAGGGAGCCAGACTCTCGGGATGGTGTGCACGCCCTTATCTTAGGGAAGCCTGAAGTCCCGGACAGGCGCCCACCTGGAGACCAACAGGTCTCGTGCCCGGCGATCTTCACGGCAATCCAGGGTTCCTTCGAATCATGCCTTTTCCGTCGTCTTTACGTTTTCTTCCCTCTGTAATCCGCATAACGACGCAACCACCCTTCCATTGGTGGATTTTTGGCGTTGGCATCGGGGCAAGTCCCGTTAACATAGCACAGGGAATATCATGAATACTCTTGTTTTTTTCGCTGCTGTCATGGCAGGCATTGTCTGCCTTGTAGCGGGCGTGTTCATACAGCGTGTTCTCACCAGCAGGGAGCTGGGGGAAGCCAAGGGCCTTGCGCGGCGTATTGTGGACGAAGCGCGCAAGGAAGCACAGGCACAGAAGAAAGAAATACTGCTTCAGGGGCAGAACGAAATTTTCACACAGAAAAAGGCGCTGGATACAGAATACAAGGAGCAGGAACGCGCCCTTAAAAACCGAGAAAAGAAGCTCCAGGATATCAGCGACCGCATGGAAGAGAAAATGGAGCGTATCACGCAGAAGGAGCACGAAATACTAGCACAGGAAAAGGAACAAACCCAGCGGGAACGCCTCCTTACCAGCAAGGAAAAACTCCTGGAAGACAAGATCAATGAGCAGGAACACCGACTTCAGGAAATTTCCGGCCTTACGGTGGATGAGGCAAGGAAGCGCCTTTTTGAAGAAATTGAGGCGCGAACCCGCCATGAAGCCGCAAAAATGATGCGCGTTATTGAAACGGAAGCCCGCGAAGGCGCCGACCGCAAGGCAAGAGAAATTTTGGCCTGTGCCATACAACGCTATGCCGGCGACTATGTGAGCGAACAGACGGTGACGACCGTCAGCCTGCCCAGCGAAGATATGAAGGGCCGCATCATCGGTCGCGAGGGGCGTAACATCCGTGCTTTGGAAGCGGCTACTGGCGTTGACCTCATTATCGACGATACTCCCGAAACTGTCATCCTTTCCGCCTACAGCCCCATCCGCCGCGAAGTGGCCCGCATGGCCTTGGAACGTCTTATCCAGGATGGCCGCATTCACCCGGCGCGCATTGAAGATATCGTCCATAAATGCGAGCAGGAGCTGGAAGCGCATATCCGCGAAGTGGGTGAACAAGCTACTTTCGATGCGGGGGTTCACGGCATCCATGCGGATGTGGTGCGCCTTCTGGGCCAGCTCAAATACCGCACCAGCTTTACGCAGAATGTACTTCAGCACTCGCTGGAAGTGTCCGCACTGTGCGGTATGATGGCCGCGGAACTGGGTATGGATGTCAAGCGCGCCAAACGCGCGGGTCTGCTCCATGACATCGGCAAGGCCGTGGATCACGAGGTGGAAGGTTCTCATGCCCTCATCGGCGCGGATATCGCTAAAAAATACGGCGAGGGCAAGGATATTGTCCATGCTATTGCCGCTCACCATGAAGATGTACACCCCGAAACAGCGCTGGCTGTGCTTGTTCAGGCGGCGGATTCCCTGTCCGGCGCACGCCCTGGCGCACGCAAGGAACTTTTGGAAAGCTATGTCAAACGCCTGGAGAACCTCGAAAATATTGCGGATTCCTTTGAAGGCGTGACAAAATCTTACGCCATACAAGCAGGTCGTGAGTTGCGCGTTATCGTCAATTCCGAAAATGTTGACGACAACAGCACTTACCTGCTCTGCAGGGACATCACTGCCAAGATTGAGGCAAATCTCACCTATCCCGGCCAGATTCGGGTCACGGTCATCCGTGAGCGCCGCGCCGTCGGTTTTGCCAAGTAAGACTACCTAAAGAAGCACGGAAAAATTCCCCGCGCCACAACGAGGCACTTATGTTCGTTCCCACCCCAGACTTTAGCCCTGATTTTTCAAAAGCTCACGGTCTTATCGCCGCCATCGCTCAGGACTCCGGCACCGGCGAAGTACTCATGCTGGCATGGATGAACGAAGAAGCTTGGCAGGCCACACTTGCTACGGGAGAGGCTCACTACTGGAGTCGGAGCCGTCAGAAGCTCTGGCATAAAGGCGAAAGTTCCGGCAACGTCCAAAAGGTGAAGGCTCTGCGCCTGGACTGCGACGCCGACGCCGTGGTACTCGAAGTTGAGCAGATGGGCGGGGCCGCGTGTCACACGGGTCGCCGTAGCTGTTTTTACCGCCGCCTTTCTCCAGGCGGTGTCGGCGTAGAGATCTGTAGCCCGCAACTTTTTGACCCTGAAAAAGTATACCGTTCCTAAAGGCATTCTCATGAAAACACCGCTCAAAATCGGCATCCCAAAAGGTTCTCTGGAAGAAGCCACCATCACTCTTCTCGAAAAGGCAGGGTGGAAAATCCATAAGCATGTTCGCAACTACTTCCCCGAAATCAACGATCCAGAACTCACGGCGCGCCTTTGTCGTGTCCAGGAAATTCCCGAATACATCCAGAACGGCATCCTCGACATAGCCCTTACAGGCAAGGACTGGCTGGAAGAAAGGGGCGTTGAGTGCGGAGACCGTGAGGGTGACAGCCCTGTGGTGCTTGTCTCCGACCTGGTCTATTCCAAAGTCTCCAACCGTAAGGCTCGTTGGGTTCTGGCCGTGGCCAATGAATCTCCGTATCAATGCGCCGCCGATCTTGAAGGGAAGCGCATTTCCACCGAACTTGTGGGCGTAAGCCGTCGCTATTTTGAATCCAAAGGGGTGAACGTCCACATCAACTTTTCCTGGGGAGCCACAGAGGCCAAAGTGGTGGAAGGTTTGGCCGACGCCATTGTGGAAGTCACGGAAACCGAGACGACCATCCGTGCGCACAACCTGCGCGTTATTGATGAAGTCATGGCCAGCAATACTGTACTTGTTGCTCACCGTTCGGCATGGAATGACCCCGAGGGGCGACGGAAGATAGAGCAGATCGACCTTCTTCTTCAGGGTGCGTTGCGCGCGGAAAGTCTTGTCTGTCTTAAAATGAACGCCCCTACGGCAAGACTGGACGCTATTCTAAGTCTGCTCCCTGCCCTGAATTCCCCAACAGTAGCCGCGCTGCGCGACCCTGCTTGGGTTTCCCTTGAGACCGTGGTCAACAACAGCGTGGTACGCGATCTTGTCCCAAAGCTCCACGCCATGGGCGCCGAAGGAATCCTTGAATACAGCCTCAACAAGGTTATCTGACATTCGCCTTGTTTTTGAGTTTCGCCTTTAGTCTGTTGACGGTGGCCGTAAAGCCGCTTATAAAAACTTTGAAATGCCTATTCGGAAGAGTCGGGTCTTACGGGACAGGAGTGGCTTTTCAAGGAGAAATCTATGTCTCACATGATTGTCGTAGGTGCGCAGTGGGGAGATGAAGGGAAAGGCAAAATCGTCGACCTGCTCACTTCCGAAGTGGATATGGTTGTCCGCTTTCAGGGCGGCAACAATGCAGGGCATACGGTCATTGCCAACGGCAAGAAGTACGTTCTTCACGTCGTGCCTTCGGGCATACTACATCCGGACAAACTTTGCGTCATTGGCAATGGCGTTGTTCTCGACCCGGAAGCCTTCCTTGAAGAGATTGATGCACTTGCGGCGCTAGGTTTGGACGTTAGTCCCGCGAGGCTGAAGATCAGCTACAAGACGCATTTCATTATGCCGTATCATCGTGCCCTTGACGGTGCCCGCGAAGGCCACGCCAAGAGTAAGATCGGCACAACGGGGCGAGGCATTGGACCGTGCTATGAAGACAAAAAGGGCCGCGTGGGGGTGCGCGCAGGCGACCTCACCGACCCTGAAATCCTGAAGGATAAAATCGTACACGCTCTGGAAGAAAAAAACGTCCTCTTCACGAAACTCTACAATATGTCCGCCATGGGCGCTGAAGAAGTTTTCCAAAAGCTCATGGCACTCTCTCCTCGGCTCATCCCCTACCTGGCTGACGTCTCAGGCATCATCCTTGACGCTCACTCTGCTGGAAAGCGCATCATGTTTGAAGGTGCGCAGGGCGTCATGCTTGATATTGATCACGGTACCTACCCGTTTGTCACTTCCTCCAACGTGGTTTGCGACAACGCCTCCATTGGTTCCGGCATCTCCAGTAGGCTCATTGACGAACGCATTGCCATTGTCAAAGCCTATACCACCCGTGTGGGTGCCGGGCCTTTCCCCACGGAGCTTTTTGACGAAACGGGCGAAGAGTTGCGCAAAAAAGGAGACGAATACGGCGCCACCACCGGACGCCCCCGCCGTTGCGGCTGGATCGACATGGCTGTGTTGCGCGAGATGGCGCGTCTTTGCGGGCCGACATCCATCGCGCTTACCAAGGTTGACGTGCTTAGCGGCATGAAGGAAGTGAAGCTGTGCGTGGCCTACGAGTACGAGGGGCGCACCATACAGTATCCACCCCAGACCCCGCGCGGGCTTGAGAAGGTTAAACCCGTGTATGAAACCTTGCCCGGCTGGAGCGAAGATCTCACGGGTTGCGACAGCTGGGAAAGTCTGCCAGAACGTTGCCGTCGCTACATAGAGCGCCTTCAGGAACTGCTCAATGTGAAGATCGAGTATATTTCCGTGGGGCCAGACAGAAAACAGACCTTTCGGCACTAATCCATGCCCACGGTCAAGGTGAACAAAAAAACTTCCCTGCGAAAAAATAACGCGGAGGAAGCATTGCCCGATGTGGAGACTTCGAAAAATGCCTTTACATCTGCCCTTTCTTCGCGCCTTGAAAAAACACGAAACACGCTTTCTGCACTAACGGACGCGCCCCCTCAGCTCCTTCATCTGGAAGGCGGAGAAATATCGGAACGGGTGGCTCTTGCCCTATGGTGGGCCGCGTACCTCAACTGCGAATTCCGCGGGAAGGCGCCTTGCCTTTCCTGCCCGTCCTGTCTGCGCATTGGCGCAAACATACACCCCGATGTCATCCTGCTTGACGGCCAAAAAGGCAGTATCAAAATTGCCGATGTCCGCGCGTTGCGTCCTCTTCTGGGCGAAAAACCGCGCTTTGGGCGAACTCGCGTCATTCTCCTTGCCGAGGCTCAGTCGCTTGGAACAGAAGCTGCCAATTCTCTGTTGAAGGTTCTGGAAGATCCCTGTCCGAATAGTTGCTTTCTTTTTACCGCGCCACAAAGGGAACACCTCCTGCCTACGCTGATTTCCCGCGGTTGGGTAGTAACACTCCCCTGGCCTGTTGCGGATCGTGCATTGCCTGCGGAACTCCTGCCCTGGGAAGAAGCTCTGGCCCGTTTTGTCCGTGAAGGGCGAGGCTGGTTCGACAGAACGGCGGAACGCAATGCCGTGGACGCCTCCCTAGCCCGGCAAATTGTACTTATCGTGGAAAAAGCCTTGGCGGCACGCCTTGCCGGGCGGAAAGGCTCCGCACTGGAGCAGGCCTTCCGTAAGTTTTCCGAGGCTGAACTTTTGAGCCTGGATGAAATGACCACGCAAAGCCAGAATATCCTTCAGGCACAGGTCAATCCCCTGCTGGTTCTGGACAACTTGGCGATGCGACTGTACACACTGCTACATTCCCAGCCTTGACAGTGTGGATTTTCGTTCCTAGTTCTTCTGGTATCCCATGGAGGTTGCCTATGAGTCAGGAAAATAAAGAAAACATTCCCGTCACTGAGGCGGAACTTGATACTACGCCGGAAAACGCTCCGGGAAAAACTCCGGACGAAGTGCCGAAAACCGAGGAAGAGATTCTGGAAGAGTGCCGGGCCAAACTCTGCCCCACCTGTAACGTAGCGGCCGAAGCGCAGGTGGTGAAGTTGCGTGCTCTGGCGGAAATGGAAAATTTCAAAAAACGCCTCCAGCGTGAAAAAGACGAGCAGGCCCGCTACGCAACGGAAATGGTACTCGCCGACCTTCTCCCCACGCTCGACAACTTTGACCTTGCCTTGCAATATGGCGTGCAGTCGGAAGAATGCCGTAGCATGATGATGGGTATGGAAATGACCCGTACCATGCTTCTTGCCGTACTGAAGGAACACAGCCTAGTCCCCGTTGGGGAGGTTGGACAGGAATTTGACCCCAACCTGCACGAGGCTGTGGGGCAGGAGGCCTCCGAACACACGGATCCCGGGCATATCGTGAAAGTTATGCAGAAGGGTTACAGGCTCGGCGAACGCCTGCTCCGCCCGGCGCGCGTCATTGTGGCAAGCAAATAGCTTATTTCAGCACCGATGCACGGGTAGACGTACGTCCATGCATTCTTGCGTTTTCATGAAAGACAAATAGGGGGGAAGTATGAAGGTTCTTCTCGTCAATGGTAGCCCGCGATCCAGGGGTTGTACCTATACGGCGCTTTCCGAAGTGGCCTTTGAACTGGAAAAGCAGGGGATAGACACACAAATTTTTCAACTGGGAACTCAACCCGTGGCTGGTTGCATTGCCTGCGGATCCTGTGCAAAGACTGGGGTATGCTTCCGTGACGACAAGGTCAATGAATTTTTGGCGCTCGCTTCCGGTGCGGACGGTTACGTTTTTGGTTCCCCGGTGTATTTCGCCTCGGTGGCTGGACAAATGGAATGCTTTCTCGACCGCGTTTTCTTTGCGGGAGGAAAACTGTTTGATCACAAGCCCGGCGCCGCCGTGGTGAGTTGCCGTCGCGGAGGCGCTTCTGCCGCCTTTGATCAGATGAACAAATATTTTGGTATACGCAATATGCCCGTTGTTTCCTCTGTCTATTGGAACCAAGTTCATGGCAATACACCCGAGGAAGTGCGCCAGGATCTGGAAGGTCTGGCCACCATGCGACAGCTTGGTCGCAATATGGCCTGGATGCTCAAATGTTTTGAGGCTGGGGCAAAGGCTGGAGTGGTTTTGCCAGATTCTGAGGCTCCCGTGCGTACCAATTTCATCCGCTAATCGACGAGTCTTTGCCTTTTTCAGGGGGGGGGACTTCCTCCCCTTTCTTTTGTCGAACCCCATGGAAAGAGCATGAGCAGAGAACTCGTTATCGGCCATGCTCTGGCCGTGATCACCAGCCTTGTGAAGGGAATGACGTTCGCGTTTACCAAGGTATTGCCTTGTTCCTTTCAGCCCGTGGAAATACTCTGGATTCGTTTTATTCTTGGTTTTTTTTTGCCCTCTATCTCGCAAGTCCTGGAGCCATGTAAAGCTCAGAAAGCATCGCCTGCTCTTCGCGACCGCTGGCCTTACGAGGTGTTGCCTGTATTACCTTTTGGAAAACGTGGAGCTGGAATACTCCATGACTTCCCATGTGCGGTTAGCCTTTCCTCGGCGCCGTTGTTCACCATGACAATGCTCCGCGTTTTTCACCGTAAAGGAGAATGTCAGGATTCTCTTTTCTACATGGGCTTTGTACTTGTCATGGTCGACATCGGACTTATCTGTTTCCACGGCGCCCGACCGAGACTCCATCCTCCCGGGGATAGTGATATTCCGGCCTTTTCAGCAAGTATGATCTGGGCTTTCTACGCCCTGAGCGCTAAGGAAACAGGGCGCGTGGGCTTATCACCCCGTCAAGGCGACGAGAGTGATTTTACTTACGGCATGGCCTTCATGCTCCCCATCCTTCTGATTTCGAAGGCCTTCCTGGATTTTGCAGAGTTTCATGCTTCCCGTGAACCTTTTTTCATTCTTCTGTTTCTCGGACTCATCGCTTCCGCGCTGTGTTTATCTCCTGGGTGGCGACCGTGCGACTTTTGGCGGTGATCACCGCAACAGTTTCCGCTGTTGTATTACATGAACCCATTAGGTTGTTTTCTTCCCTAGGCATAATACTCACTCTGGGAGGACTGTTTGTACTCCAGAGAGCATAACGCCTCTCTTTGTACGGAGAAAGACATGAACTATGATACGTTCCTTTTCGACTTGGATGGCACGCTCCTGGATACACTTCAGGATCTTCATGCCAGTGTTAATGCCGCCCTCCGCAGTCAGAACAGACCGGAACGAAGCCTTGAGGAAGTACGATCCTTTGTGGGCAACGGCGTCCGTATGCTTATGAAGCGTTCCTTTGGAGGGAAGGAAGAACCTGGTTTAGAGGTTGCGTTGAAGAATTTCAAGGCGCATTACGCGGCGCACTGTCTCGACCTTACCCACCCCTACGCGGGGATTCCGGAACTCCTGCATGAACTTCGACATCGCGGCTTCAAAATGGGCGTGGTTTCCAACAAAACCGATGCGGAAGTCAAAGCCTTGTGCCGGAAATTTTTTGGCGAGACCTTCCAGACGGCCATAGGGGAAAGGGAAGGTGTGCGCCGCAAGCCAGCTCCGGACACTATTTTTCAAGCCCTGAAAGAACTCGGTTCCGAGGCTTCTTCGGCGCTCTACATCGGGGACTCCGACATTGATCTGGAAACGGCCCGCAACGCCGGTCTTGACTGCGTTTCCGTGACCTGGGGCTTCAGATCTCCGGAACAGCTCCAGCGTGCAGGAGCAAAGGTACTCATAGACACCCCTCTGCAGATTCTTGATCTGCTTTAGAGAACTTTTAGGTTGCCACTCAACTCCCGATGTCCGTAAGGCTTCTGCGTCACCAACGGGCACATTTCCCTCCTGTGCTACCTTTCGTTGGATATTTCCGGGCGTCGAGTGGCTCTAAAGACTTTGTCAACGCGTTTTAACTTTGTGAAATTGTGTATAAAAGCATATCCAGTACAGAAGGATAAAGGGTGAAATCTCCGGGAATCTGGAAAATGGCATCCGCGGACTGCCCTGCCGTGATATTGTCCAGCCATGCACTTGAGGCATAGGCATCTTTCGTTTCGTCCACCGAAACTTTTAAAGGAAGAGGCGCGAAGGCTTCATTTTCCCAGATTTCCATAACCAGACGATGTACAGTACCCATAAAGGAAATCTGGAAAACGCTTCGGCTTTTCTTCACGGCATAACCTTTCCAACTTGCTCTGCCAAGAGGCGTGCGTTCCACTTCTTCAGCGGATATCAGTCCCATGTTTTGAGGCAATCCCGCTGCCAGAGTGCTTTTAAGAAGATCGCGCCAGTCGTGGACATCACCGGATGCCGGAATCTCCACATAGGCCTTGAGGTTTTGGGATAGAATAGAGAGCCGTTTTGCCTTTTCATCCAGAATAAGCGAAAACGTTCCGGCTTTACCCAGTTGAACATCCAGGCGGATACAGACTCCGCTAGCCCAGGCCATACCGCAGGGTTGAAATTTTTTGCTTCCCTCCTGATAGAAAACATCGGCGCGAAAATCCGCACGAACAGCGGCAAGTGCGTTGGTTTCCAAAGCAAGTAAAAAGCAAAGGAGCGCAAGACATCCCCCAAAAAGACGCCATAGTCTCATCATGGCCGGACTCCTCCAACACTGAGATTGTCTCTGTTTACCACCTGGATCTCGCTCAAAATGTCAGGTACGCCGGCGTAAACATTACGGGCCAGGAGGCGCCAGCGATATGCAACGGCAGGAGAGAGAGGGGTATAGACAAAATTAAAAGCCTTTTCAGAATCGTTGGACAGTATCTCTCGGGAGTCGAAACGCTGCTGTTCTTGCGCCAAGAAGGGGCATCCCAGGCAAAGTTCATCTTCTACCGGTTGGATCTCCAAAACAAAATAATCCAAATTTTGTGACGCCCCCGTGAGCTGACCGTGAATCGTCAAGACGCTCCCCGCGGACATTTCGGCAACAAGTTCCCCAAAAGCAAAGGCTTCTCGTGAATGATCAGGTATTGGATTCCCTTTGAGTCCGCAATTAATACACAAAAGGCATACAGCGAGTGTCAATAAGACCGCCAAGCGGCCTGTTCTTGCAAAGAACACGGTTTTCTTCATGATGTTCTCTCCGCAGGCATATTTTCCCCTTTCCCAAGCATATGTCGAGGAAAATCACGCTTCAGCTTTTGTGCCCCAGAGGAGCTTCCAATCAACAAGAAGCTTAAGTGCTTCCATTGGAGTCATACTGTCTGTGTTCACGGCGTTCAGGGCTTCGAGAAGCGGCGCTTCTTTGTCAGGGGTGGCGGGCGAAGGTTTCACTTCTGCCTGCTTTGCAAGAAATTCCATGCCGGGCAGAACAGAAAGCTCCATTTGTGCCACCTTGGTACGGCTACGGGCGTTTTCAAGCTGAGCGAGTATTTCGCGTGCCCGTTGAACCACAGAGGAGGGAACCCCGGCGAGGCGAGCTACTTCAATGCCATAACTGCGATCTGCTGATCCGGGGATGAGACGACGAAGGAAGACAATATCGTTGTTCCATTCGCGGATGGCAATATTCATATTGTACACGCCAGGCAACGTGTTGGCCAAGGAAGTCAGTTCGTGGTAATGCGTGGCAAAGAGCGTGCGTACGCTGCCGCCTGCTCTCCGGGAAAGTTCCTCCATCACGGCCCACGCCAGGGCCAGGCCATCAAAGGTACTTGTGCCACGACCAATCTCATCGAGAATGACAAGACTGCGTTTTCCCGACTGGCGCAAAATTCGCGCCGTTTCCATCATTTCCACCATGAAGGTACTCTGGCCGCGAGAAAGATTATCCGAGGCGCCCACACGCGAGAAAATACGATCTGTGCAACCTATTTCCGCACTTGCCGCTGGAACAAAAGAACCCATCTGCGCCATGATAACGATGAGCGCCGTTTGGCGAAGCACCGTTGATTTTCCGGCCATGTTCGGGCCTGTGATGAGGATGAGATGACGCTTTTCATCCATAACGAGATCGTTGGGGATGAAGGCGGCTCTGCCGATCATGGATTCAATAATGGGGTGTCTGCCCTGGCGTATGTTGAGACCGCTGTTATCATTGAGGAGAGGCCGTGTCCAGCCGTGGCGAACCGCGGCTTCGGCAAGGGATTGCCAATAGTCCAGATGCGCGAGTACATCGGCCATGAAGACGATACGCAGTCGTTCTTTTGTCACCTTTTCGCGTAGTTCCTGGTAAAGTCGGTATTCCACGCTTTTACGCTTTTCCGCGGCTGTGAGCAGTTTTTCCTCCAGATCCTTGAGTTGTGGCGTGGTAAAACGATCGCTGTTTGCAAGAGTTTGGCGGCGTTGGAAGTGTTCTGGGACAGAACCGTTCTGCTGCGCACGGGTGAGTTCAAAATAATAACCGAAGACGTGATTATATCCTAGTTTCAGCTTTGGAAGGTTATTCTTCTCCTGCTCCTCATGGAGCAGATCCTGGAGCAAATTCTCACCATGTTCTTCCAAATTCAAAAGTTCATCCAACTCCGCATCATATCCCGGACGGAAAACTCCGCCGTCTGTGATCTGTACGGGCAGTTCGTCTTTTAGCGCCTGTTTCAGCAAGGTGGCAACATCAGAAAGCATATCCCAGCGGTGCAAAAGCCGCTGAAGCCCGGTCGGCAGATCATTACCAAGGCGTTCTTCTTCGGTAAGAAGCTGACCGGGGATCGGCAAAAGCAAAGCAGCACGCACCTCACAGAGCGAAGTCACGCTTTCCCGCAACGCGGCAAAGTCATGTGGGGAACAGCGGTTCAGGGATATCCTCGTGGAGAGGCGTTCCATGTCGTACACGCGATCCAGCGCCGAACGCAGGGCTTTTCTGCGATCTCCCCGTTCCTTTAAAAGCTCCACGGCATCCTGAGTGAGGAGAATGGATTCCTGATGGCGCCACGGGTATCGCATACGCTCTTCAAGAAGGCGCCCGCCCATTGGTGTACGGGTGTGATCCATAACGGCCCACAGCGTACCCGCGCCGCGTTTGCCGTCCATACGACGGAAAAGTTCCAGATTACGCTCGGTCACCTCATCCAGAATGAGGTAACGCCCTTTGTCCAAGGGGCGAAACGCGCCAAGCTGAGTCGGTGCCTGCATCTGCATCTGCCCAAGATAGGCGACAAGCGCCCCGCATGCCTGCATAAGTTCAGGACTTTTTTCCAAGCCCAGCGCCGCCGCTTCCTTGACGTGCTGAACAGCGAGTACGCGGGCTTTGGCCTGCTTTTCCTCAAAATGACTGTGGTACGGAACCCGAACAATCTTCATTTCGGGCAATGCGGGCAGAGAGAAGGCCGTTTCTCTCATGTCGGGAATGAGCAGTTCACGGGGAGCCATTTTCAAGGCCCATTGTTTCAGCTCTTCTTCCTTAGAAGATTGGATCCCCGTCCATACCCCTGTGGACACATCCATCCATGCAAAGCCGCCCGCCTTGCGGTCACCGTTCCAAAAGAGAGCGCCAAGATAGGTGTGACCCTTGGCCTCTAGGCCGGAATCTTCCAAAGTGGTACCGCTGGTGACCACGCGAGTCACCGCCCTTTTGACAAGACCTTTGGCCTGCTTCGGGTCTTCCAACTGATCGCAGATGGCCACCTTATACCCTTTTTCCACAAGTTGCCCTATGTAGGTTTCCGCAACACGCCACGGCACACCGCACATAGGCACACCGCCCTCGTCATGACTGCGACTGGTGAGGGCAAGCTGCAACTCTCTGGCCGCCACTTCGGCATCGTCGAAAAAGAGTTCGTAAAAATCCCCCATGCGGTAAAAAAGAAGCGCATCGGGATATTTGTTTTTGATCTCCAGATACTGGCGGTACATGGGGGTCAGTTTAGGTCTGGTCTCGCTCATGCTTCTCCAGCGTCAAAGCTAAGGGCGGGACAAGACGCGCCCCTATTCCGCCCTTTTTTTCTTAATGAAGAAAAATCATGAACTCCCTCGTGGGGGTGCAGGCATTCCAGAAAGTTACTTCGCTTCAGCGGGCTGTTCCGCGGCCTTTATAGCGGCTTCCAGCTTTTCCTTTTCAGCTGTCAGCGTTTCAAGTTGCTTGCGGAGAGAATTTTCGCGACGGCGTGAGGCCGCGAGGCGGCTGGAGAGCGACAGGCGATCCCAAAGGAGCATGGCCAGAACTACAATGGCTCCCAAGGCAAAGCAGATAAGCAGAAGAGCATAGCGCGGCATAGGCATGGATGTAAATTCTGGCATGATCATCGGGTCGAACTTCAGAACCACGGAATCGGAAAACGCGGGCTGATTCTGCACGAACAACAGCATGACCACGAAGAACAACAGGATCAGCAGAAACACTTTAATATAACGCATGAAGTCTCCTCCTGCAGCGATGCCGCACGAAGTGAAAGGGTTCAGGCAGGATGTTCTGCCAGCGTTGCAAACACAGGTGCCAGACGGCGGTGCGTACCCTCGAGCGTTTCGGGGATAACGCGAACATCGTCGAGTACGGCTATAAAATTGGAATCACCGTTCCAACGGGGAACCACATGCATGTGCATATGCATAGCGATACCCGCTCCAGCAGCCTCTCCGAGATTCAGTCCCACATTGATACCATGTGGGTGCATCACTTGACGCAAGACACGACAAGAGAGCCGAACCGCCTCCATGAGTTCGGATGACTCCTCGGCAGACAGCTCCGTGATATCGCTAATATGCCGATAGGGAATCACCATGAGATGCCCGGAGGCGTATGGGTAGCGATTTAGCATTATGAACACATATCTGCCGCGGAAAACAATGAGGTTCTCAGCGTCACTTTCTCTGTCTTCATGGGCACATAGCACGCATCCATTCTTGGATTTCGGGCCAAGGATGTACTGTATGCGCCACGGCGTCCACAGGTTTTTCATAGTGCTTTCTTCTCCATGAATCATTATACCACGGTTAGTCTGCCGGGGCAAGCAGTGGCAGACTGACTGACGCCGCGCAGGTTCCCCTGCTTTTTACTGTATTTTGCATGAATACATTCCCAGGCAGTGAAAAAGGTCGCTACGGGATATTTTCACACACATCGTTGCAAGTAACTTCAGGGTAGAACGTTTTGCCTGTTTTATGGAAACACATTCTAAAAAACGCCTTGGCAAAGCACAGTGCATCCAAGGCGTTTTGTCAGATGACGATTTTTACGAAAAAATAGCGTAATTGTCTAAAATCAATAGAGATTTCGAATAGAAGACTCTAGAAGGAGAGGCGCAGGCCCACAAAGAACTGATGCATCGACAGAGAGTCGGCCTTGAGCGTATACCCGTTCGTGCCCGTTTCGCCATCGCCCGTGAAGAGGTAGCGGTAGCCAAGATCGGCTGAAATGTTGGGTGTAAAGAAGTAGGAACAGCCGAGACCTATTTGTGTGGCAAAAGCATAATCTGTGTCAGAAGTGCTGTAGTGAGCGCCGCCAATATCCAGACTGCCTTTGGTATGAAGAGAAGCAAGGCCAAAACCTGCGCCCAAATAGGGAGTGAAAGCGCCAATATTGGTTATATCCCAATAACCATTGAGCATGAGCGTCTGGATTCGGGATCTGCCCGTAGCGCCGGCAACGCCTTTACTCACCCTGCTGTTATAGCCGTATTCCAGTTCCGCCCGCAGAGGAAGGTTGTACATGACGGAAAAATCGTAACCGCCGGCAAGAGAGAATCCGGCTATGCCTCGGGTACTGTCCGTGTTGCCAGACCACCCTGGAGCAGAGAGTGACCAATCCGTGTTCTGGTAGCCGAAGATGAACTTGGGGGCAATATAGATACCAGTGTCTCCGGCCCAAGAGGAGCAGGGAAGCGCCATGAGAAAGGTAAGCAATATGGCGATGAAAAATTTTTTCATAGCTGTTCTCCTTGCCAAGCAAGATACGTTTGAGAAGAACCTGCTCTTTTAATAGAGTTCTCGTCTTTTTCTGTCAACAGTGCAGTGTTCGCGAGATATTCACGTTTTTCAATGAAACTCACACTTCAACCATCTGAAACCAAAAACAAAGTTTTTCAGAAAATCATCATAAAAGTGATTCTCTCATAAGGGCGGGATTTTTTCTTGGAAAACCGCTTCTTTTGCGTTATACAAGGCTATGCCGTCCTTCCTCTATATCACCGATGTCTTTTGCCCGTGGTGTTATGGCTTTGCGCCTGTGATGCGAAGACTTGCCGCCTCGTATGATCTTCCCGTCCGCGTCCTTTGCGGAAGCCTCGTGGATAAGCCGACGCAGACTTCCTCCATGAGAATGCCGAGCATCTACGCCTTTTTCCAGCGTCTTGCGGATACCACGGGCCGTGCCGCAGGGCAGGGCTTTTTCTCTCTGCTCTGCCCGGAACGAAGCGTACTCATGGATTCTTCCCGTTCGGCACAGCTTCTAACATCTCTCAGGATGTTGGCGCCCGGTTATGCGCTTGAACAGATGGAAGCGTTTCAGGACGCCTTTTACGAGGAAGGCTGTGACGTACTCTCTCCAGAGGTTCAGGCAAAGATTGCACGGCGCTGGGGCGTGAATGCCGCTGACCTTGAACAGGCGCTTTCTTCTCCCGTCGTCCTAAAGAAGGCCGCCAACGAAATGACCGAGGCCGAGGAAATCTTGGGCGACTTTGTTGTCTATCCTTCCCTCTTTATCAGAAAAGGCGCATCAGTACAGGTTGTGGCCCGCGGCTACGCGCCGTATGAGACTGTGGCCGCACTCATCGACAAGGCGCTGGCGAACACCAGGCTTCCCGCCCCAGACTCCGGGCAGTCTTGCGGGCTTGATGGCTCAAACTGCCGCTGACGAAGAGGAGAGCTTCCGTGGCGCTCAGCGCAAAAGTCGCCCTGACCGAGGTACCCATGAACACCACCACAGTTATGTTCATGCAGATGCCGGACAGCACCGTTCTCAACACAACTCTGACCACTATCGCCTTGGTCATGTGCCGCTCTCCCTTTTCCATGCAACTGGTCTTTATCAGCTGCACGCTGACGGTATCGCCGCTTTATCCTCGCGAACGGATGGCTGATCCATCATTGCTGCACGAAAACGTCTTTAAAGCACTCGTGTTTCTGTGCCGTGGGAGTGATGACTATGCTCTTACTTCCCTTGTGTTCATGCGGCTCTACGCGGAAGATATGGCGCATATGCTCGGCCTTTCTTCCCTTGTGCCTGCGCATAAAGCGTGAGGCTCGCCAAGACATGAAAAGAGCAAAAAAGAACTGAGGATAGCCTATGAAACGAAGTCTTTCCGTGGCCCAGGCCGTTGAGGCGGGCGTCATCCTTTTCTCTCTAAACACAGGGCTGGAAGATGTCCTTTCTCTGGCCGCGCAGGCTCATCTCCCCTGCGCTTCGGAAGACGAACGACAAAGACTTTTCTGGGAGTGGCGTGCCTTTGTCCATGCCGCCGTGCTGTACGGGCTTATGGTACAGGCGCCCAACGTGGTTGTTGTGGCGTATCTTCGCTCCACACAGGATACACTGAAGCGACTTGGCTATACGCAGGAAGAAGCCAACGACTTTGTGGACGGACCCTTCCGCGCCTATTCCGATCCTCTCGTCCGCACAAAGACGCAGGAATGCCCGGCAGTCTTTTTTCGTCGGCTTCTGAACAAAAATCTTGAAGAGATGCCCTCAAACACAGTGGCAACGATTTCCGGCGTTATGGCCATGATCCTCTCCGCAGTACTGGACAAACTTGAACAGTATGACTACAGGCTGGAGTGAACGGAGCATTTTTGCGTTGAGCCGGAATAGTTGCAAAGGGCGCAACATCAGGCAACACTTCACTAAAAATTTTTCGTCCTTACCACTCATCTTCCCAGCGGGGAACGGCGTTTGGGTCGCCTTTATAGTCTATATACTTAAGAATATCGCTAAGATAGTTACGGCTTTTTTCAAGATTTCTTTTTGTCTGAACAGCCAAACGATGACCTGAGGCAATCTCTGTGTCGAGTTCAGCAAGATATTCCTGAAGCCTTTCCCGAACAGCAAGAGTTTTTGCACTCATGTCGTTCTCGCTAAGAAAATCCATGTGCCCGGGCTGAAGCCGATACTTGAGAAGTACGAATATCAGAGATGCGGCGTTTCTAAACTTCACCTTCTTGGCAATGCGTTGAGCCTCCATCATCTCCAGCGCTATTTGCAAAAGCCCGTACGCCGTCTTTTCTTTCAGAGCATCTACCGCGTTACGTCGATAATGAAGAACATTGAAGGCGGCGGCCAACGCGTAGGCAAAGTGCAAATCATCCTTGACAATAACGTGAAAGAGTAGCTGACATTCTTCCTTTGTATAGAAACATCGCCCGGCGGCCTCAATAATGTCGCTTTTGTTGCCCATGCCCCCTGGTAATCCACTTTGCAAGGCCTCAAGGAGAAAATTTTTGAAAATTTTTGGCGTTTTGCGCCATAAAAAGGAAGTTTGTCTTGCCAGTTTGGCAAGTTTGGGCAAATCTTTTAACACATCCTTGATGAAATTTCCGATGTCTTCAAGCCGAGACGCTACTTTCTGTAGCAGAGGGTCAAATTTACTTTGTGTTTTTCCGTTCTCATCAATAACTTTCAATGGGCGAGACGGAAGAAGCCAGTTTCTACGCAGTGCTTCATAGTAATCAAGCGACGTACTATCCTTGGATTTGTTTTGTAAGAAGTCTTTACAGGCTGCACAAAAAGTAACTTTATCCCGAGTCAGCAGATCATCAGAGAGTTTTATATGTCCATCATCCGGGCAAAAAAGCTCTTCTTGTGGAAGCGCAGATTCCGTGACTTCCTCCATTCGAGAAAAGTCGAAAAAGAGATCTTCAATCGAGCCATTAAGCGTCTTCAGCCTGACCTGGGCCAAACCGCTGGCAGGCTTCATGCGGACGCAAATGACAATGGGAATGTCCTTGTCTGGCACGAAGGGAAAGGGTACCACATCCTGCCGGTACTGTCCCTCTTGATCCTTGACCAGTAAGACTTTCAAGCCGGAATAACGCCGCTGATAGCAAAAACCATCTACTGTATTTTCGTACACCTGTCCACCCTTGCAGGTAGCGGCGGCTACTAGACTCTTCCAGTTTCGGCGCCCCCAATTGTCTTGTGCCATGATCTTCAGTTCGGGAAGCGTATCAAGATAGGTGGGAAGACCCTCCCGCAATCTTTCTCCGTACAGCTTTGCGCCTTCGGCCAGAATGTCGGTCTCTGGCAACCAGATGGAGTCCAGTGCGGGAGTACGGGAAATCTGCATCCCGCCAGCGCAGCTTTGAACATCAAACCATCCAGGCCGCTTCCGAGGTCTGAGCGATCCGCACATCACCACGCCACGCAGACACCCCCTTCTTTGTTCCGTTTTTTTCTGGACAAGTGCGCGGAAAAAGGAGTTCCAATCATATCCCGTCTGTATACTTTTACGTCCCAGCTGTTTGGAAAGCCAAGCACTCCCTTCTGCCTTGATCAGTGCGCTCCGCCAGGAACGAAGATTTTGTCCGGATTCCCATATTTTCCAGGAACAGTCCTTAAGGCTCCAGATCCGCGGATGACTCTGTATACGGTTATCGCCCTGGCGCGTGAGGGAGTCCCATACTTCGGGGAAGCGCAAGACCTGTTGCCATCTCTCTCCTCCGCTACCCTCGCAGCAACTCCACGCCCAGTCCATGCCCGTAAGCCGCTCAAGCTCCCGTTCCCGGGAACGCACGGGCACGGGATACCCTGTTTGTTTATCGTGCTGCAAGCCAAAGGCCGTTGTCTCGAAGACATCCGGACCCATATACATGACGAGCATCCAGTCGCCGGGAACAAAACGAAAGCCCGACTTCAGCTCATGGAGCCATTGCATGGCCGCGGCCACAGGGCGCCACACCAGCTGTACCTGTTCCCTGCGCTGCCCGAAAAAACGAAGTAGTTCTTCCTGCCCCATTTCGTCGAGGGTGTTGGGAATGGCAATGACTACCTTCTGCTCCTTCCATCCGGCCCGATCCAGAAGGTCGGTCAGGTGCGCGTGCAGAGCTTTGGCTGTAGAACATCTTGGCGTGTCGCCGCTCGGATTCCAGTAAGAAAGTTTATCGCCATCCTGTACCAGTTTGCTCCAGAGAAGACTCACGGGAACGCGCCGTAGTACCGTGTCTTCTGAAATTCTGGCTTCAGGCGGCCACATGAGTCCCGTTTCCACTCTGCTTGCCGCTGCTGTCTCTCCTGTCAGAATGACGCCGCGCCATGTACGTGGGAGAATGACGGAGGCTGGCAAAAATTCGGAAGTGGGAACCTTCTTCCCCCCTGCGCACGAGTCGTCCAGCCCAAAGGCAGCCAGGCCAAGAACATCACACATGGTTATCCTCTATAGGAGTTTTTGGAAAAGATCTTCAAAAAGCATAATCAACACATTAATATTTTTTTCCCAGAGCCTTGGATCGGCAGCAAGGCAGGCCAGGTGAGTTTTCACTCCGGCTTCAAAGTCCGGCTCTCCTTCCAGAAAAGCGTCTGCCAGCACCAGCCCGGTAAGTTTTACCACCGAATCGCGCATATTAATGAGCCGATCTTGTTGCTTTAACCCGTGTTCAGCAGACGCCTGAATCTTTTTGAAATCATGATCGACAGTGGAGGAAAGCGTATGTACCGGCCATATTACTATGGCACTGGACATATTCTTTTGCTGCTCCAGCGGCTTGAGGACAAAAAAGAGCGTGCCGCCCGTGCCTCCCAGTTCGCGTACCAGAGAATGTTCTTTTGCCTGCACCGCGTGTACCACCTCAAGTACGGCCTGCCGTCCCCGGTACGATAGCAAAAAAGGCCCGGGTTCCGAGCCATACTCCATACGGCTGCCTTGCAATTGTTCTCTGCGAAAACCGCACACTGCGCGAGCGAGGGGAGAAACGCGCAAATCTCCTCCCTGTTTTTCCGCCATGACAAGAAGCGAGGCGCCAAGCAAAAGCGTGCTTATGTCCGCCCAAGTTCGTCCCTGCCATGCCCACATCCAGTCTTCATCGTCCTGTTTGCGCAGGAGCTTTTGATACAGTTCCCATATTCTGCGGTAACGGGTATCGCTCTGCAGCACATAGTTTGGCCGTACGCTGCTCTCCAGTTCGTCCACATCATTCCAGACAGGGCGTTTCAACAGTTCGGAGCATATCCCGCCGAACTTGTTCACCTCCCTAGCTGTACCCGCGCTTGCCTGCCCGCCGCAGACCACGCGCACATATTGTCGGCACTCCCGTATGCAACGCAGAAGAAAATCTTTGAATACGCGGTTTTCCAGCGTATTGAAGGTCTCGCGCCGCGACAGTGCCTTAAGGCGCTGCTTGTTGACCGAAGCCTTCTGCGCGGTCGTCACGCCAGGCTGACGAAAATACCAGTGCAGACACCCAGGATCCATTTCAGAAGCGCGTGCCGCGGGCAGGAGGCGGCGTTCGTGAATGAGTACCCGCCTTGCCGAATTTACCAGTTCCTGTACGGGTTGCGACATTTTTTCCGCAATGGATACAATGAGGGAACGCTTCTGTACGTTCTGGTTTTGGGCGTAGGCGCGTATACATTCCGGCACATCCTTCCACGACACGGTCGAACTGCTCCTTTCCCATTTTTTGGCGCACTGCACACAAAAATCAAAGAACGACATCCATTCCCGCACGGCCTGCTGTAATTCACCTTCGTCGCGCAGACTGCCAGAGACCGCGCCCTCAGATCGGACGGCTATCTTCTCGCGGCTCCCGTTATGAAATACAGCAATGCGCATGGCGCCATCGTCACTGTTTGCACGCTTTGAAGCCGCTACGGCATGGGGTACGCGATAAAGCTGATACTTTCCATCCCAATAGCCCCCCAGTGGAAGAAAGTCTTCATGGCGGACGTCCGTGCTTACTCTAAAACCTTGCGGAACGGACAAGATCGGACTCCCACGATATTGCAGCTTCACATTCTGATTTACAACGGTCTCAGTCTCGTCAAAGCAGCCCATGGAAGACCACGGCCAGGCATGAAACTGTATGCGTTTCCCATCCATAGGCTCTACGACCTCGTCACGCCTTGCCAGAGAAAAATACCCGTTTCTAAGGCGTTGTCCCGCGCAAGACGGAAAGCATCTAGGAGTTCTCTGTCGTCCAACTCGTTGATGACTTTCTCAATGATGTCCAGGCTGTCTCCGGAAGCGCTCATGGTCATGTCGCAGCCTCGGAGTTTGGGCAGAATTTTCTGTTCAACCTGATCGGCAAAGGCCTGTCGCATGACAGCGCTGTTTGGCGCGGCGCCAGGATAGTTGGCCACATAACTGTAGATGGCTTCCTCCACGCGAAAACCGAAAGCGCGCCCTATGCCGGCAAGCGCTTTGTTGAGTTCCTTTGTCCAGCCTTCGCAGGCTGTGGCGTACCCTTGAATATCGCTTTTTTTCCACTTTTTCCATGCTTCATGAGAAAGCGCATTCTGTCCTTTTATGCTTCCAACGTTCGGCTTTTTCCCTGTGTGTTCCGCCGGCTTGCCAAAGCGCAGCACGTTGGCGCGGTCGAGTACCTTGTCCGAAAGCGTCTGCGTGCTTTCATCCTCGTTCATGGTGCCCACAAAAAGAATATTTTCCGGAACCCAGAGGGAAAAAAATTCATGCCCTGTGCCGGTATCAAGTTCGATGGACGCCCTGCCGCGAGATTCGTTGTCCTGAGGGTCAACCGTGCGGCGAAGTTCCAGCTTGGAAAGAAATTCGCTAAAGTAGTATTCCGGGCGGGCTAGGTTCATTTCATCGAGTAGCACCATGAGCAGCCCTTCGCGGATGGTCTTGTCGTTGGGGCTTGTAAAAGTGCTGCTATAAGGATCCATGCGCAGAAGGCAACGAGAAAGTTCCGTGGCCTTGTAGCGTCGCTCCAGATAGTTGTAGAAACCGAAGAGATCCTGCGCGGAATCCCAGCGCGGCGACACGGAAAGGATGACCTGATTGATGCCCATGAACTCCGCGTACTTCACCGGCAGCAGGGTTTTGCCTGTACCGGAAACTCCGGCCAGCACCGTGAGCGGGTTGATGTCCTGGCATTTGAGCGAGGTATGGAAAGCATTGATGGTACGTTCGGGGAAGTGCAGATTTGCCGTATGCAAGATCCGCGTGAAATCCTGTAAGAGCTGTTGCTCGTTCGCCTTCTGTACAAAGCTGCGGGAAACGAGCGCCGCAGGTTTGCGCATGAGTTCTTCGAGGGCTTTGTCGTTTTGGGGAGTTCCTCCGACATCCTTGCCCGGTATGATTTCTCTCTCTTTTTTCAGTTTTTCGACTTCTGCCTTCAGTCCCGGCAGCTGTGCGTTCAGAGCCGTGAACTCTGTTTTTACCGCAAAAAGCTGGTCTCGCTGCAACGAGAGTTTTTGTTCCTCGGCTTTGATCTTGTTTTCAAGGTCATTATGTTTCTTTTGCAACGGATCAATGCTTTTTTGCAGGTCGTCAAGGACGTCTTGCTGCTTATTAATCTTTTGATCGTTTTGCGTTATTCTATCGTTGTCAACCCTGAGAGCGGCCTCTATCTCCGTTTTTCGCTCAAGATCTTTCTTCAGCTGATCAACTTGTGCTCTAAGATTCGGGAGCTGTTGCTGCTGCGCCTGTGCGTCTTTTATTTTCTGCTGAATGTCAGCAAGTTCCTTATTTTTTGCTATCTTGTTGGCGTCCAGCTCGCGGATTTGCACCTGTATGGCGGTCAGTGCTTCAATGGCCTGCTCAAGTTCTTGTCGACGAGCCGTCCTATCCGCCTCCAAGGCAAGGAGTTCCTGTCGGAGCGTCGCCTGCCTCTGTCGCTCTCCTTCCATCTTGAGGAGTTCGTCCTTTTGCTGGGCTATGGACTGCTCCAGTTTTTCCTTGTCCGCTTCCAGCAAGGCCACAGCGCTGGAAAGATCCGCCGCATCACCGTATTTCTTTGCAACATTGTTGATGCAGCGTCGCAGATAAAGCAACATGGCAAAAACAAAGAAAATAAGAATCATGAACGCAAACGTGGCGATCACCCAACTTGCTATTTCGGACATGGTGGCGCTCCTTAACGTTGTTCTTGAGCAGTATCCTTTGCCGGTGATTCAGACGCATCGTTTTTAAGGGGAGATAGTTCCTTCTTTTCCAATGTGTTCAGTATCTGCGCAACGGCATTCGTCTGCTCCTGGAGGCGTTTTACTGCGTTGTCGAGTTCGTCACTGCTTTCGTCCAGTTGCCGGTTTTTCGCTTCAATCTTCTGAACTGTCGCATCCAGCGTGGAGATTTTTTCCTCTAGGGCTGCAACCTTACCTATAACATCGTTTGCTGCCTCTATATTTGCCTGCATTCCCTGCAGGGTTTTGGTTACATCTGTGACTTTATTATTGATTTCTTCCATTTGCTTGGTAAGAGATTTGGCCTGCTCTTTAAAGTTTTGTACTGTATTACTATGATCATTCTGCATATCATTGCGTGCATTTTTTAAATTATTCACTATATTTTTTCCTTGTACTGAAAGATTATTACTCTCTTCTATCAGTTTATTTGTCAAATTATCGAACAATTTTAAAGAATTATACACTTTAGTTTTGAATTTTTTAAGTTCATATTGGGTCTGCTGATAAAGGTTATTAAAGTTTTCTTGCTCTTTTTTGACAAGAGATGAAAGACGTGTCTTTTCATTCTGAAGACGTTTAACTTCGTTATCCAAATTTTTATTTTCTACCGAAAGATTGATTTGCTTATTCTGGAGATCGCTGAATGCTTGATTAGCCTCATCACGTTGCTTTTCGGCCTTCTTTTTTTCTTCTATAGCCGCAATAAGCACGGTTTTGGCTTCAGTTATCTCTGCACTCAGCTTTCGTTCATCGTCGCGTAATTTTGCCAACGTTGCCTCAAGGGACTTCTTATTCGACTGAAGCTTGCCAATTTCCTCCTTCTTGAGCGGTAGTTCAGTGAGTAGCTGCTCGTACTCCACACGGTTATCTTCGAGTTCAGCGCGTTCTCTTTCAATTTCGGCACGATCCGCTTCGATCTTCAGCACCCCCGTACCTATATACACGCAGAGTGCCGCGGCTCCCAGCGCCCCTAAACCCAGCAACCAGAGGGGAGGAAAAAATTTTCCCAACCCCACGCTCTTTTTTTCCGTCATCATTCCACCTTCAAGATATGTTGCTTACCCAGTTCCTTCCATTCGTTCTGTACCCTGGTATCGCATCGCAATCGCACCCGATGCTTCGATCGTTTTTCTGACCGCAGTCGGGTACGGAACGTTCAGGCTCAGACTACTTCGCTCCTTTCTTCCGCATCGGCAAACTTACGATCCCATCCGGTAAAGGACAAGAAAAGCAAGACGACTGAAAGCGACCAGAAGCAGGGGCTACAGAACACGATGCTACGGAAAGTCATGCAGGCACGAAGAGGGATAGGTTCCCAAGAACGGCACCGTACATTTCCAGCTTGTGATCCCGATCAGACATAGCTGTCGCCTTCATGATGTTTTGGGAGTGAAAAAGTGCGCCCTCAGTGCCACTTCATCGCTTCTTCGAATAGGCTTCTGGAGACCAGACAACGCTTCTTCCTTGGGCGCTTTTTCATATGCCTTTTCATGACCTTCCGCAAAAAAGTTAACTGTTTCAGGATAGTTCATTCTAACCTATGTGCCGGATATATACAAGTTTGCAAAAACGCGAAGGACGGCAAAAAAGCGCTTTTCCCCACGAAAGCTCCGCAAGGAGCGCAGGTGCTGACAACGGCCCGAGGCGGACTATCTTTCTGGAGTCTTTCACCGTAAACCACGGAGTTTTCCATGCCCCTTTAATATGCGTGGTTATTATCAAACTCCTTGGCAACTCTCTGATTCTCAATTTCATCAACGGCGGATACAGCGCTACACAACCATGCAAAGCCTTGAGGCACTGGAGAACGGCTATCAGACCAGAGTGCTGCTCAATAGCGCCGACGAAACGCTTTGTGTCTTAATCAGGGAAATCCGTGTGTCGGAAGACAAAAGCCGCGTCAGTCTGCACGGCTTTGAAAGCAACCGTAAGTGGCTGACGCACCTGCTTGAGGACTTTGTGGAAGGCAAGGAGTTTGACATGCCCGACTTCCCGATGAAGAACACGCTCCTGAGACTGCTTTCATGAGCTGAACGGCATCGGACAGCTCTGCGGTATCCGGTTTCTTGTCGTCGGTGTCAAGCTGGGCTTGCGCAAGTTTTCCCGCGAAGGAGCGGAAAAAAATTTGTGTGTTCCTGGCGTATGTCTGCTTTCCGTCCTGTTCTGCCTCTGGCTTCAGGCCTCCGTTGTTCCGGGTCTGGAGCATAAGATACTGCCTGTCGCCCTGCCCCTGACTGTTTTCGGCGGCACGGTTCTTCTGCCTCCTTCCACGTTGCGGAATCCCCTTGCGATTATTGCCTCGTGTCTTGTCGGCTTCTTCATGATGAACTTTTTTCCGCTTGAATGGAGGAGCCGTTGCACGCCAGGCTTTTTTCATCGGAATTTGCGGCAAAAAAATTTTCCTAAAGAAGGTGAAGAAGTGTCTCGACGCCCCCCCCTCCCGATCAAGGCATAGACACAAAGGTAACGGCATGGGGAAACGGAATTTTCAGAAAAATTCAGGAGGCGTCACGGCAAAAACAAAAAAACAAGAACCGCCAGCATGGCGATCGCCAGAATAGTTCATATAACGTCTGTTTGACTTGGAATTATCCGCTTGGGGAAACGAAGTTGCCAGGTCAGGAATGGCCAGGCGTGTGGATGAGCGTCGTAAAGGTTTTTCAATCGCACATGGGTTAGCAATGGCGCAAGATGTTTTTTTCTGTTCTAATCTTCCGCGGAATTTCGGAAAAGCGGCGGGCGAAAAGTCCAGCGCAGGGCAAAGAAGACAAGCAGTCCGGCGGCAAGGAGATAGGCGGTATCCATGCCCCATATGTCTGTGACGGCAAAGCCTCCAAGCGGGCCAAGAGCTGCGCCGAGATCCATGGCCAGAGTATAGGCCGTGATGACAAAAACAGCCTGTGAGCGCGAGGCGAGATCCGTGGCCAAAGCGTCCGAAAGCGTACACAGGAAGGTACAACATACTTCCACGCAGAGCAGGAGGACTATCCCACAGGCTAAAGGCATGGGCACGGTGATGAGGGCAAAGAGCGCTGCGGAGATCCAGCAGGCACCGGCAAAAAGGGCGGTACGACCAATGCGACCATCCGAAAGTCTGCCTACAAGAGGAGCCATGCACGGATCCCAGCCCCAACGCATGGCCTGTATGGCGCCTGCGGCGGTGGCGCAACCCACGGCAAGCCCGAAGACGGAAAGCGGAGAACCCCAATGTCGTTCGATAACGGCGCTCAGGGTGGAGGCAAAGAAACCTTCGATGAGGAGCGAGGTAAAGAGGCACGTACTCAGAATCCACATGAGTGGTGGAGAAAGCAGAAGCGCCGCGAGCGGCTTTTTTTCTCCGGAGGACACCTGGCGCCTGGTGGGCGGCATGTAACGAATAGTAGTCACAGAAAGAACCACTGCTACAGCGGCCACAGCGGCGCAGGCAAGGGCCGTGACGCGCAGACCCATAAGGTCGGCCACTATGCCGCCCCCAAGCATTCCCGCAAGACTCCCCAAGCGGTAGATTCCGGAGTAGAGTCCGATGAGATAGCCCCTGTCGTTTGGCCCGGCTACATCCATAACGGTAAAAAGTCCGCCTAGCTTTAGCAGGGACCAGCAAAGCCCCCAGAGAGAACGCAAGACCAGCCATGAGGCAAGGCCTTGAGCGTAGGCGTAGGCCGTTGTAACCGCTACGGCAAGCATAGAGGCAAAGATGGCGCAGGAGCGCGTACTCAGGCGTGAATAGAGCCAGCCGATGAGCGGGTTAAGCGGGAGCCTGGCGAGCCGATTGGCGGAAAGCACGATGCCGACTTCCCAGAGGGATTGAAGACCTGCTTCCTTCCAGTACAGCGGGAGCGCCACATAGAGCATGGCATCCCCGGCAACACAGGCCGCCGTGACCAAAGCAAAGAACACTATCTGGCGATGGGAAGAGAAATTAGGCATGGCTGTCCTCAAGTCAGGAACAAGAACTGGTGCGGGAAGTATAGGGAGCTTTCCTTTGGGCGGCAAGAGTCTCCTCAGAGCGTTCGCCTGAATAATCAGAAAGGAAATTTTATCAATAAGAGTTTAGAAATAAATTTTTGAGCGGTACAAGTTCGCGAAAGGCTTAGAAACGTCGCTCTTCTTTTTCATCCGCATGGCTCATGGTAACTGAACCAAGAGTTGTTTGGCAAATAGTTTGGACAAAACGCTCAATGCAAAAATTCATGTGTCCGCGCTAAGCAGGGCGAAAAAAAATACTTTTTTTGCGAACTCCAGCGCGTATAGTCGGACGCTTGTAGAGTTTTTCAACCAACTACTTATATGTTTCAATCCGCAGTCGCCCCATCCGTCGACTGACTCCGCCAACGACGGACAGGGGGTCGTGCTGATTTTCCCTCCCTGAAGGGAAGGGTTACGTAAAAGGATTTCCCTGGCTTCGCCGTTCTCTCAACAAAATTTTCCCCTGAAGGGGAAGGAAATTTTGATGAAAAGAGATCGGATCCGATCTCTTTTCGCTGAGAACTGGGAGAGTTGAAAGGCATCTACTTGAGCAACATGGTTTCGCGTTCCGTCTTCCACGGGTCGGAAACTTCCGCGCTCTGAACATCAAAGCGCATGGTCATTCGGCGCGTTGTGTCAAAGGGCGTCCAGCCCGGGTCGCCCTTGGCAGCAAAACGCACCCATGCGCCGTGCATGGCATCCGCCAGAGAGTCCGGAGGGTTCTGCCCTACGGTATTCTTTACGCGGGCGGATTTTTTATGCTGGGTTTTAAAGACAAAGGGCAAGTCCACGCTGTGGGCCGCGCCAAGGCGCCCGTCCGCCGCATCGCTCTTCCAGGCAAAGGAATAGGCCCAGGCCTTGCCTCCGCCCTTGTTTTGACTTTCCAGCACCTTGTTGGCGGGCATACGGAAAATGAAATCCGACTGTAGCGCGGTGAAGAGTTCTCCAGGCGTTTTTCCACGCCCTGCCTTGCGGTAGCCTTCCACAATGCTGGCGGGCAGGCCCGTGGCGTCCACAAAGCCGGTTATTGCTTTTTCGCCTATTTTGTCGATGGCGCCGTTTGGCACGGTATACCAGCGCCATTCTTCCTCTGCGGAACCTACCATAATATCCACTCCGCGCGCCGCGCCTTCCGCAAGGGCGTCCACAGGGCGTTTGAGCAAAATTTCCCCGTCGTAGTAGGGCTTGAAAAGAGCGGTATTGCCGCCCAGCATTCGCTGCCACTCCGGCTTTTTGTTCTGCACGGCAAGAAAGGCGGGGAAGGAAAGCAGTTTTCCCGGGGCAAGGTCGGACACGGCGTCGCGGCTGTTTTGCACACCGTAGAAGGTCAGCAGGCTTTCCGCAACTTTAGAGGCCAGGGAAGCATCGTACTGCGCGAGTGCCGCAGGGCTTTGAAGTATGGCGCGCCTAAACAATCCCTTGGACAAGGGCGAAGAGAGCAGCGAGGTGATATGCGTAGCTCCCGCGGACTGCCCGAACACGGTAACGTTGTCGGGGTCGCCGCCAAAAGCGGCAATGTTATCCTGTACCCAGCGCAGGCCAAAGAGCATATCGCGCAAGGCCAAATTGGCCGGAACCCCCTGTATTTTCAAAAAGCCGTCCACGTTGACGCGGTAGTTGAGCGTAACAAGAACAACGCCATCCCGGGCAAAGGCCGTGCCGTCAAAACGTACGTCGTTGTTGTCGCAGGTGGTACTGCCTCCGCCCGGAATATAAACCATGACCGGGCATTTGCCCTGACCGGGAGCGGGCGTCCAAATATTTAGGCGCAAGCAGTCGCCCCCGCCCACGGGCTTTGGCTGCTTTCCTCTGCTGAGCTGGAGCGGAATATCACCAAAGGCCGTAGCTTCCACCACGCCACTCCAGGGATCGACATATTCCGGAGCAGCCAGTCGTAGTGCGCCAAGATACGGATTCTTCCCACAGGGTACACCTCGAAAAATATGGATGCCGTGTTTTACCATGCCGCGCACATCACCCCTGGGGGTATGTACCAGAACCCCCTTTCACAGCATAAGCCCAGCGCGGCAGCGCCGTTGCCAGCACTGCGGCGGCGCCGGCATATAAAAACTGTCGTCTGTTCATAGCAAGATCCTTTAGACGAGAGAAAAAAGTCCCTTTTTGCCTGTATGCTCGATTCCACACACCCCCCTCTGCCCGGAAGAGACCGGACAGAGGGTGTGGAACAAAAAGAAGGTGCGGTTAAACCTGCATGCGCAGGGGGAAGCGGAAGCCTATGGATCCTGTGGGGCAACTGGTGCGGCAGTTGGCGCAGTGCCAGCATTCGTCTTCAAAGACCACTTCCGGACGGTCGAGTCCGTTTTCCAGGTGTTTGAGTTCCAAAACGTAGCCAGGGCAGTCGTCAACGCAGGAGCCGCAGCCCTTGCAATGCCCGCAGTGCATACAGCGGGCGGCCTCAAGCGTGGCCTGTTCTGCGGTATAGCCGGCGTTGTTTTCTGTGAAGTCTAGGTGATTAGCGCAGGCAGGCTTTTGAGGCTCCGTTTTTTCATATTGCAGGATGCCGTAGATTTCGTCCAGAGGAACCACATAGGGTTCCACATTGCCGGCCAGGTCGTCACGGGCGGTGATGGTGTCATCCTCGCCAATGGCGTAGACGCGGGCCTTTTCGCCGGTAAGCCAGGCATGAACGCCAAAGGCTGCGCGGCGACCGTTACCAATGGCGCTGGCAATGGAGGCCGGCCCGGAGGAAACCTCGCCTGCGGCAAAAATACCCTGGACGGAACTGGCCTGCTCCTTGTTCACCACAATCCAGGTGCGGGGCGAAAGTTCAACCTTGGCTTCTGCCATGAAGGCAAGATCTGTCTTCATGCCCACGGCAAAGATTATGGTATCACAGTCCAGGCTGTGTTCGCCGCCCGGCGTTGGTACCAGGGTAAGGCGCCCCTTTTCGTCAAAACGGCAGTCCTGAACTTCAAAATATTCCACTCCGACGGCCTTGCCATCTATGGTACGGATGGCGGACATGGTGCAGGAGTTGTGTACGATAATGCCCTCTTCCGCAGCCTGAATAAGATCCTCTTCCGGGGCGCGCATCTCGCCGGCCTTTTCAAGACAGATGACGTGTACCTCTTCCGCGCCAAGACGCCGGGCTACAAACGCGGCGTCAAAACCAACGCCGCCGCCGCCCATGACCACCACCCGTTTGCCCACGGAGGGGCGTAGGCCAAGGGAGGCTTCACGCAAAAATTCCACGGCCTTCACAGCACACTCCGCACCGGGGATGGGAAGGCTGTTTTCTTTGGGCATACCTGTGGCAATAATGAGAGCGTCATGCGCGGCGCGCACGTCAGCAAAGGAGATGTCGCGGCCAACCACGGTATTGACCCGGGCGCGTACACCGGTTTCGAGTACCCAGCCGATTTCGCGATCCACCACGTCGCGGGGCAGGCGGAAGTCCGGCACACCGTAGCGGGTCATGCCGCCAAGCACGGGGCTGGCCTCGTACACGAGGACATCGTGACCAAGCAAGGCCAGAAAGTAGGCGGCGGTCAAACCAGCAGGGCCGCCGCCAATAATACCCACGTTTTTGCCCGTGGCCGAACGGCGCTTGAATTGCGCCGCTCCGTGTGGGGCGTAGTCATAAACGGCGCGCTCCAGGGCACGAGTGTTCACGCAGGCGTCGTGGCCCGCGCGGTTGCAGTTGGATTGGCAAAAATGGGGGCAAACGCGACCGGTAATACCGGGGAAGGGATTCTTGGCGCGCAGGTAGCGCAGGGCTTCGGAAAACTCGCCTTTTTCCACAAGCGCCTGCATCTTTTGAATAGAATTGCCCGCGGGGCAGAAATGTTCGCAGGGCGAAGTGCGAAACTGCTCCTTGAGTCTGTCGCCCATGACTATGGGCACGTTGATTTCACGACTGTATCTAGGCGGCATGATAATACTCCTTGAGAGACTGATGCATTCCTGTTTTTAGGGACGGCGTGGACAGAAAAGGCCTACAGAAGCGGCGCCTTGCCCCAGTGGTAGTCTGTGCCATTTTCCCCCTTGATGAGCAGGAGAGGCTTTGCCATTGCGGGATGAAGAGAGGGATAATCAACGATCTTGTACACGCAGCGCCCTGTTTCCTTGCGTTGCATGGTGGCCTTGATGGCCAGCTCGCACACCTTGAGTACTTCTGCTGATTCATGGCAACGCATAAGTTCGCGCAGGGTTTCCGCGTGCAATTGGGGGAGCTGCTTCTGCAGGAAGGTAATTTTTTCCAGAGCGCGTTCCATACCGGTCATGGAACGACGGAAGCCCATATAATACATCATGACGTTGCGGGCGGCTTCTTCCAGTTCCTGATAGCGCAACTCGCCATCGTTGCCGAGTGGAGCGAAAATATGAGACTTCACCTCAGCGACGATCCCGTCGTCGATCGTTCCGGCCTGCTCCATGCCGGAAGCCTTGAGCGCCGCCTGACGGCCCGCTTCGTAACCGCCGCACATGGCGCCGGAGCAGTACAGGAAGATACTGCCGCAGAAAAGTCCGGAAAGGGAGCTTTCAAACTGATCGTTCACAGCGATGGCGCCGCCAAAGATGAGTTCGCCAATTTCCACTTCCAGCAGTTTGTGCTGAAAATCCGTTTCAGTGCAGTCGGCCCAGTCGCAGAAGGTGGCCTTGTCGCCGGGCATAAGGATGTATTGGAGTTCGTGCACAACCTCCGGATCTACATGGCGCATATCCATGTAGAAGGGCGGGCCGTTGCCTTCCATCTGTTCCTGGTAAGTTCCCTGAATCTGGTTGTTGCGCACGCCATTTTCGCCCATGGGATCGTACTTGTGCATGAAACGTTCGCCTACGGCGCTGAGTTCATGCGCCCCGGAGCTGTTGATCCCGTTCATGCCCGGGCAACCGTAGCCCTTGGGTTCCAGAGTGGCGCGCTGATAGGTATCAAGTTCAGTTACGGCGGCGCCGGCATCGTAGCCGAGTACAACGCCCGCGCCCGTGTTATAGGGGTACATCCACACATTGTAGGGGTTGTGCGTGGAATTGGAGTAGCCGCGGGTTGCAGAACGGCCCTGGGCAGAAACTACGGTTTTTGCGCGGATGATGACGTATTCGCCCGTACTCACGTTCCACCCCAGTGCGCCGCAGGCCTTGCCTCCATCGGAGAGTATTTTCATGGCCATGACGCGATCCAGCACCTGAGCGCCGGATTCACGGACAATGCCGGCCATGACGCGCTTGATGGTCATGCCGTTGGCAATGTGTACCCACCAGGTTCCGGGCTGGCCAAAGCCCTGAGTGCGTTTGTAGGAGCCGTCACTGTTCTTGCTGAAGTTTACGCCGTGCGCTTCGAGACGTTTCAACATGGGACGCATATGGTCATACCAGCCGTGGGTAAGCATGGCGGGAGTCCAGCCATTGAGCGGCTTGGCGTAGAATTTTACAAGGTCTTCGGCGGTATCAAACGGGATGCCTGGCTCGTCTAAAACGGCCATGTAATGGTCATTGCCACCGCCTATGCAGCCGGAACTTTCCAGCTTTCCCTTGTCCAGCAACACAACGTCCAGCCCCTGCTCACGCGCCCCGAGAGCCGCGCCGCAGCCGGACGCGCCGGAGCCAATGACGAGTACGTCGGTTTCAAACAGCGTGCCAAGCGGATGAGGAGAAATTTTCATGAAGTGATCCTTATGAAAGGTTATAAGAAAGATTTTGAGTTCGGAAAACGTTTTCGCGCGTCATGCCGCCTTTTGCCGTCCGCGAAACTGCAGTGCGAGGAGTACGGCAAAGGCGGCCAGCCCGGCGAGGAGGAAGATGAGATTCCCCAGGGCTATCCATGCGCCGCACAGAGCGACCACGGCGCCCAGGCCCCAGCGTTCCATCAGTTTGAGCGGACGAAGACCATAGCCCGTGACTGTCATACAGAAGGCAATGACGGTGAACGTTCCTACAACGGAGACGATGAGGGTCTCAGACAGCGGACCCTGACCGAGCATGAGGGCGGGGCGGCCTACCACCAGATAGGGGATGGCAAAGCCCACAGCCCCCACCAGAGAGGCTTCCAGCGCCGTCCGCATATAGGAAGAACCCGCAATGCCGGCCGCGGGCAGAGCCGCGATGGCGATGGGCGGTGTGAGGCAGGAGAAGCAGGCAAAGACAAAAACGAACATATGCGCGGCAAAGGGATCCACTCCCATATTGATAAGAACGGGGATGCCAACCATGGAAACAAGCAGGTAGGCGGCCAGCGTGGGGACGCCCATACCAAGGATCAGGCACACGCACATGGTGATAAAAAGCGCGAGCGGGATGCTCCCCTGCGACCACATGACAATGAGCTGCGGGATTTTGATGCCCAAAAGCGTCTTGGTCACGGTGGTCATGATGGGTCCAAGCACGGCGCAGGTGACGCCTATCTTGGCTCCGGTGACGGCGCCGTCGATGAAGGCGGGGAGAACGCTCTTTAGCTGATCGTATTTTTTGGAAGTGACAATGTCGATGACATTGAGTACCAAAAGCAACATCATGGCCCAAAAAATGGTGAACATGGGGCTGTAGCCCATGACCAGAAGGGCAATGATGGCAAGTAGCGGCAGAACAAAAATGGGCGCGTCGTGCAAAAAGGCGCGGAAGGAAAAGGCGGCTATGTCGCGAGGATCCATACGGATGCCCAGGCGCTTTGCCTGAAGCTGCGCGTACATACCCACAGACAGGAAGTACAGTAAAGAGGGAATAAGTGCCGCGGCCATGACCGTGACATAGGGCACTTCGGCAAGTTCGGCCATGACAAAGGCCGTGGCCCCCATGACGGGCGGCATGATCTGCCCGCCGGAGGACGCAGCGGCTTCAATGGCGCCTGCCTGATACGGTTTATACCCCACCTTTTTCATGAGGGGGATGGTAAAGGCGCCGGTGGCGGCCACGTTGGCCATAACGCTACCCGTCACTGAACCCATGAGCGCGCTGGACACCACGGCGGTGATGGCCGGGCCGCCGTCCAACCTGCTACCGGTGAGCATGCCAACCTGGTTAAAGAAGCGAGCCGCGCCGGTAGCGCCAAGCAGGCTACCAAAGAGTACAAACAGAAAGATATAGTTCGCGCTGATGCCAAGTACCTGACCATAGATGCCGCCGGAGAGATCAAGCCCGTAGCTGACGAGCAGTTCGTCAATGCCAATTTTGGGGGACTGGAGGGGTCCGGGCAGGTTATGGCCGAACACCGCATAGGCAATAAAGCACAGGGCCACAATGGGAAATACCCAGCCGAAGGAGCGTCGTGAAGCTTCGATGCCCAGGCCCACCAGGAGTACACCCACAAACATATCCTGCCCGGTGAGATCCAGCATGGGTCCGCGTTCTTCCTGAAGCCCGCTGTAGTTCAGGAACATATAGGCCGTTGCGTAGACGGACAGCACGATGAGCAGTACGACGACTGCTTTGCTGAACGCAGTTTTCTGCTTGGTAAACGCCCAGAGGAAGACCAGCACAAGCGCCAGCATGTAGTGCAGGTTCTGATGCTGAATGGGACCAATGAGCATCCACTGCGTATATATCAGGTGATACAGCGCCATGATAAGGGCCACCCCCACCATGAGCATGCGCACCACATTGTTTTTTTCTGTTTCCATGGATTCCTCTTTGTGCTAACGAGGGAAAAGGGTATGCAGATACCAACTCCTGCTTCGGACAGGTGCTTTCATTGTAAAGAAGCGTGCTTAGGGAAAGAGGGCAGATTTGAAAGCCGTGCGCCAAGGCTGGTCGGCGCACGGTGGCAAAATCAGCGCAGGCCTTTTTCTTTGTAGAAACGTAGCGCACCGGGATGGATCATGTCGTCAGGCACGGTGGGCACGATGAGTTCAGGCCAGACACCCTTGGCTGCAGCGGAATAGGTTGCCATCTCACCACAGTGTTCATAGAGTACCTTGGCGATGGTATAGGCAGTCTGTTCGTCCAGTTCATCAAAGGCAAAGAGGCCGAGCAAGTCGCGCCAGGAGGAAATGGCCTTCGGGGGAACATTGTCGGCAATGGCACCTGCAGGGACATCCTTGCTGTCATAGGTAATCTTGTCGGCTTGAGAAGCTTTCTTCACGGCTTCCGCGGGGATATTGATGTAGTGAGGAGTGCCGCGGGAAGCGATGAGTTCGCCGTAGACGGCCACCGGAACCCACGGCGGGGTCTGGCGTGTACTCACACCGAGGATCATGGCATCGATGGAACCATCAAGCATGGCATCGCGCATACTGCCCCAGTTCATGTACTCAAAGGACAGTGCCTTGGGATCGGAACATGCGGCAGACACGATGGAGGCGTGGTTATGCCCAAGAACCGTGGGCTTGGGTCCGAGGCCAATACGCTTACCCTTGAGGTCTTCTATGGTCTTGATGTTGGGATCAAAGGTGATGAGGGTTTGGATATTTTCACTCAGGTTGCCGATGAGCTTCAGTCCTGGAAAGGCCTTTTTGTAGGGCGGTACACCGGCACGGGCCTCCATAACGGGAACCAGCGTGCCTGCGACGATGCGTCGATCGGGAGCCTGGGACGCCTTGGTGATGCCCATGCCCGTACCGTTGGTTTCCACAGCGCTGGCCGTGATTTCGGGGGCGTGAGCCTTGAGAACTTCGGTAAGAGCGTAGCTCATCTGATAGAGCGTTCCGCCAAAAATACCTGCCTGGATTTCCACAGTTGCTGCGTGAGCCGGGACGGAGAGGCCGAGAGCCAGCACACATGCCGCCAGGGATTTGAGAGAAATGTGAGCCATAATTGCCTCCTGTTTAATTTTGTGAAAATAATCCATAACTATGTTTGTCTTGTCAATTCAAAAAAATTTGTTAATTGATTGATAAAATCAAACAATAACGTACAGTAACGTCAAACTGTTGCTAACTATTTGAACTTGTAAATTTTTTCATAGTCAAAAAATTCACCGCGTACGATAAAAAAAAGGACGAAAAGGGATAACCTGCGAAAATAGTAGGTTTTTAATTTTCCTCAAAATTTTTGAAAAAACGCGAAAAATGGTACATAGATCATGAGCTGGGAACTTTTTAAAGGGCAGAGAGGGCAGGTTGAAAAAAAGAGTACAAGGTCGCCGCAAAAACCGGCTGAGAATACTTCCTTTTCTGGGTATCTTGTCTGGAAAGGCACAGCTGGCTTAACCTGGCATATCGTGGGCAATGAAACTGCCTCCGAATACATAGCGAAATGCAAGCGAGAGAGAATAATGATTGAAGAATTAAGCGGAGACTTCTTTCAGATTCTGAGGGGATTTTACTACACAGCGCAGACCGGCAGCATACGCAAGGCCGCTCAGCTCATGAACCCGTATACCCGTCCACCATCAGTTGGCAGATACGACAACTTGAAGAGCAGCTAAATACGATACTCTTCGACATGTATATGAAGAGACTGCACATCCCACCGGAAAAGGAACGTCTATTTTTCTGGATCATTTCCACCTTTGAACTTTTGCGTGGCATGCGCTCCGACATCAGCCCGCCCTCTGGCGTACTGCGTGGAACCTCAGCATTTCCAGTGACCTGCCCTTTTCAGCGCTCATCGTGCATATCCTTGCCGCCTTCCGTAAAGAACATCCTGAGGTATGCATCAAGATTCATCGCGTCCCTATGAAACCGTGGGAGATGTGTCCAGCTCCCGCGTGGATTTCGGTCTTACCGGCGTCACACGCGAGGCGTCGAACTGCCAGCTGGAGGAACTCTTTACCTCGCATCCTCTGCTCATTGCCCGGGAAGACAACGACTTTGGTCTGCCCGATACGCCTACGAAGGAAAACCTGACACGCCTGCCGTTCATTTCCTTCCTTGCTGAAAATATGGATGACGGCAATGACGACCCGTCTTTCGACATATCCCTCGCCGCACTTGCCCAGCCGTTTCAGACTGTTCTCAGCGTGAACAACCATCACCGCATGCTCAAATATGTGAAGCCGGGCATGGGCGTTGCCGTCATGGATGAATTGTGCCTTATGACCAGTAAATACGGCAACCTGGGCGAAGAACTGTGCGCCTGTCCGCTGGAGGGCATATTGCCCCCGGTACACAGCGGGGCATTCTACTCAGACATCACAAGCATCTCAGCCCGCAGACTGCGGCGCTCATCGGCAGGATGCGCGAAGATTTAAGGATAGCCTCGCTAAGATCCGGGAACTGACACGATAAGCCTTAGCCTGCGCCTCTGCTTCCAGTGAACACCTTTTAATTTTTCATTTTTAAGAGTCGCACGGCTTCGCCGACAAAGCGAACCACTGCCTCCCTTTCTTTGGCATTCAACAGGCTGAGCAGATCGGCAATGCTTTGCGCCTGCGACAAAATGTCGGCAGAACTATCCCTGACGAGATCGGGCACGGTACATCCGTAAATATCGGCAAACTGCTGAAGGCGCTCAAGATTGAGTGCTATTTTTCCACTTTCCATGCGGGAAATACTTTCCTTTTCCACGGAAAGGCGTTCGGCAACTTGTGCCTGCGTAAGCCCTGCTGCCTTTCGCCGGCACACAATATTTTCGGCTGCCAGCTTGGCTATGCTTTGCCTGGTCATGCTACTCCGTCTCATTGAAAAAAGATTCTTGAAAAGAATAGCAAACTTTTTTTTGTTAAAAATTAACATTGCACGTCATATTTTAATGATATATAACGAAACTTCTTGTGTCGCTTTTTCTCAGCCCTTCTCTTTCAGCACAGGAAGAATTGCACAGATGTTTAATAAAATCAGGGAATTAACTTGGAGATTTCCCCTCAATGTCTTTTTCCTGGCCGGTTCCGTTTTTTTCCTCGTTCACATACTCTGGTTCGTGCAGACGCATGCTTGGTACCCTCTCCGGTGCTTTCTGAACGGGTTGCCCGTTACCTTATTTCTTTTTCTCCCCGCGTTCTTCTGGAGGAATTTGGCACGGATATGGCTCCCTGTCTTGACGGTGCTTTGCCTTGTCCCTGCCTGCTTGGCGGGGATGCACCTTTTCTATTATGAAACAGCCATTTCTCCACACTCGTTCTATGCCATCTTCGAAAGCAATATCAGTGAAACGGTTGAGTTTATCAGATCACAGTTTTCCATAAAGGCACTCCTTTATCTCCTGGCGCTCCTTGCTCTCCCTTTGATACTGTTGCGCAGGGCATTGATTTCAGTCAGCACCTCCGGCTTTTCTGGCGCCCGAATAGGCGGTCTCCTGCTTCTCGTAGTTCTCTTCATGCTAACGTTCTCAGGGACACTGGACAGGCTTGCCAAGGACAACCTTGCCTGGCAAGTCGTCGCAAGCTGGCGTGCCTACAGAGCGAGTACGGAAGATCTTGCCCGCTACATGGAAAAGGCGGCGGGGCTTCGGGCTCCCGGTGTTGTCGCCGGAGAAGTACCCATTACCCTCGTTGTACTTATCGGCGAGTCTTCGAGCCGACATCACTGGGGACTGTACGGCTATTTTCGCGACACTACCCCTGAACTTACCGCCCTGAAGAACGAGCTTTTTGTCTTTGATGACGTTATAAGCCCTTTTGGCAGAACGCCTCCTAGCGTTGCCGCCGCGCTTTCCTGCCGGGATGTTCCCGATGTCGGGGAGATACCTCTCGTCAACGTGTTCCGGCAGGCTGGCTTTGAGACTGTGTGGATATCCAATCAAAGCACCATTGACGATACCAACATCATAGTTCGACTGGTTTCTGGCGCAGACAGAAAAATTTATCTGAATAGGGGAGAATATCAGTATGGACGCTCATACGATGCGAAGATATTACCTGCTCTTGACAGCGTCCTTTCTCAAAAAAACTCCACAGGTAAACGGATTGTTTTCGTGCATACCATGGGTTCGCACATCAACTACGCTTCGCGATACCCTGAGGACTTTGCGAAGTTTTCCAGCAGTGATGATATCAAGGAAAAGCCCTGGCTCACAGGCAAGGCAAAAAAATATATCAACCACTATGACAACAGCATTGTCTATACCGACCACATCATTTCTGCCGTTATCCAGAGACTGCGTTCCGTGCCCAACAGTGCGTTGCTTTTTTTCTCTGATCATGGGGAAGAGGTGTTCGACACAAAGAAACATCACGGTCATCACGATTCCGTGGATTCGCGCTATTATGTGGATATACCCTTCATCCTCTGGTTTTCCCCCTCATACCTGGAGCGCTTGACGACAGAAGCAAAACGGCGCTTCGCTACTGCCCGACATTTGCCCTTCGTCAATGATGCCGCGCCCTACATCATGCTTGATCTCTGTAGGGTATCGTTCCGCACGCCGCACATGAAGGATTCTCCCCTTTCTCCCGATTTCATCCCGCATCCACGCATCATCCACGGCGTGGATTACGACAAGAGATATCCAAGAATAGGGGAAAGGAACGCCCTCAAACAGCCATGATGGAAAACTTTCCAAAAGTTTGAGACCAGCATACTCTACGCATTTAGAGCGGCTTGGAAAAGCAGTTGAAAAATTGCTCTAAAAAACTTCTCGTAACAGGGATATTTTTTGGAATTCTTCTTCAATATACTTAGGTCCATACTGTACCATGAGCGTCTTCCCAATGGAAAAACAACGATGTTCCCAGGCCAAATCTCCCGCCTTCGATACACGCGCCAATACTTTCCAATATGGTAGTCGCCATTACATGGTATGTTCTATAAATTTTATTTCCATCAGCAAAGTTCCCGTCCGCACTTGATATTTTACAGAGAGAATATCCCTGTTTAAAGTGTTCATCAGTAATGGAATAGGCATGAGTAAGATAAGATGATCCTAGAACAAAGGAATTCTTTTTTATGAACACATGATAGACAATAAAAAATATTGTTAAAATATAAAAAAATTACAAATGGTGATATTGGTAGTAGCATATGAATATCTATGATTTATATGTGGGTTTTTAAATGAATGATCAATTGCTCGAAGGTTGTACGCCCGAATGTGCATTTAATTGCGCGATAGACAAATTCAAAAAAGAGAACAATGGAAACAAAAAAGAAAACAATCAGGTGAAAAAAAATAATCGTGAATTTTTCTTCAGATTTTCAACGTTCATGAGTCTATTGGAGGGGAGGGAAACATGAAAAAGTTTGAAAAATACTTGGAAAAGTATCCCAGTCTCTAACTCTTCACCTTTCAAGCGTAAAAGAATCGTTATAGCTTGCCCTCAGCCCTGTTCCATGGCTTTTTTGGTTTTGCGCGTGGGTTCGGCGGAAAGAATGTCCTCGGGCCAGGGGTGTTTTGGGTAGCGCCCCCGCATTTCCGCGCGCACGGCGGCATAGCCGTTTTTCCAGAAGCCGGCAAGGTCGCGAGTGATCTGCAAAAGGCGCCCTGCGGGAGAGAGCAGGTGCAGAACAAGGGGGCAACGACCGTGGCAAACTGCAGGGGATATTGGCTGGCCGAACATTTCTTGCAATTTTACGGCCAAGGACGGACCGCCCTCCGTGGAGTAGCAGATACGTATGGAAGAGCCGGAAGGAACGGTGAAATGCGTGGGCGCTTCTTCTTCCAGCCTGCGGGCAAGCGATCGCGGAAGCAGAGCGCGCAAGGCCGCGCCAAGAGGTATGCCGGAGAATTCAGTGCGTCTGGTCACACCATAAAGCCAGGGGGTCAGCCAATTATCTTCCGGAGAATTCAGGGCCTTCAGCAGAGTGGCATCGCTCACGTCCGGCCAGATCTCGCCGCCTTCCAGGCCGCGCAGGAGCAGAACTCTGGCCTGCCATTCGCGCAGTTCCCTTGTCCAAGGTAAGCATTCCAAACCCAGGCGGCGTATGCCCTCAAGCACGGCGGCGCGTACCGCTTCTTCCTGTGGGTTGGGCAGGGGATTGTCTTCCAGAAGGAGCGCACCAAATCGAACGCGTGTGCGAGCCGCTACTGCCTCCGCCCTTTCCTCCCAGCAAACAATCTCCTCACGGCAGAGGCGCTCTTTGTACAACTCTTTCAGCTCTTCTTTTAAAAGAGGCGCAGCAAGGTAGATACGCCCTGTGCCATTAGTTCCTCCGTCCAAGGTTGCCACGGCCAAAAAAGACTCGTCTGCAAGAGCATCTTCCTGGGGAAGTTCAGCGCCGCGCCCTGAAGCCAGGCGGAAGCTCCCGCGGTTGCGTTTCTGGGCGATGCGTTCGGGCCAGGCCAGACTGATCAAGGATCCGGCTTCCGTCTCGCGCAGTGTTAAGTCCGGGAATGGGCAGATTTTGCCGCCTCTGGCCAAAGCAAGAATTTGTTCTGCGGAACGGCGCAGGCGGATGTCATGCTTCAGGGTAGCGAGGCGCGGGCGGATGTCGCAACTCGCCCCTGGCGTGTTTTCTTCCACGATGGCTGCCAGAGCCGCGGCCAAGGGCGCGTTTTTCCCAGCAGAAAGAATCATGTGTCCCAGGCGGGGATGCAGGGGGATGCGAGCCAGCGCTCTGCCATGCGCTGTAAGGCGCGGGCGGTCGGAGCAATCTTGCACAGCGCCCAGGGCAAGGAGCGTTTGGCGGGCCATCTCCAGTGAAGACGCGGGCGGACGCGTAAGCATATTCAGGGTGAGAGGATCGCTTCCCCAAGCAAGGATGTCCAAAAGAAGGGGCGTGAGATCGGCTTCTAGGATTTCCGGGCGACGGCAGGGGTGAAGAATGTCCCCTTCATGCCAAAGTCGCCAACACACGCCGGGTTCAAGGCGGCCAGCACGTCCGGCACGCTGATCCGCGCAATCCCTGGTGACACGCTCGGTGACAAGGGCACTCATGCCTGTGGCGGGCAAGAAGCGGCTCGTACGCATAAGCCCGGTATCAATGACCAGGCGTATGCCTTCAATGGTAAGACTAGTCTCGGCTACGGCCGTGGCAAGCACAACCTTGCGTTTCCCTGGAGCGGCTGGCGCGATGGCCCTGTCCTGGGCTTCGGCGCTGAGATCCCCGTGGAGCAGGTGCAGAGAGACGCCAGAGCGCAAAGTCTCCAGGGCACTTGCCACGCGGCGCAGTTCTCTCCGACCGGGGAGAAAGACGAGGATTGGGCCAGACTCTTGAGCTAGGGCACGGCGCACGGTCGCCGCTGTGTGGTCAAAAGGGTCACACCCCGCTGGGCAGGGAAGATAACGGATGTCCACGGGGAAGTTGCGGCCTTCGACCTTGATCACGTTGCAGTCCAGCCATGCGGCAAGGGGCGCAACGTCCAGCGTGGCGGACATGACAAGAATGTCTAGGTCAGGACGCAGTGTCTCCTGCACTTCGCGGCAGAGGGCCAGACCGGTATCTGCCTGAAGGGTGCGCTCATGAAATTCATCGAAGATGACGCAGGACACGCCAGCGAGTTCGGGGTCAGCCATGAGCCGCCTGGTGAGTACGCCTTCCGTGACAATCTCCACGCGGGTTTCCTTGCTGACCTTGCTGTCCAATCTTACGCGGTAACCGATGCTTTCGCCCACTCTTTCGCAACGCTGAGAGGCCATGTAGCGCGCGGCGGAACGTGCGGCGAGGCGGCGCGGCTCCAGCATGAGGATGACGCCCTTCTGTCGCTCCATGAGCGCCAGAGGGATGCGCGTGGTCTTGCCAGAGCCGGGAGGTGCGGTGAGTACGGCGCGATGATGGGTGCGCAGTGCTTCATAAAGCTCGGGGAGTGCGGCGTCAACGGGTATGGCCATGGGCGTATTCTAGGCAGAGAGGAGAACAGAGAAAAGGCGATCGGGCCTTCCGGCCAGACCGCCTGTGAAAACCATGCCTGCGATAATCGCGGGCGGAACGTGATGGTTTCGGAGTTTTTATTCAGCCTTTTTGGCGCGGAGTACGGGCAGGGCTTCGCGTACCAGGAACAACGCCAGAACAAAGAGAATAGCGGCAAGGCCGCCCTGCAGATAAGCTGCGGTGAGGTCGCCCTGTCCAGCGTTGATAAGCTGGATCTTGGCGAAGAAGGTGAAGGCAAGAGAAGTGAGGGTTACCACAATCATGAACGACATGGGGAAGACGAGCATCCTGTGGTTTTTGGAGGCGTTCTTCAACCATGCGGCGACAGCAAGCAGGGCGAGGCCGGCAAGGAGCTGATTGGAAGCGCCGAAGAGCGGCCACACCTTGGACCAGCCGCCGAGGCCAAAGCTCACGCCGAGAACGACGCTGATGACAGTACCCACATACTTGTTGCAAAGCGTCTTACGGAAGCCAGTGACAGTGTCGGGGGTCTCGCCAGGGTTCAGCCAGAATTCGGTGAACAGATAGCGGGACATACGGGCGGCGGTGTCCAGAGAAGTGAGGCAGAAGGCGGATACGGCCAGAATCATAAGTCCGTAGGTGGTCTTCTGGGCTTCAGGGCTGTCAAGACCGATGGCAATCAGCATCTGGGAGATCCCCTGAGCGAACACAGCGGTGGGTGGAATCTTGAAGGATTCTGGCCCCTGCTTGGAGTAGATCACGGCGATGGCGATGAGGGAAACGATGGCTAGGGCGCATTCAATGAGCATGGCCCCGTAGCCTATGAGTCTGGCGTCTTTTTCCGAGTTGAGCTGCTTGGACGTGGTGCCGGATGCGATGAGGGAGTGGAAGCCGGAAATGGCGCCGCAGGCGATGGTCACGAAGAGCGCGGGGAAGAGATACTGACCATTGACTTCGAAACCGACGAAGGCAGGCAGTGTCAGTGTGGGGTGCGCGGCAAAGACGCCGATCACGGCGGCAATCATCATGGCATACAGCAGGAAGGAACTCAGGTAGTCGCGGGGCTGGAGCAGAATCCAGACAGGAGTAACTGAGGCGATCATGATGTAGAGACCGATGATGTACATCCAGGTGTGGCCGGGCAGATAGACAGGGTAGGCAAGGCCGATGACGATGCACAGGACGAGGGCAAGGATGCCGACCACGGTACATACGGTGAGGCTGTAATTTTTGCGGTAGACGCAGAAGCCGAAGACCACGGCCATCGCGATGAACAGCATGGAGATGGTGGCGGTGGAGCCGTTTGCCTCAATGGTGTTGCCCTGAGCGTCAAAACCGTTGAAGGTTCCCGCGACGATGGAGGCGAAGGCCGCGATCACAAGAATCAGGGCCAGGTAGGCGAATACGAGGAACAGACGTTTGGCACGCGTGCCAATGTTCTGGGAAATGACTTCACCGATGGACTCGCCCTTATGCCGGATTGAGGCAATGAGGGATCCGTAGTCGTGGGCCGCACCAAAGAAGATGCCGCCGATGACGATCCAGAGCAGGCAGGGGAGCCAGCCAAAGATGGCGGCCTGGATGGGACCGTTGATAGGCCCGGCGCCGGCAATGGAAGAGAAGTGATGGCCCAGGAGAATGGGCGCCTTGGCGGGAACATAGTCCACGTCGTCATTCATGGTGTGCGCGGGGGTGGGTTTGCTTGGGTCTACGCCCCACTGTTTTTCCAGCCATGCGCCGTAGAAGACGTAGCCGACGATGAGGCAGGCAAAACCGATCAGAAGGAGAACGAGAGCGTTCAAACTAATTCCTCCTCAATGAGGTTTTTTCAAGGTTTCCACGAATGAAGCCCTTCAGTTCCGAACCCGCCCTGTTGACGGCGATGTTCCCGGAAAACAGATCCACAGCCGCGGTACGCAGTTCCATCCAGCCGTAGAGAGAGAACAGAAAATTCTTGTGCATTCTGGTCTTGCTGAGCGCCTGGGCGGCGCCGTCCGTCATTGAATCACAGATGAAGAGGGCGGTGATATAACTCTTCATGTGGTCAATGTGCGGGCGGATATTCTTCATACCGAAGTCGTATGCCTGTCTGCGGCAGTCTTCGTACACGTCTTCGCGCAATTCAGGAACGGAAAAGACGTAGACGTATTCGTGTGTCTCCGCGCTCCAGAGCTTGGCCTTTTTCGAGAGCATATAGCCCTCGTTGTGGGAGTGGAAGGCATAGCTTGCAACCAGAAAGGGTGCAGAACATGAAGAAGAGACATCGTCGAAGTAAACGGTGTAGGCATCTTTCAGGATGTTGAGTAACGCGTCTCTGGTGACGGCCATGCCGTGTTTCCCCCGAAAAAAGGAAGGTAGAAACGGTTGAATAAAAAAGGAAGGGGCATCCTGTCCTGAGCGAAGGAAGGATGCTCCGGGCCTGTTACAGAAAAGATAGGGGCTAGTCTAGCACCAGCTTTTGTATAAAACAAGTACAAAAAGGGCATTGCGAAAATTTTTCAGGCTTTTTTTGTTTCGTACCACTCCGCGACCAAAGATTTTGGTAAAGAGTATGGTCAAAGCGCACTGAAAAGACGGCTTCCCTCCCGAAAGGCTTTTCTCCAGAAAAGAGAGCAGCACTTTTATGATGATTTCAGCAAGTTTTGCTTTTTATTTCAGATAGTTGAAGTATGAATTCTATTGAAAATGTGAATGTCTCGCCCTTATCTCGTGCTTGACGAAGCGCGTATCTTCCCCTAGAAGAATTTGTTCTTCCCCCGCGCAATGTGTCCGGAAGGTTCAGGGAGGCAGGTATGCTCCAAAAAACAGT
>CAZWBH010000009.1:0-63386 GCA_964632155.1 uncultured Mailhella sp.
TTTTGCTGAAATTCCCATTCCTCGGCGGCCTCGTTGAGCGCCGCCACATCGTCCGCCAGAAACTCGTTAGGCTTCTCCACTTCCTGCGCCGTGACCGATGGTACCGCGTTAGGCCATTGATTTCTGCCCTGCCGTATGCAAAATTTTGTAACATCTGCGCAAACAGCCAACGAGTACCGCAGATTGACAAAATCCTTATTTGTGAAATATGATCATTGACGTTTTTCGACAGTACCCGCCGGATACTTTCTCCTTGATGCTAACGCAACCGCAATAAAGAATACCTTATGAAAGTTATCGTAATAGGATCAGGCTATGTAGGGCTGGTAACAGCCGCATGCTTTTCAGAAATGGGTCTTGACGTCTGGTGCATGGATACAGATGCCGCCAAGGTAGCGCAACTCCATGCGGGAACATGCCCCATTTACGAACCTTCCCTGCCCGACTTGCTCACGCGCAATGCCGCAGCAGGGCGCCTGCACTTCACAAACTCCCTAGAACTCTGTCTGCCCGGGGTAGACGTGGCCTTCCTTGCCGTGGGCACGCCCGAAGGCGAGGACGGTAGCGCCGATGTGAGTTATGTATGCAGTGCCGCCCGATCTGTAGGGCAATATATGGCGGGTGATCTCGTTGTTGTGGTCAAATCGACCGTACCCGTGGGAACCTCTGCCCAAGTGGAGACCATTCTCCGGGAAGCGCTTGCAAGGCGTAACGTTGCTTACCACTTCGACGTGGTGTCTAATCCTGAATTTCTCAAGGAAGGGCATGCGGTGAACGACTTCATGATGCCCGACCGCGTTGTTATTGGCGTGGAAAGCGCTCACGCCCGCTCCGTGATGACAGAGCTTTACCGCCCCTTCATGATCACGAACGACCGCATGCTGTTCATGGATCGTGCCTCAGCCGAACTCACCAAGTACACGGCCAACGCCATGCTGGCCACACGCATTTCCTTCATGAACGACATCGCTAATCTTTGCGAGCGCGTAGGTGCCCATGTGGACATGGTGCGCAAGGGCATTGGCATGGATCAGCGCATTGGCCCAAAGTTCCTATACGCCGGCTGCGGCTACGGCGGTTCCTGCTTCCCCAAAGACGTAAAGGCGCTCATGGCCACCGCTACGCAGCATGGCTACAAGATGGACGTACTTGAGGCCGTGGAACGCGTAAACGCGAAGCAGAAGACCGTGCTTTTCCAAAAAATTTCCCGCTTCTTTCACAACGATCTTGCGGGCAAGGTTGTGGCCGTGTGGGGCCTTTCCTTCAAGCCAGACACCGATGATCTACGCGAAGCACCTTCCCTTGTGCTGATCCGCAGTCTTCTTGATGCGGGTTGCATAGTACACGCTTATGACCCTGTGGCCATGGAAAAGGCACAAAGTCTGCTGGGCAATACCCTCTTCTTTGCTCCTAACATGTACGAGGCCGCAAAGGGCGCCGATGCTTTGGCAGTGGTCACGGAATGGAAGGAATTTCGCCTGCCCGACTGGAAAAAACTAAAAGTTGCCATGAAACAGGCCGTTGTCTTCGACGGGAGGAACATCTACCGCCAGGAGACGCTGGAAAAAGCCGGATTCCTTGGCTACAGGATAGGTTGATCCGCTCTTCCTGCCCCTGCCGGCACGGCGCTGTCGCCCTTTCTCCATGGACAAAACGCCGCTTCGAGACGTGAGGATTGTACATGAATATATTTCTTACTGGCGTAGCCGGGTTCATAGGCTCCTTTCTGGCGCAAAAACTGCTCGCCATGGGGCATAACGTCACGGGCATAGATGACCTGAATGCCTCCTACTCTCCACGGCTCAAGACAGCGCGTCTGGCCATCCTTGGCGTACATGTCGCAGATCCGGCCTATGGCATCTCCGTGGAAAGCGCCTCACAACCGAATTTCCGTTTTGTGAAGCTCCATCTGGAAGATAAGGATGGTCTCGAAAAACTCTTTGCGGAAAACACCTTTGAAGTAGTCTTCAACCTGGCTGCGCAGGCCGGCGTGCGCTACTCGCTGGAAAATCCCTATGCCTATGTGCAGAGCAACGTCTTCGGTTTCGTCAACCTTCTGGAGTGTTGCCGCCGCCATCCCGTGCGCCATCTCCTGTATGCCTCTTCAAGTTCTGTCTACGGAAGCAACGAAAAAACGCCGTTTAGCGAAGATGATCCGGTAAACACCCCTGTTTCTCTCTATGCCGCCACAAAACGCTGTGATGAACTCATGGCGTATGTTTACGCACAGCTCTATCACATTCCCTCAACGGGCCTGCGCTTTTTCACTGCATACGGACCCTGGGGCAGACCAGACATGGCGCCCATGCTCTTTGCCACGGCTATCTGCTCCGACACTCCTGTTCAAGTCTTCAATAACGGCCAACATTTCCGCGATTTCACCTATATAGGCGACATCATCGAATCGGTGGTTCGGCTCATCAACCACATACCCACAGGCACTATCCCCACTGACTTGTACAACGTGGGTTGCGGCCGCCCCATGGCGCTCATGGACTTCCTCCATATGCTTGAGGCGTCGCTGGGCAAAAAGGCCATCATCCATATGCATCCCATGCAACAGGGCGATGTGTACCGCACCTGGGCCGACACCACAAAGCTTAAACGCGTTACCGGCTACAATCCATCCACTCCCCTTGCCGAAGGCATACACCGCTTTGCCGCATGGTTCCTTTCAGAAAGCAATCCCCTTAAACCTTAAAGTTAAAGAAAGATAAGATTCCCTCAGTAACAACAAATCTTCCAAAATTTTCACTATCTACCATTCAGCGCCACATTGAGAAACATACCATGACAACTCCGCAAAACCCAACCTCTTCCTTTGAACTCACCATACTTGTTCCCGTCTACAATGAAGAAGACAATATGCAGGCGCTTTGTTCACGCCTTGCCGCCTACCTGCCCAGGGCGAAACTTTCCTCCTGTGTCCTTTTTATCAACGATGGATCCACCGACAGCAGCGGAGAACGCATCCGCGCGGTCTGCTCGGAGTACAGGGCTTTCTTCTTTATTGAGCTTTCATGCAACACAGGGCTGAGTAGCGCCCTCAAGGCCGGTATGGATCATGTCTGTTCGCCCTACCTTGCCTACATCGATGCGGATCTCCAAACGGCGCCCGAGGAACTCGACCTCCTCACCCCGTATCTTGACGAATACGACCTGGTCACAGGCGTTCGCGCCAAGCGCAAGGACACGGGCTTCAAAAAGCTGCAATCACGCCTGGCGAACGGCTTCCGCCGCATGATGATCAAGGACGGCGCGCGCGACACCGGTTGCCCGCTCAAGGTCATGCGCACAGCCATGGCCCGTTCCCTGCCCTTTTTCAAGGGCATGCACCGCTTCTTCCCCGCCCTTGTACAGCTTGAACACGGCAAGGTGAAGCAGGTGGATGTGTCGCACTTTCCACGCGTGGCCGGCGTTTCCAAGTACCATCTCTGGAATCGCCTTCTTTCTCCCTTTCTCGACTGCTTGGCCGTGCGCTGGATGCAGAAAAGGCACATTGTCTACAGCATAAAGGCTGGCAACGTGGAGCAGAAATAAGCGGCGCGGCCAGGAACTCCAACCAGTTGCGATGAAGGAATATCTTTTTATCACCAGCGTGGGCCTGCTTGCACAGGGTTTCTTTTCCCTGCGCATGCTCCACCAGTGGATAAAAACAGAACGCGCAAAGAGAATTATTTCGCCCGCGCTGTTCTGGGTATTCAGCATCTGCGGCTCCTACCTGCTCATGCTCTACGGCTGGCTGAGGAACGACTTTGCCATTATCCTGGGGCAGTTCATCTCCTACTACATCTACCTGTGGAATCTCAACGCCAACGGTATCTGGAGCCGCTACGCCCTGCCTGTCCGCGCGCTGCTCATGGTCACGCCACCGCTGGCAGCCACAAGCCTTGCCCTGACCGGCGTTGATGTTACCCACATTCTCTTCCGCAATCCGGATATTCCCCTGCCGCTCCTGGTGTTCGGCTGCTTCAGCCAGGCCCTGTTCACGTTGCGTTTCGTCTATCAGTGGTGGTATTCCGCGCAACATCATGTGTCTGTGCTGCCCCTGGGCTTTTGGGTCATCAGCCTCACAGGATCGTTGCTTATCTGCCTCTATGCTGTGTTACGGCTTGATATTGTGCTCATTCTCGGCCAGGCCATGGGACTTGCCGCCTATGCGCGCAACATTATGATTGGCCTGCGCGAAAAGCGCTCTTCTACCCCGCGCGCTTAATCTCCAGCACGCTTCACAGAGTTTTTATGCAAAAACGCTTCCTGCTCTACATCTTTTCTATCCTGGTACTGTTACCCCTGGTCTATGTGTTTGGCACCGGCATCATGGAAGCACGCAATCTCATTTCCGCACAATCCATGGCCTTGGATCACGACTGGCTCATTCCACATCTCTTCACCGAAATACGCCTCAACAAACCCCCGCTACCCATCTGGCTCACCGTGCCTGTTTTCCTGCAAAACCCCGCGGCGTCGATGTTTGCCCTGCATCTGCCCGTGATTCTGGTCACGGGCCTGCTCAGTGTCTTCTGCTTCGATCTCTCTCGCACGCTCTTTGACGATGAAAAAAGCGCCTTCTATGCCGGCCTTGTCGTTGCCTCCACGCTACTCACGCTCAAACTCGGTACCACCAATTCCTGGGATATCTATTCCGTGGTGTTCATGGCCGGCGCCCTTGTGGGACTGATGCGCAAAGAACGCGGATGGCTTATCGCAGGCGTACTCTTCATGGCCGCCTCTGTGCTCAGTAAGGGTCCGGTGCAGCTTTACACCATGCTTCTGCCCTTTCTCGTAACTCTGCTCTTCTTCCGCCGCCCCGTGCCATGGAAGCGCCTTGGCGTCATCCTCCTGGGAGGCTGCTTTATAGGATCGCTCTGGTACCTCTATGTGTACTTTGCCGTGCCCCATGTGGCTGCCAGCGTGGCCCAGGGGGAAATCAAAGCCTGGAGCGACAGGCACACGGCCTCGTTCTTCTTCTATCTTTCCTTTCCCGCTTTTACAGGTGCCTGGATTCTGCCCTGCCTTGCCGGGTTTGGTAGCCGTTGGCTCAACAAGTCCAAAGAACATACCAAAGAACAGGCTTTCTTCCTCTGCTGGTTCCTCCTTTCCCTGCTCCTGCTCTCTCTGGTGCCCGAAAAGAAAGAACGCTACCTCATGCCCACCATGCTTCCCCTTGCCCTCCTCACCGCGCAGGTACTGCACCATTGGGTAACGGGGCTAAGAGGGCGTACGCTCTCCCGCCTGGAAGAACGCATCATCACCGTACACCTCGGGCTTGGCGCGCTCGTTGCCGTGTTCCTGTGCCTGTTCATAGCGTGGCACAATCGCGACCACGCTCTTTACGTCGGATTCTTCGCTCTTGCCTGCCTCGGTCTCGGGGGCTTCGGTCTGCGCTTCCCGCGCTTTCTGGTTCCGATTTCGTGCCTCATGGTTCTTCTTGTATGCCTAGCAGGTTTTCGTATGGGCGCAACTCGCCCCATCGTCCAGAAAACGCCCCCCACCTGCTCACTCGAAGAAGTACGCACTCTGCCGGAACTCGCAACACTCCCCTGCTATTCCTTTGACCACGTTGGACCCATAAACGAATGGGAAGTTGGCCGCGATGCCAAAACCATAACTTCTCTTGCCGACGTACCGGAAAAGCGCTTCCTGCTTCTGGATACCGATTCCACCCCGCCGGATGTGATATCCGATCACACTCTCAACGTGGAAAAGCGCTTTCTGTTGCAAACCAGCCGTGGCCCGTACATACAGCTCTTTATGGTGAACAAGAGGTGAGTTCCGCCTTTTTCTGATGTGCATAAAGCGTGGTATAATGCACCCCCAGCAGAGAAGCCGCTCCCCTGGGGCCACTGAGCCGCCCGCCCGTTTTTTCCAGAGCCAGTGCAATATATCGATCTTTAAGTTTCTCCAGAGTTGGCCAGTCGCCAATAATGCTCTCCGCTGAAGGATGCTCCGCCTCCACATTCATGAGTTCGAAGTGAAGAATTCCTTCATGGTCTCCGGCACGGGCGTTGATAAGAGCGCGCTCCACCACAAACTCCAGTTCACGGACATTGCCCGGCCAGGCATACTTGAGCAGTTTTTCCCGTTCCACGGCAGGGCAGGACGGCAAAAATGGCATGCCCATCTCCTGTGTTTTTGACTGGAGAAAATAGTTCAGCAGGGAGTGGATATCCTCTTTTCGTTCCCGAAGAGGTGGTACGGATATGGGATATACGGCAAGACGGTAATACAGATCCTTGCGGAAACGCCCTTCCTTGACCATCTGCCCCAGATCTCTGTTGGTCGCGGCAATCACGCGCACATCCACGGACACTGGCCTGGAACTCCCCACGCGGAAAATACATCGGCTGTCAAGCGCGCGCAGCAGACGCACCTGTGCGGGGAGAGGCAACTCTCCTATCTCGTCCAAAAACAGCGTTCCCCCCGAGGCGGCTTCGAAGTAGCCAGAGCGCGTCGCACTGGCTCCTGTAAACGCCCCGCGTTCATGGCCGAACAATTCGCTGTCAATCAGTGTCTCCGCAATGGCGCCGCAGTTCACCTTGATGAATGGCCTGTTTTTTCTGGGCGAAAGCGCGTGTATCGCATCGGCCACACATTCCTTGCCCACTCCCGATTCCCCAAGAATGAGTACCGTACTCTGCGTTGGTGCCACACATATCACAGCACGTCGCACCTGTGCCAGCGCAGGACAACGCTGAAGCGCCGCATCCGCTTCTTGTGCCTCGAAGCCGGATTCGGGAAGCATGGTCATGAGAGGAGAAAAGCGTTCACGCAACGCTTCAGCGAGAGGTTCCAGCATTTTTTGCAGTCTCTGCGCCTGTGCGGGCAAAAACGCATTTTTCCGTTCACTCCAGAACTGAATCTGAAACAGATATTCCCCACAGACAAAAAGCGGAATACGAATCAGGGACGCATAGTGAAAAAGAGGAACTTCCCGACTTTCGAACACTCTTTCAAGGAAAGGGCGATAGCTACTTAGATCATTGATCACGCAGGCTTCCTCCAACTTGTCCGGCAACAGAACGGGCGGCTCCTTTCCGGCAAGTCGCCGTACGGGCCCGTATTCTCTGACGTTGGTATCCGCTACAGGGAAAAAGACACTGAGATTCTGCGCAACACAGACAAGTGTAATGCGATTAACATTCCATTCCTGAAGGCTCCGGCGGAGAAAACGAAGTGCCTGTTCGAGTCCGCCCATACGGCACATAATGCCACATGAAATTGCGTTTTGATCCAGAAAAAAAGAATCATCGCCATAGTTCAGATGTTCCGGCATACCGCCTCCCCACACGCAAATAAAGAATTTTTCTATAAAAATATTGTATTTTTCTATATTATGTCAAGATGTTAAAAAGTATTCTATTGATATTCTTATATTTTATTTTTGGCATACTTCTTGCTTTGAAAAAGACAATATTCCTTAAATCTCAAGCAAGGAGAATGCCATGCCCCCTGTCATCAATGCCGAAAAATGTGTGGGTTGCGGAACATGCGCGGATATCTGCAACTCAGACATCTTTGCCTTCAATCGCGGTGTGGATACGGTTCCTCGTGTCCGCTATCCGGACGAATGCTGGCACTGCAACTGTTGCGTCACTGACTGCCCGCAACATGCCATCAGCCTGCGTATTCCGCTGAGTTTCATGCTGCTTCACGTCGACGCCGACACCCTTACCCGGGAGGTAGCGCAATGATTCCCGTATCTCAGGTCGTAGAAGCCGACGTTGTGATTGTCGGCGGAGGCATAGGCGGAGCCATGGCGGCCATATCTGCCGCAGAACATGGAGCAAAACGGGTTCTCGTCCTGGAAAAATGTCATGTTCGACGTTCAGGATCCGGAGCTTCCGGTAACGACCACTTCACCTGCTACATTCCCGAGGTACACGGTGACAATGTGGAAGCTATCGTAAATATCATAATGAATGGTTTTGTGGGATTGGGAAAAGACAGAGCGCTGGTGCGCCTGCATCTCCTCGAAAGTTTTGACCTTGTGAAAAAATGGGAAGCCTGGGGTATTGACATGCGGCCTCTCGGTCACTGGAATTTTCAGGGACATACGCTTCCCGGCATGCCCTGCCCCTTCCTCAAGATGAACGGTCGTCATCAGAAAAAGGTGCTGGCCGAACAGATGAAAAAACGCGGGGTCACGGTACTCAACCATCACCCCGTGGTGGAACTTGCCAGGGATCATGATCGGATATGCGGTGCCCTGGCTCTGGATACCAGCAGGGAGGAACCGTCCTTCGTTCTCGTCAATGCTCCCAATATCATTCTCACCACTGGACTCACTCATCGGCTCTACGTCAACGCCACCACGCCCAATTACCTGTTCAACACCTCCCATTGCCCGAACAACGCAGGCGGACAGGCGTTGGGCTGGCGCGCTGGCGCGGCCATGGTGAATATGGAATTGCCCTTCTGCCATGCGGGAACCAAGTATTTCCAGCGCGCAGGCAAGGGCACATGGATTGGCGTCTATCGCTACCCCGACGGTTCGCCCCTCGGACCCTTTGTCACAAAACCCGACCCGAAATACGGCGATCCCACATCCGATGTATGGAATACGGCCTTTCTTGATGTCATGGCCAACGGACGCGGCCCTGCCTATCTGGACTGCTCGGAAAACACTCCGGAAAATCTTGCCTATATGCGCAAGGCTATGTTTGATGAAGGCCTCTCTGCGCTCCTCGACTACATGGACGACAAGCACATTGACCCGGCCAGACACGCCGTGGAATTTACCCGCTTTGAACCCATTCTCATGGGACGAGGCCTGGACGTGGATAAGGACGGCCACACTACCGTTCCCGGCCTGTTTGCCGCAGGCGATGTAGCCGGTAACTTCGGCGGCGGAGTAAGCTTCGCCGCATGGCTAGGATGGCGTGCAGGCAAAGCCGCCGCAAACGATATTCCGCAAAGCAGTGACACGCCTTTGGACGAACTTCCCGCCATCAAAAATAAGATGGAATTACTGTCCTCGTTCATGCACCGGGAAAACGGCACAGACTGGCAAGACGCCAATATCGCCCTGACGCAACTTATGAGCGATTACGCTGCCGTTGGACCCTATCATGTACGCTCGGCAACGCTGCTCAACGCCGGACTCACCTATCTGGCCAGGCTCCGCCGCGAAACAGCCGCGCTCCTTTCTACTGCGAGTGCCCATGAACTCATGCGCGCAGCCGAGGTGCTGGATCTCTTTGACTGCGCTGAAGCCATCATGCGCTCTGCCCTCGAACGCAAGGAAAGCCGCGGCCTGCACAAGCGCTCCGACTACACCTTCACCAACCCGCTCCTTGCAACCAAGATGCTTGATATTTTCAAAAAAGATGACGGTAGCGTAGTCACAAAATGGCGCGACATACGTATGTAGCATCTGCCTACCGCCCGAAGTTTTGACTCCGGGCGGTTTCCTCATCTCTTTAAAGAAAGTGACGCAAAACCTGGAGACTATGTTATGAAACATCCCCAATCCGCTTGCGCGAGACATCTGGCTGGTATCTTTTCCGGCCCGCTCATTGCCGCCTTTGTCCTATGCTGCCCTGCCCCGGAAACCCTTGGGCCACAGGGACTCAAAGGGCTTGCCCTCGCACTCTGGATTATCATGTGGTGGCTAACCAACGCCTTTCCTCTGCCCTTGACCGCCATGCTCGGTATCCCCCTGAGCATCATCATGGGCGTTTTTCCCCTGCCAAAAGCCATCGGGTTTCTGGGCAGTCCCATCATAATGATTATGCTGGGTTCCATGCTACTGCTGGGAGCCATGAAGGAAAGCCGTCTCATCGAACGTTACACCTACTGCATGGTAACTTCGTCCTGGGTCAATCACAGCCCGGCAAGGTTGCTCATCCTCTACGGTTTCTCGGTTGGTATTCTTTCGTCCTTCATGCCCAATATTCCCGTGGCCATTCTGTTCACTACCATCGCCGTTGCTTTGGGGAAGAGTATGAACGCGACTCCAGGCGATAAGCTTCCCCGCGCACTGGTTGCATGCAGCGCTGTGGGATCCAATCTCGGCGGAGGCGGAACTCCTGTGGGGGGCGTGCCGAATCTGCTGGTCATGGGTATCGTGGCTTCGGCCGTTCACTATGACGTCCAGTTTTGGGAATGGTCGGCCATAGGTTTTCCACTTGCGCTGCTGTGGCTTGCGGCCATGGTTGGCGTGTGCTGGTTCCTGTATATCCGCAACTGTTCCCAGGACAACGCCTGCATTTCTCTTGACGTTGTCAGTGACAGACTGAAGGCTCTGGGGCCGATGTCGCGCAGGGAGAAAATCACGCTCACCGTTTTTGTCATCGCGCTGCTCTGCTGGAGTTTCGGTCAACCGCTCTGCAAGGCACTGGGAATGACTGGACTGGAAAAACTCCTGACTACACCGTTTATCGCCCTTGCTGCCGGAACATCGCTTTTTCTCATTCCCGTGGAAGCTAGGGAAAATATCACCTTTGCGCTGGACTGGAAAAGCGGTCTTAGAGCCATCAACTGGGATATCATCCTCTTCATTGCTGGCGGACAGGTGTTGGGACAAACCATAGTTGACAGTCATATCGACAAATGGCTGGGAGAGTTGCTCGGAGGGATGCTCGTTGGTATGCCGTCCAGTTTGATATGGCTCGCGCTCATCATCACCTGTGCGCTCATGGCACAGATTGTCAATCCCGTGGCCATCATTTTCCTTTTGGTTCCCATGTCCGCCAGTTTTTCTGCCCAAAACGGGCTTCCACCGATTCCGGTAAGTGTCACTGTGGGCATGGCCGCAAATCTCGCCATCATGTTCCCCTTCTCTTCCCCGCCCATGGCGGCCGCTCTTCTGGGGTCGGAAGGATATGTGACCTCGGGAGACTTCTTCAAGGCTTCCCTTCCCTTGCTGGTGATATGTATTCTTATGGCCTGGCTTGTCGGCATGGGCCTCGGACCGCTTATTTTCGACTGAGTTCTGCTGAGGCTTCCGCTTCTCGAAAGGTAGTATTACCGCAACATATTTTCCTTCTCGCTTTTGCCTGCGTCGCTCAATCGCGCCGCAAGATAAACATCAGTTTTCGTACGGCTCAAACAGAGGGAATCGAACAACTCTCACCCACTGCCGCACAAACGGATGAAGGGAGGGAAACAGCCCCTCCCTTCAATCCGGGGAAGATTTATGTCAATGTCATAACGCAGGCATTCTCAGAAAAGACCATAAATAGCTACTCTTGCTTCTTTAAATATGCACATGACCATAGTGTAAACTTGAAGTGAACGCTGGAGCGCATACCTGCATTGCGAACAGGCAGGGAGGAATTCTGGATGCAAGGTTCAGAGGACAAAACCTTCCCCTTTTTAAGGCAGTCGAAAATGAAGATGTGCAGACCATATGTACACTTTATTGCCGTTGCTGATACCGAAGCAAGAGACGTGCTGATGTACGTTGCATATCATCGTCACTGAGAGACGTATTCAAGTACTGCTGGATAATAGGGTAGACATGGAAACGCAGGACAAGGATGAGGGTACAGCCCTGATGTGGGCAGATCTCAATAATTAAAGCGACGTCATCCAGTTCTTGCTTGCCAGGGTGAAGAATAGACATGAGCAGAATGATTATGGCTTAACAGCCTTGGTGAATGCGACAAACGAGGGACGTCACGAGCTTGTCTAAATACTGTGCTGGATAAGGAGAGAGGAGGTTAGCACACGAGATATAGCTGGCTGGACATTCGTCATAAATGCGGTGAGCAGAGTATACAGTGAGACTGTGCAGACGTTGACGCACAGAACAACAAAAGTCGGACAGCTTTCCAGTGAGTGCAAGAAAAAATTATGAGATCACCGCACTGGAAAAAGTCAATTAATATCTTGAGATAAGCATAGAAAATTGGATATATTCTTCTTTGTCATGAACAAATCTTGGGCGCATTCCAACGAAGCTACTCTGTGTATCCGGAAAAAGTGGAGCAGGAATTTTAACCTTGTACGCGCACGGATACTCTCTTTTTCCTGGGAGCAGTGTACCCAATGATCGGAACTGTCAAAAAATTAGTTATAACAGGTAAACATTAGGAACGAAACGACAAACTTTGCCGCCAAAATTTGTCTGATAACAAGAAAAAAAGGGTAGCAATCATTTTTTGCAACGGTGTCACATTTCTCCTCTGCGCTAAAAGTTTTTTAAACGCAAAATATACACTTGTGTACATGACCCGTTCCTCATCTGCAAAGTTGACAGAATCAATTGTTAAGTAGCAAATTTGTTCGCTACTAACGTTTAAAAACGCACAAGCGTCGCGTACAGTCCAACAAAAAGGAATATCATGGCGAGAAAGGCCAAAGATCGCCGTTGCATGGGCATTGAAGCACGCGAAATGGCATACCAAAGAAACCCCGCCAGTGGAAAAGCAAGCAACCCTGCCGAAAATATGTACTCAGAACCGGCGCCGACCAAAGGCATCAGTTCCTGCGCCCTGACGGGATCCAGTGGATACAATACAAATATCAGCACGGATACGGGGAGGAGTAGTAAACCCGCATATGAAGCCTGACGCGCGCGCATACCAAGGACAAAGGAATAAAAGTCTCGCCCAAAATCGTCTTTATTACGGCAAAGTATATGCCAACACAAAGAAAGCCCATAGGCTGATGTTACGCCAAGAAGCACATCAAAAACCACAAAAAGCCCCAGTTGTGGCCAATATTGTCGATCCAGTAAAACGACAAAAGCCTGCTGTGCGACTTCAGGCGTGCTTCCGGACCCGGTCAATGCCCCAAGACAGAACGCCCACAGGATCAAACAGGCTCCCGCCTGCCCCAGTAGCGCCAAAAGACCACTGCATATGTTTGTGATTTTTTTAAAGGGTACCGTAACCATAAGGGATGCTGTAGCGCACAATGCCGCCAGAGCGGAAGTCATGGCCAGAAGTTCCCAAACCGTTACCCAAGGGCCAATCATATTCTGATCAATGCGCCCTCCCAACAGCATATCTGCGCCAAGAATAACAGCATATATAATAAGGACAAGAGTCGAAAATGTTTCGATCTGTCCTGCGCTTTTATCATACAAGGATCGTTTGCGTGCCATAGCGTTGTAGCGATCCCATGCGGAAAGAAACGGCAATATTCCCCCCGTCAATCCTGTAAGAAAAAGGACGGCTACAGCCGTGTAGACATAAAAAGTCATGAAAACTCCTGCAGACGGAACACTTTTGTGATAAACTTCAAAATTTTTATGTCCCGCTTGTGAAAATCCTGCAAATTTTTTATTGTGCAGGAAAAGCACGAGACAAACAATCGGTACGAAAACTCCCGCTATACGTCAAGAGGGAATATGCGAAAGCCACGGCTTGGAACCATACTGCTCGTCCTGTGGGGAATTTTCCTCACGGGATCCGCATATATGTACTTGACATGGCTCCAGCCTGCCAGACTGGGCGAAACTGTTTCCAGAGAATTACGTTCCAGTCTGGATGTGCAATGTTCCATCGGCGAAATCTCTCTCTCCTTCTTCCCTAGCCCTACCTTGAATCTGCGAAATCTCAGCCTGATCCGCGGAAGCATGGATCACATTGAACTCTTTGTACGCCATGCCCTGGCAGAAATAAGCTGGGGTTCGTTGTTGCGGCTCAAACCCATAGTGACCAGATTGTACCTTGACAGCCCAACACTTGACGTTTCCGGTCAACTTCTGGATCAACTGATGCAATCTCGGAAAAATACCAATGTACTGCCATCTGCATCCTTCAAACTTCCCGATTTTCACCCGTCCATCATCGGAACCCGCTTTTCCATACACGAAGGACTCTGTCGTCTTTCCAGTCCAGATGGTCGCAGTGCTCTTGTTCTTTCCGGCATTGAAAGTACAACACGGCTTCCAGGCCTCTTTCCCGGGCATCTGAATCTCTCCATCGCATCCATTCACTGCGCTCTGGATTCGAATGTAGATATTACTGCCACGAACACAACGCTCTCCATCCCAAGGGTAAAAAGAAAACTATCCGGCCTTTTATCCAGCACAGCAACATTCTCTACTTCCCTTCAAATGGGATCGCTTGATGCTGTATGGGGCCATGAAATATCCGCACCTTACCGATATTTTCCGCTTAAAGAACCCCTTCGTCTGACGATGGATGGAAACTTTGATATCGCTCCTGAACAAGGGTTGTATTTGGGCAAAGGCACAACAACGGCCACTGCTGTAATGACCATGAACAGTCATGATGTTCCCATGTCAGCCAGAATTCCTTTTACTCTTTCAGGCTTGGATATTCCCATTCAGATAGAAAACGCCGACCTTCGCATGGAAGACGACAGTCTGACAGTCTCGGGTCTGCTTTCAGGTTTCAAAGAAGGCAAACCCGTCCTCACAGGTCACGCCGCTATCCACCATTTCAGCCTGACACGCTGGTTCGGCTTTGGTCGTGCCATAACAAAAGGTTTGCAGAACGCGCTTGATAACATCACCGGCAGTTTTGACTCCTTCGAGCTTACTCCCCACGGAGTTGTCGTTCCCAAACTCACCGCCAAAGTTCTTGATATGGACTTCACCGGTTCGGGGAGTTGCGCGGAATTTTTAAAGCCGGACATACGCATCAACATCCATGCCAAGCAGGCTGGTCTCGATGCCCTCTTTCCGGAATTGCATGGGAATGCACCAGATATGAGTCGTCTGCCGCCTCCCGTCCTTCCGTCCTCCCCTTCCAAAGAAAATTTGCGGGAGAATGACGTTCCTGCCTGCGGCTATGATATTCACATCATGGCCGACAAGGCTGAACTGTTGAAGTTTACCCCAGCAAACGTCGATGTTCACATTATCCCAGCCCCCAACTCCGGAACCATGCTGAAAATTTCGGCTGCCGATTTCTATAAAGGTAACGTTACATCCGAGGTTTATCTTCAAAAAAAGATACGGGTGACAGCAGCGCTGAAGAACGTTTCCACGGCCGAACCCGTTGCCGTCCTTGCCGGATTTCCCGCGCTGAATGCAACTCTGAAACAGGGAACTCTTGATATCACCTTCCTCCCCGGCGATATGCTCTCTCTTTTAAGTTCACTAGGCGGTTCCGTCCAGGCTACGTTTACCCCAGGGAGTATGCGCGCAAAAGACGCTCGCGCTTCCTTTGCCTTCAAAACCCTTTCCATCCAGGCCGAAGCCGCGGCCGCTCCCCCCAAAAACCTTTCGCAAACGACAACGCAGATGGACTTTCGGGGAGCATGGAATGTTGCCCTGGAAACTGAACACTGGAAACTTGATGCAAAAGCCCCTAAGGCTACTATTGCCTTCAGCACAAAAAACGGCCTTCCAACGTCCATGAAACGGCAGAATATTGCGTTTACCCTGACGCTCGGCAAAAATCTCTCGCCATCCTGGCCGCAGGACATTGTTCTTACAGGAAATACCGCACTGTCTTTTCCCGCGTCCTTCGAAACATTTGAGCTGACAAACGCCGTTCTCCTGCAAAAACATTTCCGCTTAGAAGGAAACGCCTTTGTAAAGCCTCAAGCAAAGGACGATGTTATCTCCGGGCAGGCTTTGGGTACGACATCCTCGTTGGAAAAAGTTCTCCAACTCTTTGGCGCTCAGACGGATAGTTTTCCCTTCCATCATCTGAACCTTGGCGGCGCCTATGCCGTTTCAAAAAACGGCATAGAAGTTTCCAACATCTCTGGAAAACTCGATAAAACAAACTTTTCCGGCCAGTTGAAGCACTCCTGGCAAGGGCGCCCGCATACGGAAAGCGTTTTGCGTCTTTCATCTCTTGATCTTGACGAATACCTTTCTTCCTTAACATCAAACTCTGGCGGATCACGCGCCAAAATCCCCCTGTCTCTGCTCAAGGAACAGGATGTCAACCTTCAGCTCAATATTGACAAGCTGCGCGCTTTTAAAACAACGCTGACCCATTGTTCTTTTCCCATTTTACTGAAGGATGGGCGTCTAAGCATTCCAGCCAAAGCTCAGTTCCCAGGCGGCGGAGAGGCCGCGCTCAATTTTTCAGCCGCGCTTGCCCCGGGCGGCAACAGCGTGAGTAACAGCGCAAGCGCCAAAGTGTCAGCTCTCAATCTGCTTGCGCTCTGCAGGGACAGAAGGCAAAAGACGCTCCTTGACGGAACAGGCTCCTTGCACGCTTCTCTTACCTCTCAACAGACCTACTGGGATGACTGGAAACATACGCTTGATGGCAATGTTTCATTTACTGCGTCCAAGGGAGCGGTTATCAGCACCGTTGAACGCCCTGGACAAAAATCCGGCGAGTCCCGTACAGAATTTCAGACGCTTTCCGCAAGCGCAAACGTCAACAAAGGCATTGTCACAAGCAAAGATTTTCTTCTTGATGGCGCGCTCTCCTCCGTCAAGGGTGAGGGAACCATTAACCTGCAGAAACAAACCATTGACGCCAAAGCCACGGTCACCCTTGCGGGAATACCTGAAATGCCTGTGTCGATTAAGGGCGATTTAGCCCACCCCAAGACGGATTACAAACTCCTGGGCGCCGTGGTGGGAACGGTAGGAAACATTGGTTCCACAACCATCGACATTTTGGGCTTTGTACTCACTTCTCCCTTCAAATTCTTCACAGGAAACAAAACAGTCGTTCCCCCTTCGGAAAAGTAGTACGTTTTCCTCAGCCGAAGCATGATGTTAAAGTAAAACATTAAATTTCGCGAGATGAGAAGCCTCTCTATCCTCTTCTTCAAGAGCGGCAATCTCTCGAAAGATTGCCAGCGATTCTTTTGCTTCTTGGGGATCAAGTGTACGCAATGCAAAGCCGGCATGAACGATAACGTACTCACCGAGCTGAGGGGGATCCGGCAAAAGAAGTGTTGAGACTTCCATAAAACTCTCGCCCTCGCCTATCTGAACCATAATCTTTTCTTCTTTCAATATTTCGACAACACGAACAGGAACGGCGAGGCACATGGAAATCCTCCAGAATCAGGGAGAGTTGCATATGTTTGCGTGCTTGGTCTTCCATGAAAAAGTAAGCGCCGCAACTTGTTCCAACTTTTTAGCGTAGTCATGGGCTTCATGCAAGCCGCCAATCTGCCAGAAACATTCACGTTTTCAATGAAATTCACACTTCAACCATCTGAAACCAAAAACAAAGTTTTCAGAAAATCATCATAAAAGATAAAAGTGATTCTCTCGTCTGCCCTATAAGAAAGCGTTGCAAAACCGCGCTACCTGAGCTATTATTTTTTCCACAAAGAGCATGGAAAGATGAAACATGAATGAAATCTGCACTCCTTTTCTTCATATTCTGAATCGCCTGGGGGATATGGCGCTCTTCCTCGCCGAAGGGTTCAGGCAAATCTTCCACTCCCGGCGTCTCGCAGGAAAGGTTTTTCAGCAGGTCTATATTATTGGCGCAAAATCTATGTTTGTCATCCTGCTCATAGGACTCTTCACAGGACTCGTGCTAGGACTCCAGGCTTTTTATGCTATGTCTATGTTTGGGGCGCAGGGTATGCTTGGTTCGCTCCTCGCTCTGACTCTCATTCGAGAAATGGCCCCCGTACTCACGGCCGTCATGGTCACCGCTCGGGCAGGCTCAGCTATGACTGCGGAGATCGGCGTCATGCGTATTTCCGACCAGATAGACGCCCTAGAGGTCATGGATATACATCCTATTGGCTATCTTGTCAGCCCAAGGCTCCTGGCCGCGCTCATTACCTTTCCCCTTCTTACGGCCATTTTTACGGTGATAGGCATCTTTGGCGGCTACCTATCTGCCTGCGTTCTGCTTTCTCTCAATGAAGGGCGGTATTTTTCCGGCATAGACTCCAGCGTCACCATGCATGATATCCAAGGCTGCTTTCTCAAGGCTGCCGTCTTCGCCATACTTGTCATTCTCGTTTGTTGCTATCAGGGCTACAATGCCCATTTGCGCAAAGATGGCAAGGGGGCAGAGGCCGTAGGCAACGCCACCACATCGGCTGTTGTTATGAGTTGCGTACTCATTCTCATGGCGGACTATGTACTCACCTCATTCCTCCTGTGAGGCCGCCTGCATGAACGTTGACGCATGGAACATTTCCATACAGAATCTAAACGGCGGCTACGGTGACCGCTTGGTCTTGGAGGAACTCACAGCGGAGTTTCCAGCAGGCGCTATCACAACACTGCTTGGAGAATCCGGTTGCGGCAAAACCACACTTCTGCGACTCCTTCTAGGTTTGAACCGTCCACTTTCCGGGCGCATTCTCATAGGCGGCCATGACGTTTGTTCCATGCCTCCCTCTCAGTTTCACAAAATACGTCGTCGCTTTGGCGTGCTTTTTCAGGACGGAGCACTCATCAGCTCCCTGACTTTGGAAGAAAATGTGGCCCTTCCACTGCTTGAGCATACCAGACTGCCACACAAAACCCTGCGGGATGCGGCGTTGCGCACATTGGAACTTGTGGGACTTGAACGTTTTGCCACTTTTTACCCTGGAGAGCTTTCCGGAGGCATGAGAAAACGCGCGGGCCTGGCCCGCGCCATTGTTACGGAACCGCCCGTCCTGTTCTGTGACGAGCCAACCTCCGGCCTTGACCCCATCACGGCCGCGCAGATGGATCAACTTCTCCTGGATATGCACGCCTGCTACCCGCAGATGACCACAGTGGTGGTGACCCACGATCTAGGGAGCATGAACCGCATAGCTGAGCATGTTCTTGTACTCAATGCCGGAAAAACGGCTTTTTCTGGAACAAAGGAAGCCCTTGCCAAAACGCAGGATCCTTACCTGCTCCGCTTTCTTCATCGTCAATTTGAAGAATCCCGCCGTATGGCGGCTCCTCCGCTTGATGATGCGGTACGAAACTCTCTAGAAGAATGGTTGAATACTTGACAGTATGCGCTTCATTCTTCAGAGAATGAGCGCATGAATAAGCGAAGAGGATAGTATGTCTGGTGCAAAAACTGCCATTATAGGTGTCTTCGTAGTGCTTGGACTCATCTGTGTAAGTTACCTAACCATCAAGCTCGGGCGCATGGAAGTCCTGGGAGACAAGGGATATACCGTATCGGCACGCTTTTCTTCCGTTGCCGGACTGCGCGTAGGCGCCAGTGTAGAGATTGCGGGCGTATCTGTGGGGAAGGTTTCTGCCATTCATCTTGATTCCAGCGATTATACGGCACAGGTTGATCTCCACATCAATGAAGGAGTGCCGCTCTCCGAAGACTCCATGGCATCAGTAAAAACCAGCGGTCTCATCGGTGACAAATATATTGCCATCACCCCTGGCGGGTCGGATGAAACGCTCCAGCCCGGTAGCGTCATTTCCGATACCGAACCGGCCATGGATCTGGAAGCCCTCATTGGCAAAGTCGTTTTTGGAGGAGTATAAATTATGCGCATCAAGCAATTCTTTCTTTTTGTCCTTCTCTGCCTGACAACGACATTCACTGCCCAAGCCGCTCCGCTCACCGCTCGTCAGACGGCTGAAGAAGGCGCCAGCCGCATTCTTGCCCTTCTCAATGATCCGGCCTTCAAAAACCAGGAAACGAAAGCCTCCATCCGACAGAAAGTCGAGCAGGAAGTTCTCAACCTTTTCGATTTTGAAGAATTTGCCACTCGCACTGTGGGTCAATCCTGGAAAAAATTTAACGCTCAACAGAAGGAGGAATTTAAAACCGCCTTCACCGATCTTCTGCGCAATACCTACATAGACACCTTGGACAGTTACAACGGCGAAAAAATTGAGTTTACCGGAGAGATCAGTTCAAACAACGGAAAACGCGTAGAAATTCAAATGAACTTTCTTGCAAAACAAGTACACCCGGTAGCCTTCCGTATGCTGGAAAAAAATGATCGTTGGGTGGTATATGATGTCCTCATCGAGGGCGTCAGCATGATAAAAAATTACCGCGACCAGTTCCGTGATATCCTGGCCAAGGGCGACCCTCAAACTCTCATAGATCGTGTTAGGGCCAAGGCTGAAGAACAGAAAAACGCGCCAAAGAAGGATGCCCGATAATGAAGACTGTCAGAATCTTTCTGCTACTCCTTCTTATCCTCAGCATGAGCGCTTGCGCAAGGCACGTTCCTGATACCGGGGACGAAGCCACGCTCAAGGCCCCCGTGTCTGCAACAGCGCAAGAAGCGACAAGCGCCCCGGCTCTTCCTGTGGAAGACAACAGCTTGGACGACTATGACGACTACTCTCCCGAAGAAGTCGCTATCGCCAATGATCCTCTCGAAGGCTGGAACCGCTTCTGGTTCCATACCAACGACTGGTTCCTCCGGAAGGTGGTGAAACCGGTACACAAAGGGTACGCTTTTATTATGCCCGCCCCCATGCGCTCCGGCATCAGCAACTTCGCCTATAACCTGACCTTTCCCGTACGCATGATTAATTTTCTGTTTCAGGGAGAATTCGCCCAGGCCGGCGTGGAATTTGACAGAAGTCTGGTCAACTTCATGGTGAGTCTGGGCTTTGCCGATGTTGCGAGTCAAAGCAAACCCCGTTTTGAATACCATCCCGAAGTAGCTACCTTTGACTCTACCCTGGCAACTTGGGGAGTTCCCGACGGACCCTATTTTATGATCCCCTTCCTCGGTCCTTCCACGGTGCGCGGCGCTGTCGGCTTTGGAGGCGATCTGGCCTTAAAGCCCCAGGACTATGTGCTTGACTGGCCTGTTACCTTGGGCAGCAGCGTATTCTTTGGCTTCAACTCTGCCGACAAACTTTACGAACCTTACGAACAGCTCACCGGAGCCGCCCTGGAGCCTTATACCGCCCTGCGTAACGCCTACATGAGCAAACGTTTCCAACTTCAAGAAGAGCGGTAGCAGAAAACCAATGGCCCGTACCCTCGCAGACTCCCACGCCAGAAGCCTGCGCTCTTCTCTTGTGCCAAAGAGGCGGGACAACCTTTATAAGAGGTTCAGCAGAAAAGGAAGCATGCCGCACAATCAGATGCTGACCGCTGTACCGCTTTGACCCGCGAGATGAAATTGACAAGTTCGCGCGGCTCACGATACCCTTCCCGCAAGGGCACAGGAATCCGACTTCCTTCTTTGGCAACAATCTTTTTCCTACGGAGAATCCATGTCTTCACTTTATACCAAGGAAGAGGCGCTGGCCTACCACAGCGATCCGCGTCCGGGCAAGGTCGAAGTTGTCCTGACAAAACCCTTTGAGACACAGAAAGATCTTTCCATGGCCTACTCACCCGGTGTGGCTGAGCCTTGCATGGAAATATACCGCGACCCTTCGCTGGTTTCCATGTATACAGGCCGCTCCAACCTTGTGGCCGTAGTTTCAAACGGTACGGCCGTACTCGGTCTCGGCAATATCGGCGCCCTGGCCGGCAAGCCCGTCATGGAAGGCAAGGGCGTACTCTTCAAGCACTTCGCGGATATTGATGTATTTGACCTTGAAGTGGCCGAACTCGACCCTGACAAACTATGCGAAGTAGTCAAAGCTCTGGAACCCACCTTCGGCGGTGTCAATCTTGAGGACATCAAGGCTCCGGAATGCTTCTACATTGAAGAAAAGCTCAAAAAGGAAATGAATATCCCCGTGTTTCACGATGATCAGCACGGGACTGCCGTGATCTCCGGCGCCGCACTGCTTAACGCCTGCGAGATAAGCAAGCGCCAACCGGAAGATCTCAAAATCGTGGTCATTGGTGCCGGCGCTGCCGGCATTGCCTGCAGCAACCTGTACTGTGCGTTGGGCGTGAAACGTGAAAATATTTTCATGTTTGATTCCCGCGGGCTTATCCATGCCGGACGAACCGACCTCAACAAGTATAAGGCAGCCTTCGCACAGAAGGAGAATGTTGGCAGTCTGGCGGAATGCATGAGGGATGCGCATATGTTCCTCGGACTCTCAAAAGGCAATCTGGTCACTAAAGGCATGGTGCGATCCATGGCAGACCATCCTGTCATTTTTGCCATGGCCAATCCGGTACCGGAAATCAGCTACGAAGACGCCAAGGAAGCTCGCCCCGACTGCATCATGGGTACGGGTCGTTCGGATTACCCCAACCAGATCAACAACGTTTCGGGCTTCCCTTACATCTTTCGCGGCGCATTGGACGTGGAGGCCGTGGAAATTAACGACGCCATGAAAATTGCCGCGGCCAAGGCCCTTGCGGCGCTGGCCAAGGAACCCGTACCCACCGACATCCTCAAAGCCTACAATACTCAGGCCATCAGCTTCGGTGTGGATTATGTGATACCCAAGCCGCTGGATTCACGTATCCTCACCACGGTTACCCCCGCCGTGGCACAGGCCGCCATGGACAGCGGCGTTGCCCGCCGCCCCATCAAGGACATGAACGCCTACAGTAAATCGCTGGAAGAGCGCATCATGGCTTCGCATGCACGCATCGCGCCTTTTATTGAAAGCTACAGGAATTAATGCCAGAACATTGATGCCTCTCTTGCAAATGGCAGGCGATGCAGAACTGACAGTTACCGAAGGAGACATAATTCTCATACCGCCTTCCATGTTCCATCGCCGGGCATTCAACCCTGTATTGTTTGACAAAACCGGTGTATATCCATTATTTTTATGACCACCTTCCTTCAGACTTTTGTTAAACAAGGCCTTGAACTTTTCCCTGAATCAATGGCATTTCCCGCCAACACACTGTAGGAGAAACGGATGAAAAACGACGTGTTCACCGATATTGCAACTATAGAATCTATCGGACTCCGCCGCAGGAGTACTGCTGAAACTACCACCTGTGAACTCGAAAAAATTCGGGAAGAACTGTCATCTTTTCGGCCCTGCATCCCGTTTATCGGAGAATTCAGCGTTGGAAAATCCTCTTTGCTCAACCATTGGCTAGGAGACAGCCTGCTTCCAGAAGCTCAAGGGCCGACAACGGCATTGGCCACAGAACTTCGCTACGGAAACGAAAGAGCTATGTATGTCGTGGTAGATAACGAGACGACGCGAAAATTGGATTTTCTGCCTCAGAATGAAGATGAAGCCAACGCATCTGTCGCTTCTCAAGGGCTTTATGCTTTTTGCACTTCTCCTTCTTCCCGACTGAAGGAAGTCTCGCCTCTCATTCCCGTCGATATGCCCGGCATCAACTCCGGTCTTGAAAAACACACCAAGGCCCTTTACCGCTATGCAAACAAGGGCGCCGCCTTCTTTCTTGTGTTCACGCATGACCAGGGGACAATGCCCGAAACGATGATCGCGTTTCTGGATGAACTGGATCTCAACGGAAGACCTGTATGGATTATCCTCCACAAATGCGATGCCGCCCCTGAGTCAAAAATTAAAGAGGTCGCTTCTGAACTTGAGAATCGTTGTCGGGCGATAGGGATTGAACCCAGGGGAATCCTTTACACTTCTCGCATGGACGAGAAAACGCCTGACGCTCTATCGAAAGCTCTTTCCAGCTTGGATGTCGAAGCTCTGCGCAATAAGACCTGTATGCCTGCAATACTGAGTTTCATTTCCCGACTACGCAACCAACTCTGCGCGTTAAAAGATTCTTACGCGTTGGACATGACCGACATCGATGGACGCATCAACGACTGCAGACGCGCCAAGGACGAACTGAATCAGGCCATGGCGAAACAGGAAAAGCAACTCCTTTCTTCCCTGTCCACGCTACCTGAAAAAACAGCAGATGAAGTCTACAACGCGCTGGCATCAAAGCGCGACATACTGATAAATGAACTGGAGAGAGGTAAGGAAGCCTTCGCCACACGAATTTCAGGCATCATCAACAGCGTCCTTACAAATGCACTCCAAAAACAAATCGAAGAGGACTTTCACAATTTTTCCGAAGCTCTTGTCTCTCATTTCAAGAATTCCGAGGCATGGACGGTCTCTCCTGAACAGAAGGAAATACTGTTGCAGAGTGCGGATTCTGTACTCAATACACTCAAAGGGGTGATAGAGAATGTTCAAAAAATTGAAAAGGCAGGCAAGGTCTATAAATTCGTCGCAGGTGCTCTGGCAATAGCAACGGAAATTCTTGCCCCCATCGTTGAACTTATCATCTTCTTCCTCCCCGAGATTCTTTCCTTCTTCTATGACAAACGCAAAAAATTGGGCAAACTGCTCGACGACGAGGTTTTCCCTGAACTCCGCGAGAAAGTTTCCAATATGGTTCAGGAGATGCTCCCAGAACTCAAGGAAGATATGCTGCAAACCATGCATGACGAATGGACTGGCAGAATCACCGACGTTGAAAACGCTCTGCTTCAGGCACAGGATGAAAAAAAACACGCACTCTCTGAAGCAGAGAATCAGAAAAATCAACTCAGTGAAGATATTAACACTTTGGATCAGATGTATCAGAGACTTGATATTACCATAAAGGAGCTTTGATCATGGACACTCCCCAGGACTTTCTTGCACGGATAAACGAGGTATGCACTGCCCTGTCCCCTTATCAAGACATCCTCACACTCCATGATTTTTCCCAGCTGAAAGCTAAAGCGGTAAATTTGAAGGAAGCCCTGGCTCGGGAAGAGGAGGAGAATCGAGTACTGCGTATAGGAATCATCGGCTCTGTAAAGGCTGGCAAATCGACGTTTCTCAACGCTCTTCTCTTCCGAGGAAAAAGCGTCCTGCCCAAGGCTGCCACGCCCATGACAGCCTCTCTCACATGCCTACGCTACGCAGAAGAACCTTTTGCGAAATTTGTCTTTTATACACAGGAAGACTGGGACGCTATAGAATCTGAAGCCAACGAGGCTGATAGACGCATTGACGAAGAATATCGCAAAAGAGAAAAAAAACAAAAAGACCGGGAAAAGGACACATATGCTGTTCTCCAACCTATAACTATAACCAAAGAGAATGTGGAACGATCAATGGATCTTCCGCCAATGATGAAGGCGTGTCTAGAACTCACAAGAACAGCAAAATCCTCAGGTCTCGACCTTAATAAGTATCTTGGAGAAGAAGAAACCATAAGCATAACGGATATTGATAAGATCAAAGAAAGCCTGGAACAATATATTGGCAGCAAAGGAACACTGACTCCCGTTGTCAAATATGTGATTCTTGGACTCAACAATGAAGATCTCCGTGACCTTGAAGTCGTTGATACACCAGGACTCAACGATCCTGTCCAGTCTCGCACTCAGGAGACCTATAAGTTCATGGATCAATGCGATGCCGTATTCCTGCTTTCTCGAGCCAGCCAGTTTCTGTCCGAAGAGGATCTCAACATCTGCAAAAAGACACTTGTGGGCTGCGGCATCCGTCATAAAGTTATTGTGGCCACACAGATGGATCTGAGCGCTCAAAACGAAGCTGGGAATATTCCATCGTATAGAGAAGCCTTTAGACGATCCCTGAAGAATATAAAAAAATCAGCATCATCAATTGAACTTACTGATCCTCTTTGGGTTTCAGCTTTTATGTATAACTATGCCTATAAAATTGAAAATGGTATCCCCTTTGATGACGAAGAAAGGAACGTTAAAAATTTGCTTAAACGTTTTCAAACAGACATTCCAGTTACAGCACACGATTTTAAAATTTTTTCAAATATGAACTGCATATATAAGCAAATTGAAAAATGGAGAAATGAAAAGGATGCAATAATTTGTGATCATCAACGTGAAAGAATGAATGAGTCTCATAAAGATATACTATCCATATTAAACAATCTCAAGGTGAGTCTTGATAAAGATAAAAAATTGCTGAAAGAAAACGATATTGAAACTTTGCGTAAAAAAATGGTACAAATTCGAGAAGCAATAGACAGTGTACGAGTTCAAATATCTGAACTCTTTCTTGAAATGGAAAAAGAGATCAAACAAAAGCTCGCCGACTTGCGTAACCGTGTACTCGTAAATTCTAAGGAATTTGAAGAACTCCATGTAGAAAAACAAACCAATACTAAAAAGTCATCTTGGTGGCCAATAATATTCGGAATTCCAATTGTAACAACTACAACAACTACAACAAGTTACAAAGCAGAACTAAGTGAGGCATTCAGCAAACTTAAAGATTTTGCCGGTCATTGTGAAAAAGACATTAATAACACATTCAAAGAACTTTTAGACAAAGAAGATATCAAACGTAATATTACAAAAACCATCTTATCTGTACTCAGGAATAAAGATATTTCCTTTGATGAAAATATTATTCTTTTACCTGTTAGCAACCTGATAGATACGATTACTATTCCAAAATTCAGCTTCAATAATGATTCCTATAATAATGTCTTGAAAGAACAATTCCCAAACGTAGAAATAGAAAATGAGGATGTTAAAAAACTCAAGAATACCTTTCAACTTCTGATACAAGAGCAGATTAAAGATATCCGCAAAGATATTGAACAGAAAACTGAAGAAATTTCAAAAGATCTGTTCCGGCAATCCGGAGAATTCTCCGAGAATCTCATTCACAGTCTTGATGAACAGATGGCAAGACTCAGTGAACAAATGTCCCATCGAAAAGAAAGCCTGCTCCGATATGACGAGGCAAAGAAGTCGCTGGAGCAGTGCTACAATAATATAGCAGGAGGAACGTATGTTTGATGATCTTGAAGATGAACCTCTTTTTTCAAAAGAAGAGGAGGATGAAGAGGAAGAAGAACTCCCTCCGGAAAAAGCTCTTGCCTTCCTGAAACGCTTCTATACCCGACCGAGTGGAAATAACAGGAAGAACGAACAGTTGCGTATGCTCGCTCTGTTCCTTGGAGAGCAACTGCCTGACCTTATGGGCATGATCCCCCTGGATACGCGGGAGTTGATCCAGCTGTTCCAGTACACCCCTGCCATGACTGCGGCAGCCTTGGAACAAGTTCGTCTTCCTGAGTTGCGCGAGAAAACGGTCATTGGCGTAGGAGGAGCCTTCAGTGCCGGGAAGTCGCGATTTTTAAATGCACTGACGGGATTCGGTCACCTTCCTGAAAACCAAGGTCCCACAACAGCTGTGGGAACTTATATAGTGCGCGGCTACTGCACCTCTGTTCATGCGTTCACTCGTTACGGTTGCGTTGTACCCATAAACCTCGATGAGTTGCCGATCATTACCCATGACTTCTATAATAAGTATAAAATTGGTTTTGCGGACATACTCCACAAAATTATCATCACGACACATTCAATGTCCCTTCCCGAGAATATAGTCCTGCTCGACACTCCTGGGTATAACAAGGCTGATCAAGGAGATCAGGAACAGGAGGCTCAGGACAGCAGAATCGCCAGGGAACACCTTCTGAACTGCGACTATCTTATCTGGCTGCTTTCCGCAGACAACGGCACCCTCACTGCCTCCGATATCAAATTTCTCAAGAGTCTGGATTTGCATAACGAATGCCTCGTTGTAATCACTAAGGCAGACATGAAGGACAACAAAGGGACGCTTGAAAGCATTGTCCGCAACGTTGAGGAAAATGTCGCCTCAGAGGGTATTCCTTGCTTTGGCGTCACAGCCTATTCATCATTCCTAAATAAGGAATATGTAGGAGAAAATCTGATCAAAAAATTTCTAAAAAAAGTCACGGACGCAAAACCTCATCAGGACTGTTTTGCCGACCTGAAAACCATTAAGGAGGAATGGAAAAAAGCGTTCAAACGGGAGAAAAAAAAGTTTGATCCTCTGCTGGTCGATTTGGAAGACGCGATCAGCACCAGCGCCGGGGCACACAACATTCTGGGCTTGATATACCTGTATCGAAACTTGAAAAAGCAATCGAACAATATCTGCCATAACCAAAAATTTTTTGATGCCAGCATCAAAAAAAAATCAAGTACTCCTATTCTGAACTTCGCAAGTGAGATTATTAATGTCCATGTCCCCAAAGGATACTCTGAAATTCCTGGCTGAATTTCTTGCTCTACCCAAAGAGAACGAAAAAATCTGGCTCTCTTTTCAAAACGAATGCATCGCCTTAGAACAAACCTTACTGCGCTCTCAGGCGCCATGCAAAGCGGAAGTCAGACTTGCTCTTTCTGGAATACTCCGGCGCCTGCGCATGTTGACTATTTTTCCCGAACTTGCAGGTAAAAGGGTGCTGTGCTTTATAGGCTTTTCAACATCACAGATGGGGCAGTATGACAGACTTTCGGAAAGCATTCCTGAAGTCTCATGGAAAGACGCGTCTCCGAAAGTCTTCAATACATCCGGGGCAGGTATGGAAATGCAGATTCCCCAGATAGTAAAGTTTCTGCAGACCCTCTCGGAAAACAACGACTCCATTGACACATTACTCTCCGCCCTACTTGTGCCTCAAGAAAACATCCCCCCTGACATCGCTTATATAAGACTGACTGACAGGTGTTCTCCTGAGACGACTTTATTTAGGGAGATTCTGGAAACTGCGGATGATTTCATCCTGGAGCCTGATCTGTCTTCCGAACTGAGAACGGCAGCTCTTTCCTACCTCAATATACACCGGCCCAATGTTCCGCTATGGTTAGGTAATACAGGGAAAGCAATCAAAATATCCGAAAATCTGCACTTCAGAAAAGGGAATCCAGTTATCCAGAAGCAGTGTGCCTCCTTCACTCCCTTTTCCTTCCTTTTCCAGTGGGCATTGCAGCCTTTTGCCAACTGGATGACCCAGCAAGAAAACGAACTGACTGAAAATAAAAAACAGCTGAGCGAAGATCGTTTCGCTCTCATGGGAAATTCCAAGGAGCTTGATGCCTCCATTAAAAACGCCCAAACAGAGATCACGAACAGGCTTGGTACACTTCAAGATCTGGAAAAAAACTATCAGTCAAAACGGCAGAAGCTCATTCACCTCGCAGGAGATCTAGATTCCAACTTTTCTGTGTCGTCCGACAAACCCAGTCTCTCTATTGACGACTGGACTCGCGCCGAGGATCACCTTCTAAGGCTGGTTGACGTAGGTTCCAAGTATCTGACGGAACTGAGTCAACATATCGCCAGTATGCGCCGCTCTGCTTACCCATACCCCTGTATTCTGGAGTGTGTAGAGACACTAAACGGTTCGAACACACCGTTACCCTTGGAAATAACAGAGATCGACCGGCCTGCCGCTCACCGCCTTTGCATTCGTCTGCGCCACGACCTGAATCTCACCGATGCAGAAGCCGGTCGCCGTCATGCACTGTCCCTTCATTGTGAAAATGCCGATGAATGGTATGTACGCGGCATCGCACTGATGGCAACAAATACCGTGGAAGCTGGAAATTGCCTGAAAAAAGCTCTCGAACTCGGAAACGCCAAAGCTGGAAAACTTCTTTATAAAATATGTCTCAGTCCTTGGACACTGATACCAAAAACTCAAAGTAAGACAGAAGAATTTCTGCTCAATGCTCTTGTACCTGAAATGTGCTTTGAAAAAGCAATGCGGAGTGGATCCAAACCGTTCGATAAACACGATTTGTTTTTGCTCTATATTTCTGCTGCGCAAGACTATATTCCAGCTCTACGAGAAGTTGCTTCTTTGGAAAGAAAGAAATCTTATGAAAAAAACTCTCCGCCCAATGAGCAAATTTTGCACAGAAAACAAGCCATATCTCTTTATGAACACCTAGAAAAAATCATGGGTTCATTAAGCAGTGAAGAATATTTTTTGTTAGGTAAACTTTTATACGATGATGATCATTTCCAAAAATCTAAATCCTATTTACAAAAAAGTGAAGAAGCAGAAGCATATACGCTTATCGGCAATATGTATAGAGATGGAAAAGGCGTAGAGATAGACTCTAAAAAAGCTAAAAAATTTTATCTTCAGGCTGTAGCCAAAGGCGATTTGGTAGCTCTCTCCCACCTCCGTAAGCTCCAGAAGAAAAATAAAGAAAGTCAAAAAAAGGAAAAAATCAGCAACGATGGCGACTACAGACCAAAGGAAACTTCAGAAGACAATGGTTGCTTTTTAACAACTGCTACCTGTAGCGCCATGGGATATAAAGATGACTGCGAGGTTTTGCAGGCTTACCGACGCTACAGAGACGATATCCTGGCAAAGGAGGATGACGGATCTCAGATTATTAAGGAGTACTACGAACTAGCGCCTGAAATACTAAAAAGAATCGATAAATTATATGATTCTGCAAGCGTTTACCGAGCCATGTGGGAGGAATACCTGCTTCCAGGATATAAACTGCTCCTGGAAAAACGGTATCCAGAGGCAAAAAAACTCTACATCAAACTTGTCACCAGTTTGATGGAACGCTTTGAAGTGAAGAGATAGTTTTCTTTGTATTGAACTGACGCACTCACACAAAGAGCAACACCACGCAGTACCAGAGAATGCCCCCTGTTTGCTGTAACAGGAAGAAATAGCCTTCCCGGTAGCTTGCTCACAGGGACGAAAAAATACTGAGACGTCACTACCAGACGAACATGAAAGGGAGAAAACTACTCCACCAGAAAGGAAAACTTGACGGTCAGCGCTATTTTGGCAATGCGTTCATCCCAAATTCCAGCATGCCGAATGAAGATCAAGACAATGGGGACTCTGACTCCGATACCACCCCTAAAAAGTCTGATCAGAATCCCGGCAGACGATGTCAACGTACAAACCAGGAAAACGTCCCGCGCCTCCATCGGCAAAGATCCCAATGGACGCATTATCCCCCCTGCTTCCAGCACTGCCTTAACAAAAGACCATGATGACTGCCCTATTATCATGAATATGCTTCATCGTAAGGTAGTGCGTCTCCACACAGGACTTCTCCCCAAAAAACATCAGTCGGCAAATTCGGCATTTCCCCGATGAACCTCAAGAACGTGTTCAACATCTCTCAGTTTGTCTATGATCTGATAAAGATGCACAGCATCACGCACTTCCACAGTGAAATCCATCTGGGAACGACCATCCACCGATGAAGAAACCTGCACGGCATTGATATTCACGTCCTGTTGCGCAAAAACAAGGCTGATCTTGGCTAGCAGTCCCTTCTCGTTGCGGCCAACAATGTTGATCTGCGCCGGGAACGGCTTGCTCTCCTCGTTGTTCCAGGTCACGGAGATAAGACGTTCGCTTTCAAGGTTCTGTACATGTGGACAATTGGCCGTATGCACAATGACGCCGCGGCCACGACTGATGAAACCTACCACCTGATCGCCGGGAACAGGCTTACAACACTTGGCAAAGTGGATAAGCGTGTCCTCAATACCTTTGATGGTGATACCGTCCGCGATTTTCCTTGCGGGTTCCCCTTCCTTGATAGGGGTGATGACAGGCTCTGCAACGACTTCCTGCTTGGGGTTCAGAACGGTCAGGAGGCGTTGGAGGACTTTCTTGGGCGTGAGTTTCCCCGTACCTACAGCCGCGAACAGATCATCCAGAACATTGAGGGTAAATTCAGGGAGTACCAGTTGTAATCTGCCATCTTTGGATGCCTTGACAACATTGAAATCCATCTTGCGCCCCTCTTTTTCTAGGAGCTCCTTGCCCAACACCACAGCCGCCACGCGTTCTTCCGTGCGCAGATAGTGTTGAATTCGGCTACGAGCTTTGGCCGTCTTGACTATCTTGAGCCAATCTCTGTGGGGATGTCGGTTTTTGTCGGTGATGATTTCAACCATATCACCGCTTTTGAGCGGCGTCGCCAGGGGTTCGAGTTTGCCGTTGATCTTTGCTCCTATGCAATGCGCGCCAATATCCGAATGGATGAGGAAGGCGAAATCCAGAGGCCCTGCTCCCTTTGGGAGTCGCTTCACCGAACCGGTAGGAGTGAAAACGAATATCTCGTCATTGAAAAGATCCATACGCAGAGAACTCATGAACTCCCTGGAATCGGATTCATCGCGCTGGCGTTCCATAAGGTCACACAACCACTGGAACTGAGGCATATCCTGCAAGGCAATGGCGTGACTGCGCTCTTTGTACATCCAGTGTGCAGCCACACCGTGCTCGGCCATATTGTTCATCTCTTCCGTGCGTATCTGTATCTCAATGCGCTCTCCTTCAGGACCCATCACCGTGGTATGCAGCGACTGATAGCCATTGGCCTTGGGCATGGAGATATAATCCTTGAATCGCCCGGGGACAGGTCGCCACAGCACATGCACCAATCCAAGCATGGCGTAGCAGTCGCGCAGTTCATTAACAATGATACGGAAGGCTATAATATCGTGCATCTCATCGAGCGGGGTTTTCTGTGCCGTCATCTTGCGGTAGATGCTGTAAGTCTGCTTAATGCGACCGAAGACGCGCCCGTTGATACGATTCTCTGTCATCGTTGCCTCAATCTTGGCAATGACCTTGTCAATGAGCTGGCGTTCAACAATCTGATTATCCCTGATCCAATTCGTAATTTCCGCATAGGCATCGGGCTGAAGGTAGCGAAAGCTCAAATCCTCGAGTTTCTGTTTAAAGCGATGCAGGCCCAATCGGTTCGCCAGGGGAGCGTAAATGTCCATAGTTTCCTTGGCGATGCGCTGTTGTTTGTACGTTTTCTGGAAATCCAGCGTGGACATATTGTGAAGTCTGTCGGCAAGTTTCACAACGGGCACACGGATATCGTGAGCCATGGAAAGTATCATCTTGCGGATGTTCTCGGCCTGCGCTTCTTCCTTAGTGTCGAAGGTCATCATATTGATCTTGGTCACGCCGTCCACAATGTCGGCAACCTGCTCGCCAAAAAGCTCATCCAGCTCGTCAATGGAAGAATCCGTATCCTCAACAGTATCGTGGAGTAATCCCGCGGCAACGGTATGCTCGTCAAATCCCATCTTGGCTAGGGTGAGCGCCACGGAAGCAGGATGCACCATGTATGGATCCCCCGACAGACGAAGCTGTCCGGCATGGGCCGCTGATGCGTAGTTATAGGCTCGACGTACCATATCCGTGTTGGCTTTAGGGTAGTGCTTTGTCAGATAGTCGACAATTTCGTCTGCCGAGGGCATCTGAACCTTGGATTTGCCTGCAACTGGATCTGGCGTTGCAGTGTATCCATCCTCAGAAAGAGTCGCTCCACTGCCGGATGTCTGAAGCCCTGTTGTGCCTGGGAGAGGTTCCGTCACGGATGACGGGGAAAGATTCTGGCTCATATCGACCTGCTAGCGCTGAAGCACTCGTGGTACCCACCAGCGATCAAAGTTGTAGGTGATGCCTGCCGGCGCTGGCTGTATGCCATGAAAGCGGGACTGCACCATGGGAAGAGAATACGGTACATAAAGAAAAAGATACGGCTGTTCCTCGTACAGTATCTCCTGAAAACGATCATAGAGCTTTTTGCGCACGGCACGGTTGGGAGTGCTTCTTGCCTGCTCCAGAATACCGTCCGCTTCCTTATGACTGAAGCTCACAAAATTGAGTCCATGCGCTGAAATGGCAGAAGAATGCCACACATCGAAGATATCAGGGTCATCCAAAATATTCCAGGCAAGAATGAGCGCGTCAAATTTTTTTGTACCTACAAATTCCTTTAGAAAAGCCGCCCACTCCACAGTGCGAATAGCGACACGTACGCCCACCTGGCGGAACATTTGCTGTAGAATAACAGCAACTTTAATGCGTTCATCATTTCCCTGATTGACCAGAATGGTAAACTCAAAAGGCAAACCATCCTTTTGCAGAATTCCGTCTTTTCCGGGACGCCAACCGGATTCGGCCAGAAGCTCCCGCGCCTTTGCCGGATCATAGGGATAAGGCTGAAGCTCAGTGTTATAGACCCACGTTCCCGGCTTATACGGGCCTACGGTAGGTTCTCCCATGCCAAGGAGCGCGCCTTTAATGATACTTTTGCGATCCACTGCACAGGAAAGCGCCTGTCTCACTCGTTTGTCTTGAAAAAAAGGGCTTTTCAGATTAAGGCCGAGGTAGGTATAGCCGGAAGCGAGGTACTTGTACTTGCGCCAGTTCTGCTCCCACCAGCTCCCCTTCGTCTGGCGCAGGTACTGTTGCGGGCTGAGACCGATGAAATCAATCTTCCCCGCCCTGGCCTCCAAAAACATGGTCGTACCATCCGGAATGATTCGATAGACAACCTCGTTTAAAAAAGGGCGCCCTTTAAAGTACCGATCGTTGGCTTCAAGTACAAGACGACTTCCCGATTCCCAGGATTTAAGCTTGAACGGTCCCGCTCCAACAGGAGAACGGGAATACACTGTTGAGGCGATATTCTCATGTTCAAGGATGTGTTTGGGCAGAATGGGGTGCATCCAGGTTATGGCTGCCCGAGCGTAAGGCGCGTCATAGCGCACCTCAAAGGAGAGCGGCCCCGTCTGGCGGTACTCTTTCACATTGAGGAAGTCGGCCGCATAGGCCGTAGGCGTTTTGGGATCCGTCATGAGTTTGTACGTAAAGGTCACGTCATCTGCGGTGAGGGGGTAACCATCCTGCCACTCAAGGCCTTCCTTCAATTTAAAACGCATAACGGCGCCGCCTTCCAGGACTTCCCATTCCTCCGCGGCACACTTTACAATGTTCAAGTCCTTGTCATACTCCAGCGGAGAGGTATAAAGCAGTGCTGCCACTTCGGAAGACGCGGAGTCCGAGGCCAGGTAGGGGATGAGATTGGAAGGTTCGCCAATGCTTCCCATGATGATACGCCCGCCGTAATCCGATGACTGCACATCCTCCGTGGCGAACGTTGCATAAGGGATGAAAAAAACTAGGTATGCGGCAAGCAAAAGCAGAGCAGCCAGTCGCTTCCTACCCGAAAAATAAACTTTATCAATAAATTCAAAATGTTTTCCCATGAAGAAAAGTCTAGCATAGTTCCCTTCTCTTGAAAACTGAGATAATGTCATATGAAATTGACGCCCCCCTTCGTATACACGCACACATGAATACGGAATGGTTTTCTTCCAGTAGGCTGGGGCAGATTGGATATTTTCTTCATTTTTGCTAGATACCGAGGTCTTCATGAATCACCGAGAAGAAATCGCCGCCCGTGAACTTGCCGAGTCCTTTGTCCACAGCTCTATCCCTGAGTATATTGCAGACTATGGAAAAACTATTGAAACAGAAGGTAGCATCAGTAAATTCACCCTCCGTTTTGAGAACAATATCTGGAATATTGAAAGCGCCATCCAAGGAGAAGATTTTCAAAGTTATCGCCCCGTAGTCACCATTAATCTTGATGAACACCGTGTAGACGCACTCTGCAACTGCATGGAATCCTTCAACGGACCTTGTCGGCACATAGCCGCGACCGCTATCCACTTCATCAATTCTCTCAACATTTCCGAGGGCAAAAACGAAATCGCGCAACCTCCCCGTGTGGACTGGCGCCAGAGTTTCCGCAACTTTTTTTCGGGAACCTTTGAACCAGAAATCGGTCGGCATTATTTTCTCTTTCGCTTCTTCCCCGAGCCAGGACGACTCTCCGTAGAATTTTTCCGCGCCCGCCAGAACAAGTCGGGACTTTCCACCGTACGCCAGGAAGTGACACTGGATCAGATCCTGCGCAACCCTGAATGGTGTGAACATTCTCCCGAACTTCCCATAGTCTGCCGCCAGATAGCCCATTACCTTGACTACTACGGGCATCGTGTGGAAATACCCGATGGACTCCTCTCCTGGTTCTTCTGGGCCATCCGTAAAGAGGACTATCTGTTGTGGAAGGACACCGAAATTCCCTGCCGCATCGAAAGTTCCCCTATGGCCTTGAAACTTTACCCCTCTTTGGAGGAAGAAGGCCTGAAATTCGATGTCCTGCTCCAGCGTGAAGGCAAAAAACCCTTCTCTATCCTTGATGAAGACACTGAAGACAGCGGAGAAGTCCCCACTCTCGCACGGGACAAAACTACTTTCCACGGCCAGATGCCTCTCTGGGTATGCTGGAATCAGGGCTTTTACCCTGTCCAGACCTGCCTGAGCCATAAGGTAATCCGTGCCCTTGTACACAATGGACCCGTCATCCCTCAGGAAGATATCCCCGAATTCCTTGATCGTGTGTGGACGCGTCTACCCTCTTCCGAACTCTATGAGCAGGACGAATTCCTTAAAATAATGGAACCAGTGTTCCAGCCTGCAACATATAACCCCAAACTCTTTCTTGATGAAGAAGGGAGTCTGCTCACCCTCGAAGTTCAGAACGTCTATGAAACGCTTCACGGCGAATTCACCCTGCCTGGACCCAATCCCGACTTCCAAACGGGCAGTTATGTGTATGAGGGTAAGACCTTCCTTGTTCGACGCAATCAAGTAGAAGAAAACTCTCTTATAACACAGCTTTCCGATATGCGTTTCCAACCGCGTAGCAACCGCCTGTGGTTTATGGAACCGGAAGAAGCCATTGCCTTCCTGCTTGACTCCTACCCCACCCTGCTTGCGAACTGGCGCGTCTATGGGGAAGCCACCTTGTCCCGTTACAAGGTGCGGGCCTCAACCCCAGTGATAAATGCCAGTGTGGAAAGTAACGAAAAGGAAAAATGGTTCTCATTGGACATTTCTGTGGATTACGATGGTCAGAATCTGCCGCTCGACCGCATCTGGAAGGCATGGCTCAAAGGCAAGCGCTATGTTCAGCTTAAAGACGGTTCCTATGCCAGCCTGCCGGAATCCTGGCTCGAAAAACTCTCTCACAAACTTAAAGTCCTTGGACTCGATCCTGTAAAGCCACCCAAAAGGCAATATAAGCAGTACGAGGCGCCCGTCCTCGACAATCTCCTTGACGACTTGCCCGGAGCGCTTGAAGACTCCTTCTGGAGCAAGCTCCGCGATAGAATTCGCAACTTCCATGAAATCCGTCAAATTGATACGCCGCGCGGACTTCAAGCCTCTCTTCGCCCGTATCAACTCCAAGGTCTCTCCTATCTAAATTTCCTTAACGAATACGGCTTCGGTGGAATTCTGGCCGATGAAATGGGTCTTGGAAAAACCATACAAACTCTGGCTTTCATTCAGCATCTTGTCAATCGCGGCTTTAAGGAACCCAACCTCATCGTCGTCCCCACCTCGGTACTTCCGAACTGGGATCGCGAAGCCTCAAAGTTCGTGCCCGGACTCTCTCGTGTCATCGTCTATGGCACCCGCCGTGAAGGACTTTTCCGCAAGATCGCTTCATCGAACCTCGTCATCACCACATACGCCCTGCTTCGTCGCGACATGGATGAACTGGAACAGCATGAATTTAATTCCATCATCCTTGACGAAGCACAGAACATCAAAAACCCGAATACCATTACGGCTCGTTCCGTGCGCCAGATCAAGGCGAAGATGCGGCTCTGCCTCTCCGGCACGCCCATTGAAAATAATCTCTTTGAACTTTGGAGCCTGTTTGAATTCCTTATGCCTGGCTTCCTGGGGAGTCAGCATGCCTTCCAGCGCGGGGTCATCAAACCCATCAAGGAAGGCGATTCAGAAACACTGGACTACCTGCGCGCCCGTGTCCGCCCCTTTGTTCTGCGCCGAACCAAGGCCGAGGTGGTCAAGGATCTTCCGCCTAAGGTGGAAAGCATCATGTACTGCGCACTCGAAGAAGAACAGGCGGAACTGTACGCTTCTCTTGCCAGGAAGCTACGCGAGCAGGTTCTGGCCGATGTGGACAAGAAAGGCATGGCCAAGAGCCAGATGTCCATCCTTGATGCCTTGCTCAAACTTCGCCAGATCTGTTGCCACCCAAAACTGCTCAAGTTGGATATGCCTGGTTTCAATGCCAATATGCCCTCGGGCAAGTTCGAGGCATTCAAGGACATGATCGTCGATATTGTTGAGGAGGGGCACAAAGTGCTCGTTTTCTCGCAGTTTGTCCAGATGCTTCAACAAATTCGTGGCTGGTTGGATATGGCCGAAATCCCCTTCTGTTATCTCGATGGATCCAGCAAGGATCGCCTGGAACAGGTAGACCGTTTCAACAATACGCCCTCCATCCGCATCTTTCTCATTTCTCTGAAGGCTGGCGGAACAGGCTTGAACTTGACCAGCGCCGACTACGTCATACACTACGACCCGTGGTGGAACCCCGCTGTTGAAAGTCAGGCCACAGACAGAGCGCACCGCATCGGTCAGATGCGCCAGGTTTTCTCCTACAAGCTTATCTGCCAGAACACAGTGGAAGAAAAAATTCTGAAGCTTCAGGAAATGAAACGCGGTGTCGCCGAAGCTATCATCCCTGGACAGAATTCTTGGAAATCCCTGACCAGAGAAGACTTGGAAATGCTTTTTGAGGTCTGATCTCCTTCCGCCGCCTACCTCGCCGAAGGCGACCACTTCCTTTATTGCCAAAAATTTCCATTGTCCCCTTCCTTCATAATAACTTCTTTCCCCGATGGAGACCATGTGTCATGACGCTTACTGAACTTCTTTCCCAATCCCGCCATGCCGTTGTTCTGACAGGGGCAGGCATATCCACGTTGTCTGGAATTCCCGATTTTCGCAGTCCGAGCGGGCTGTATCATCGCTCGGACATTGATGCCGGAAAACTTTTCGATATTGACTATTTCATGCGTGATCAGAAATACTTCTACCATCACTCTAAAGATTTCCTTTACAACCTGGATGAAAAGGAACCCAATATCGTACACAAAACCTTGGCCCGCCTTGAAGCGCATGGAATCATTCATGCCGTCATTACCCAGAATATCGACCTTCTCCACCAGAAAGCCGGATCGCGCAAGGTTTTGGAACTGCACGGATCTCCCCTGCATCACCACTGCCTGAACTGTGGAACACAATGGGATTTTGAAAGTATTGCCCGCATCGTCCGTACTGGAAAAATACCTCGTTGCGATGCCTGCGGCGGCATAGTCAAACCCGATGTTGTCTTCTTTGGTGAAAGCCTTCCCGTGGATGCCCTCAACGAGGCGGAACGGGAGGCCCGTATCGCGGATCTCATGCTTATTTTAGGAACAAGTCTCACCGTCTACCCTGCAGCCGCACTCCCGGAGATCACACTTCGCTACGGCGGAAAAATTGCCATCATCAACCGCGACGCAACTCATCTGGACGACGCGGCCGTATGGCTCTCCCACGATCTTGCCACGGAATTTGCGGCGCTTCAGCTCTGAATATTTTCCTATGCACCGCTTGTCCGTTTTTCCTTCAACAAATTTTTTCTTTGGCTGAAAACAAAAAAATTTCCATTTTTGTCATTTTCTCTCTCTTGCGCTCTCCCGCCATCCATGGCATTATCTCTTTTCGAGGAAAGTGCGATGCCGTTTCTCTTATCCCAGTTCCGGCTTCTTCCTTTTTTGTCAAAGATAAACCATTTTTCAGGAGGCTTTCATGTTTAAAAAATTTTTTACAGCGGCCCTCGGCGCTACCCTGATCCTCATCGGCGCGCTTAGTTCAGACGTTCTCGCCGCCAAGACTACCTTTGTCACCATCGGTACAGGTGGCATTACCGGCGTTTATTATCCCACCGGCGGCGCCATCGCGAAGATTATCAATGCAAAGAAGGACGTCTACAACATTCGTGCCAGCGTGGAATCCACGGGCGCGTCCAAGTTCAACATCAACGCCATCAACAGTGGCGATCTGGAATTCGGTATTGCTCAAGCGGATACCCAGTATATGGCCTACAATGGCATTGGCGACTGGGAAGGCAAGCCCGTGAGCAAGTTGCGCTTTGTGTTTGCCCTCGCTCCCGAAGCCGTTACCTTTGTTGCGGCTGAAGATGCCGACATTAAAAGCCTTAAGGATGTCAAAGGCAAAGTCATCAACCTTGGAGATCCCGGTTCCGGCAATCGTATCAACGCTGTTCAGGTTTTCAAGGCCGTTGGAATCGACCCCGAAAAGGACTTCAAGGCTGAAGGTCTGAAGCCCGCCGATGCTCCCCATACTCTCCAGGACGGCAAGATTGACGGTTTCTTTTATACTGTCGGTCATCCCAATGGGAACATCAAGGAAGCCACTGCCGGCAAGCGTAAGTGCCGCATCGTACCCATCACGGATATGGAAAGTCTGCTCAATGAATCTCCCTACTATTCCATGACCACGATTGATATGTCCCAATATCCTGATGCCACTAATGCCGCAAACGGTACTGTGGAGACTATCGGTATGTTGGCTACTTTCGTGACCTCTGCCGATGTACCCGATGAAGTGGTCTACGCCATTACCAAGGAAGTGGTGGAAAATCTTGAGGAATTCAAGACTCTTCACCCAGCCCTGGCTAGCATCACCATGGAAAGTCTGCTCGAAGGTCGCACCGCTCCTCTGCATCCCGGCGCCGAAAAGTATTATCTGGAAGCCGGACTCATCAAGTAAATTCCCCCTTTAAACGCTTCCGCGGGGGCCAGACGAGGTCTGCCCCCGCTTTCGCTTTTTTCCTTAAACACTTTGGACTTTCCCATGCCGCATAAGCACATTCAGGACACCCCTCTGGGCGATAAATATAAAGAAGAACTGGCCCATGCCGAACACGGTATGCGTGGAGATACCATGGGCATCACGGCAAAGATCACCTTTGTGATCGCCCTCTGCTGGTCTCTCTTTCAAATGGCTACCGCCAGTTTTCTTCTTCTGGATTCCGTCTTCGTCAAATCCATACACTTGGGCTTCGCCATCCTTCTGGTCTATCTGAACATTCCCATGATCAAGCCCTCGGCGTCCTCTCGCTGGGATCTGCGCATTCTTCTTGCCATGAACCGCGTCACCGTCATGGACTACATTCTGGGAATCCTGGCTACGGTTGCGGCCCTGTATATTTTCATCGACTACGCGGGCATCTCCGCGCGCCCGGGTTCCCCCATCGCCCGCGACGTGCTTATGGGCCTTTTGCTTGTCATTCTGTTGCTGGAAGCGTCTCGCCGCGTTCTCGGCCCGGCTCTCCCCGTGATTTCTTCCGTCTTCATTCTTTACATCTTCACGGGTCCGTACCTCCCCGATTTTCTTGCCTTCAAGGGCGCGTCTGTCTCGCGCTTCATCTCTCAAATCACCATGGATACCCAGGGCATTTACGGCATCCCCCTTCAAGTGTCCGCAACCGTGGTCTTTCTTTTCGTGCTTTTTGGTACTATGCTCGACCGCGCGGGCGGCGGAACCTTTTTCACCCAGCTTGCCATCAGCGGCCTTGGGCACTATCGCGGCGGCGCGGCCAAAGCCGCCGTGTTCAGCTCCGCGCTTTCCGGCATGGTTTCCGGTTCCAGCATCGCCAATGTGGTAACCACGGGCACCTTTACCATCCCCCTTATGAAAAGAGTGGGCTACCCGGCCGTCAAGGCGGCTGCCATTGAGGTGGCATCGTCCGTCAACGGTCAGCTTGCCCCGCCTGTCATGGGCGCGGCAGCCTTCATCATTGCCGAATATGTCAACGTTCCCTATATTGAGGTAGCCAAAGCCGCCGCCATACCGGCATTTGCTTCCTACTCGGCACTTCTGTGGATCACTCATGTTGAAGCCTGCAAGTTGGGCCTGAAAGGACTACCTCGCGATGAACTCCCTCGTGCTTGGGACATTCTGCGCGGCGGTATGCACTTTCTTCTGCCCCTCTTCATGCTACTCTATGAACTTATCGTTCTCCAGCATTCTGCGGAGCTTTCCGTGTTCCGCGCCATTGTGGTTTTGACCATCATCATGGTCTTTCAGCCCGTGTGCATCGCAATAGTGCATAAAAGCTCCAAATGGCAGGCCTTCAAAGAAGGTATAAAGCTCACGCTCAGCGCCATGGCCGCGGGCGCCACGAACATGGCCGGCGTGGCGCTTGCCACGGCTACGGCGGGCATTATCGTGGGTTGCGTCTCTCTCGGCCTTGGGCAACAAATCACTTCCTTTGTGGAAATACTCTCCATGGGGAATATCTTCCTTCTGCTCATCATTACGGCTGCTACCAGCCTGCTCCTTGGCATGGGCCTTCCCACTACGGCGAACTACATCATCATGGCCTCTCTCACAGCCCCTGTACTGGTGGAACTGGCCTCGCAGTTTTCCATCCACGGGATACAACTTGCTGTACCGCTGATGGCGGCGCACCTGTACTGCTTCTACTTTGGCATTCTGGCTGACGACACACCGCCCGTGGGCCTTGCGGCCTATGCTGGAGCGGCCATAGCAAACGCCTCGCCCATCGCCGTGGGCATACAGGGCTTCTTCTACGACATACGCACCGCCCTTCTGCCTCTGTGCTTCATCTTCAACCATGATCTCATTCTGTGGAACATTCACAGCATTCCGGAAGCCGTCATGATCTTCTGCATGACGTCCCTTGGTATGATCTGCTTTACCTCCCTGATTCAGGGCTGGTACATCACCCATACAACGCTTCTCGAACGCCTACTTTTGTTCGCGGCGGCAGTGATACTGATGTATCCGGCGCTGATCATGGACATCTTCCTGCCGCATGAACTGCATTACCTCGGCTATGTCATCGGCGTGGCGCTCATGGGCCTTCTCTTCCTCATGCAGAGGGGCAGGACAAACCCCAAACCTAACGCCAAGGAGGCCGCAGCATGAAAAAAAGAAAGGGTCTTCTGGCCAAGCCTTCACTGCGCGCACAGCGCAAGGCGCATAAAAGTCCTCTCGCCATCACGCAAGAATTGCAATGCGCCCACTGCAGAACCATCTTCCCCGACTATCTGGCCCGCTGCCCGGAATGCGGCAGCGACGAATGGACGGCGCTTGTAGAAGTCAACCCCTACGCGCGCATTCCCATGGAAAGTATACTTAAAGGTTGCGCACACCTTTTGTGGATTCTGGGCATTTTTGCGTTCTTCCTTTTTGCTTGGCAAATGAACACTGAAAACACACAGATTGATCGTCTTTACCTCTTTGCGGCGTTTGCATCCCTGACCATTGGCATTCTGCTTTCCACGGCCTTCTTCGGACTCAGCGAAATCATGCGCAGGGTACTCAGAATGCAGAGGCGTCTCAAAGCCTTCCATGAACACTATAATGAAACGCATCCCCTGCAGCACATATGGAGGACTCACAAGGTAAAATAGCGCATTCCTCCATGCCGTCTCTTTCGCCCGCTCCGAAAACTTCCGGGGCGGGCATTTTTTGTGGCAAATGATGTGTTCAGACAAAAAAGTTCCCTGCAAGCCAGGCCGCTCCCCACAGACCGCTGTGGAAATCTGTGTAGCGGTAGACAGGAATTCGTTCCAGCACATTCAGCTCAGGAGCCATGAAAAAGCTTTCGGCAAAAGCAGGGTGCGCAAACACTGGAGCGTTGCGCAGCACCATACCTCCGGTCAGGAACAGGCCCCCGAAGCAGAGCGTGGACAAAGCCCACTGGGCACAAACTCGCCCCAAAAATCGCGCGTACCACCTTTGCGTGGCACAGTCCCTATGCAATCCTTCAGCTGCTGCATCCGCGGGGGAAAGAGCACGCCCTGTCAAAAAATGATGGAGTACCGCAAGACCTCTACCCGTTACAACATCGTCACCCCGCAACAGAGAAACGCGCATCTGCGCGCAAGCAAAGGCAGAAAATTCTTCTTCTTCGCGCCCTATAAAGGCGAACGCCGTATGTCCGGCTTCCGAAGGTAATGCCTGCCAATGTGTCTTCCCTGAATCTTGATACGGCGTCAGCCACCCCGTCCCCAATCCTGTGCCCACACCAAGAACTGCGACAGGAAAAAACTCTGAAGTTTCACCATGATCCGCTAAGGATAACTCTGGATACAAAACATGCAGAGCATGCGCGCCTACAGGCGTTAGACAGGCATAGGCTTCACACACGAGGTCGTTGACCACCTTGCAGACTCGCACACCAAAGCGACGGGCTATTTCATTCAGATCAATCTGCAACGGTGCATTGCTAAGGCGCGCCCGCATAGTTCCCTGTACAGGACCTGCAACCCCCATAACCAGAGCATCAACGCCCGACAGGGTGCTGTGTAATCTCTGTTCCCACTGTTCCAGAACGTCTTCCGTGCTTTTTAGTTCAGCAGTGGCACACTGTTCCACCGCTTCCAGTTCCAAAATCTTCGACGTCTCTCGAAAGCGGGCAAAACGGCAATGTGTCCCGCCCATGTCGATGGCGGCAAGTACTTTCATGTTCTTTCTCCGAGGCTTTTCTTCCACCGCATCCGGATCTTACCCGTTCCGGGCATCAACAGACCAATCTTTTTCGAGATATAAACAAAAGACGACCGCTCACTCCATCGCCTCTTTCGGCATGAAATTTCGTCGCTAATTACGCAGTATGGGGTAGCTGTCAAGAGCTTTTGAACCGGGAGTAGAAAAAAGCGTTACTGGAAATTCGGCGCCTTCTGTACAGAGCGACATACCCAGACGTAACAAAGGAATGGGCTTTTCTGCTTCAAAGGAAAAATGAACTGTACCCGGCGCTTTGAGCTGCTCTTCCAGTGTGTCAGCAAGCTTCGAACAAAATACGCCGCCATTTCCACGTATCGCGTCGATTTGCTGTTTTAGCAGGAATATCACATAGCCAAAAAGCTCGCCATTTCCATCTGCCAGCAGGGCAAAACTCAAAGGTAAAAGACCTTGATCTTCGTAATCCAAGGAAAACTTTTTCACTGCGACTTGTGAAAGCACAGCTTGAGCGTCAACCAACATATCTTCCGGACTGATAAACTGAAGGACGTTAACATCTCCGGCGAGTTCCCCGGTGACATGGAGTTTGCCCAGGTCGTTGAGAATGTACTCTGCTGTTCCCGACATCATGGCGCCATCGTAGCGGTTCGTGGCATCCAGAGACAGCTCAACTCCATTGGGAGCAAACCGCTTCACCGTATCCGCATAGCCGTTCATTGCCTCCACAGGAATATGCAGTGCCTTTACTTTCAACACATATGTTTCGACTCCAGAATTTCTTGTATTTGAAAAGAAGGCGCTTCCGGCCCGCACGGAGATATCGCCTTTTTTGAAAGTCCCTCCGCTCAAGCTCACGGAAGCCAGCGGCAGGGAATCTTTGTAAGCAGGGGCAAGAATTTCCTTAAACCTCTCCATATCATCGTCATCCGCATTTTCAGCATTCGCTCTGATGTATTCCATTAGTTGTGCGAACTCTTTGGGTTCGGGGGGCAGAACATCCCGCACTTCAAATGCGTCGAGTACTCCGGTAAAGTCGGCTCCAGTGAAAGTCATATCTTTTAGGCGTAGTGAGATGGGGGACACGAGCGTACCAGCTTTAGGAGGGCGAACGCCTCCGGGTACGCTGCCTTCAGCCATGCGGAAGGTGAAGGGGAGCGATGAGGCATCGGGTTTAATGGACATCTCCGCAGTCGTAAAAGAGAGTTCATCCATCCGGCAACGAAAAAGTTCTTCAAAAAACTTTTCGCCTACGCCGTAACGGCTGTATTGATCAAAGACAAGCCCCAGTCGCTGATACCAGTTGACGATATTCACATTCCCGATTCTGCGGGTTACAATTTGGTAACCCATATGACTTGTCTCGGAAAAACCCTTCACGGAAACAGCATCCGCCACCTTTGGCAAGCTTTCTGGGGTATAGGCTTCAGTCTTTGGCAAAACATAAAGTATTTTACGGTTGAAGCCTTTTACCTCTATTTCATCAATGGCGCCTTTACGCTGTATTTTTTCGTCGGGTATCTCAAAGGATAAACCCTTAAGCTTCAGGCTCTTATCCAGAAGAGAAAACTTAATTTCCTCCACCTTGGCAGGAATGGCGGAAAGCGAGGCCTGCACTGCGTCCTCGGCGTAACTTTCAAGGATGCGCATACCCATATATGCGGCAATACCCGTCCAAAAAACGAGGAGTCCGGTCACGACAACTTTTTTATTCATGGTAATGGCTTGACTGTTCAGGTTTAGCACTCTGTGAATTTTTAATTACAAACTACTCTGATTATCCCAACCAAAAAGCTGTTGCACGGCCTTTTCCTGGAAGCCAACAACATAACGTCCATCAGGAAGGACAAGAGTGGGGAAGGAAATTCGGGGATTATAGCTGCGAAGCACCGCTAAAAGGCTTTTCCGTGCGGGATCAGCAAAATCATCCAGATAGACCTCTTGCACGAAGACATGGCGCTTTTCCAGGTACTCCTTGAGGCGAGTGCAGTGGCGGCAGGTATGCAGGGTGTACAGAACCGGTCTGTCACACTGGAGAGGAGAAAGTCCGGCGTTATATTCTCCCTCCCGACCTTCCGGTATACCTTTTCCCCGTTCCTTCGTCACGGGTACAGAGGGGCGATACCTCGACCGGAAAAAAAGAGCGATGCCAAGAATGACCGTGATACCAACAAATATCCATAAAATTTTCACAGTGGCACTCCTGGATAAAAAATACTGTCACGCAAAACCTTACTGAGAAACCTGGCTTTCTCGGAAAGCTCTATTCAAAGCGACTGATGCGAGAAATGACCACCATGTCCACGGGTAGCGCCTCATGTTCTCCCTGCGACCTGACCTTCAGCCTGGCTATCCTGTCCACAACATCCATGCCGTCTTCCACGCGCCCGAACACGCAGTAGCCGTAGCCTTGGGTACTCTCATCGCTGTGATCAAGCTCTTCATTGTCCACAAGATTGATGAAGAACTGAGCCGTTGCGGAATGAGGCTCCGAGGTGCGCGCCATGGCCAGTGCGCCCCGTGTATTTTTCAAACCATTTCCGGCTTCATTGCAAATAGGCTCATGCGTGGGTTTTTCATCCATCCGCACACCGAATCCACCCCCCTGAATCATGAAGTTTTTGATAACGCGGTGAAAAATCGTATTGTCATAAAAACCTTCGTCCACATAGCGAAGAAAATTTTCAACTGTCGCGGGAGCCTTATCGGCAAAAAGTTCCAAAAGTATATCGCCTGAAGAAGTTTCCATCAACACAAGAGGATTGCTCATAAATTCTCTCCCTCATAAATTTTTTTTCTTGTGACCTAAACAGCTTCAAAAAGCAAGGAGTAGTCCAAAAACTCTGCCTAGCGCGCCGAAATAAGTTAAATTATGTTTACGCGAGAATTTACGATGAAGATACATTCAAACATCGGCAGTCTTCATGAAAAATCTGCGGCACAGGCACGATATCTCTAATGAGGCATGGGCGCTTATCGAACCATGTTTGCCAGGGTAAAGAGGGTAATGGGGAATTGCTTATCCCGGTTTCTTCGTTGGAAGAAAAAGGTATCTGGGAAAAAATGCTTGAAAACTTATCCTTGATGCCAGTCACTGCAGGGTACATCCCCACGCCGCAGGAACAGGAGGTGGAAATCAGGAAATGGGGCGAACAAAAGGGGGCTTAATAGCAAGGTATATCTGGCCGTAGATGCGAATAACATACCAATCCGAATAGTTGTTACAGCAGGCAACGCCTCACTACGCACACTGCACGTCAAAAATTCGATCCGTCTCGCTCTAGTCTGCTCAGTTCGCCAAACCCGTCCGTCAGTTCTCGAAAGGCAAGTTTAAAGGTATTAAAGCTTTCCTCAGGGCATTCAATGGTAAAGAGCGCCCTCTCGCCAAAGTTCTCTTCGGATACCCGCGCCTGAAAGCGAGATAGAAGTCTGTAAAAACGATCCAGATGGGGGTAGTCCACTCCTGCGATCGCGCGGCAAAGAACTGATTTTTCAACGGTGGGCAAGAGCGCCAAGGCTTCTTTGACGCCGTTCTGATAGGCACGGGTCAGTCCGCCGGTTCCCAATTTGACGCCGCCGAAATACCGCGCCGTCACCGCCGCTATCTCCCCCACACCGCTGTGAAGGAGTTGATTAAGCATGGGCCGCCCCGCCGTGCCGTGTGGTTCCCCGTCATCACTCTGTCCCACGCGTGCCGTATCTCCCGGCGGACCAGCGTTATAGGCCCAGCAGTGATGAGTTGCATCGGGAAATTCCCTGCGAATGCATTCAACAAATGCGAGTACCCGTTCACGGCTGTCTGTATGAGCTAGAGTCGTGATGAAGCGACTTCGCCTAATTTCCTCCTCAAACCGCACTGGAGTAGCCTCGCCACTCTTCCCGATATTGCCGTCTTCGAAAAGAAGAAGCGCAGGTATGGAGTACACATTCATGGATCCCTCGTCAGCCAAAGTCTTGTAGGTCTCATTCCATCATACCATCATAGAGGTACAAAATTAGTCCGAGAAAATTATTGATAAGCAAAAAACTACTTTACAGCTGTTTTGTTTTCAGTTAAATGACAATCGTTCCTGTTTTGAAGAGTATCAAAACATGGCACCTACGCGCCTTTCATTTTCGCACAAGGAGAAACTATGAGCAAGACCTATGACAATCTGATGGAAGCTTTTGCTGGAGAATCCCAAGCCAACCGTAAGTATCTCGCCTTTGCCGCCCAAGCCGAAAAAGAAGGTTGCCCCCAGGCTGCAAAGATGTTCCGCGCCGCCGCTGAAGCCGAGACTATTCACGCCCTTGCCCACTTCCGTAGCGCCAAGGAAGTGAAATCCACTGCTGATAACATTCAGGCCGCCATCGCCGGCGAGAGCCATGAAGCCAGCACCATGTATCCCGCAATGATCCAGGATGCCCAAGATGAAGGGGAAAAGGCTGTTGCCAAATACTTTGACATGGTCTGCAAGGTGGAAGCCCTCCATGCCGACCTGTACAAAGACGTGGCCAACGATCCTAAGTCCGACGTCGAAGATTACTACGTCTGCCCCGTGTGCGGCTATATCCACAAGGGTAAATTCGAAGGCAAGTGCCCGGTATGTGGCGCGGACGGCTCCAAGTTTTACACGGTGAAGTAAAACCCTCACGTACAAAGTCCCCCATGGGCCGCGGCGTGCCGCGGCCTTTTTTGATGAAGGAAAGGGAGAAGTTGATGCATTGCCGCTTGCCCCCTCTGTCTTGGCGTGGTATGCAAAACCGTCTTGGGTATGGCGATAGCGCTTCCACATAACGGTATGCATATAACCAGTGACAAAATTTTTCTGTAAAAAAGATAAACGGCGCCTGAGGCAGTGGGAGGATTACACATGGAAGAGAACATCCGCAAAGAGACTGCATTGAAGCAGTCTTCTGAAAGCTCTCGCCTTGTAAGCCCTTCACCTACAACGCAGACAACTTACGAATCCCTGCAAAGCACAGACTCCTTCGCACAGGCCCCCCCCCAAAAAAACAACACGATTCTGTGCGGGAGCGATATTCAAAGCGAGGATTTTGTACATCCTGCCGACCGTGCTGAACACTTGGAACAACTCCCTCTGGACAAGCAGGTCTGTGTGTTGAGCCATCTTCCCGCGGAGGAAGCGGCTGAGGCTCTGGCCGAACTTGACGAAGCCCTCGCCGGCAACGTCCTTGAAAACATGGATGCCGACGACGCGGCACGGCTCATTGCGAAAATGGATCCCGATGATGCCGTGGATATTCTGGACGAAGTTGAAAAAGACCACCGCGACATCCTGCTCAGCAACCTCCCCGCGGATGATGCCGACGAACTGCGTAAGTTGCTGGCCTTCGACCCAGACACGGCAGCCGGCGTTATGAACACGGACATCATCACGGTAGATATGTATTCCACCGTGGATGAAGCCATTCAGTGCATTCGTAGCGAACTCGAAGAAAAGGAAATGCCCTACTATGTCTATGTGGTAGACAGAAGCACAACGCTTGAAGGCGTTATTTCTCTGCGCGATCTCATGCTCGCTCGCCCGGGAACGCAGGTGGAAAGTATGGTGAACGCGCAGGATGTCATCTCGGTACAGTTCGATGCCGACAAGTCCGAAGTCGCCCGCCTGCTTGGACATTACAACTTCCTCTGCCTTCCCGTTGTGGACAGGGAAGGTCACCTCATGGGTGTGGTCACGCACGATGATGTTCTGGACATCATTCAGGACGAAGCCAGCGCCGATATGCTCGGCATGGTGGGCGCAGGGCAGGATGAGTCCGTGGATACACCATGGAAGCGCTCCGTTCTCATGCGTCTCCCCTGGCTCATCATCAATCTCTGTACCTCTTCGCTGTCGGCCTTTATCGTTTCTCTTTTCGAAGGATCCATAGCTCAGATGGCGCTTTTGGCCGTACTTATGCCCATGGTTGCCAATCAGGCCGGCAATACGGGCCAGCAGGCCCTGGCCGTGATGATCCGCCAACTTGCCACGGAAAGCTTTGATACCAGACGCGCCTGGATGGCCGTATTGCGGGAAAGCAAGATCGGTCTTGGCACGGGTATTGTCATGGCTCTCGTGGCCTTTGTGGGAGTGATTTTGCTCAGTGGAAACAGGGATCTGGCAACAGTCATGGGCGTATCACTCCTCTTGGATATGCTTCTGGGTGCCATGGCGGGCGGGGGTATCCCCCTGATCCTGCGCTACCTTGGCAGAGACCCTGCCCAGGCCTCCAGCATTTTCCTCACGGCTCTCACCGACTCAGGGGGCTTCTTCATCTTCCTTGGCCTGGCCACGGTCTTCCTGCTCTGACCAACTTGTGCCATACCCGCTTCGAAGCCTGAAGAGAAAAATTTCTTTGGCCTCCCATAGGTTATAAAGAATACAGAAAAATTTTTACTCTACTTTTTGTCTTGCAATTGGGCAATTTCCTCGTCCGTGAGATAGCGAATGTCACTCTGACTTTGGCGGAACAGAAAAAAAAGCCTTGCTGTTTCTTCCAATTCCTCCATCGCGTTGACGGCCTCTTCCAGCGTGCGTCCTGTGACAATGGGTCCGTGATTTGCCAATAAAAAACTGCGCGCGGTACCAGCGTTTGCGGCAACAGCCTCAACAAGCTGCCGGCTGCCAGGTTTGAAATACGGCAACAGCACAAGCGGGGCAACCTTCATAACAAAATAAGGCGTAAAAGGTCTGATAACCTCTTGCGGCAAATGTTTACAGCAGGAAAGCGCCACAGCGTAGGTGCTATGCAGATGGACAACAGCTCCACAATTGGGACGCGCGGCATAAATGGCAAGATGAAACGCACACTCCTTGGAAGGTGGATCGCCTGCCAGAAGTCTGCCATCCTGGGCTACTTTGGAAAGACGTTCCGGCACAAGCCTGCCCAAAGACGAGTTGGTCGGAGTCGCGAGTACCGTTCCATCGACCAGCCTGACCGACATATTTCCCCCACTGCCTGAGGAATATCCCCTGTTGAACAACGATGCGCCCAGCGCAACCATCTCCTCACGCCTTTTTACTTCATCCATGCGACCTCCAGAAAATATTCAAGTGAAGTTTGTTCCTAATCTTGTCAAGCAGTTCGGTATCCTTTCTTGAGCTGTCAAGCAACACTCGACAAAAAAATATACTTTTTTGTAAAAAGACATCGCATACGCTTTGACAACAACGAAAAAATACCCGTCCATCCTTCCCCGAGAGTACCGCCGCTGAAATTATTTTTTTCAGAAAATATCAAGGATTTCAGGACATTGGACTAGGAAATTTTTCCCGTGTTTGCACTCTGCTTCCCGGAACTGCTTGACTTTCCCTTTGAATTATACTTCTTATAAAGAAGTTCATGTTTTTTCAAGGGCTTTGTTGTGTTCCTGCCGCCAGCTTTCCAAAAAACCTAATAACGATCGAGGCAAGTATGTTTCTGGGCGTTATTGCGGACGACTTTACCGGAGCGACCGATATTGCCGGTTTTCTTGTTGAGAATGGTCTGCCAACGGTTCAACTCAACGGCGTGGCTGATATTGCGCTACCAGCGTCAGTTCAGGCCGTAGTCATTTCTTTAAAAAGTCGATCCTGTCCGGCGAATAAAGCCATTGAACTTTCCCTTCAGGCGCTGAACTATCTGCGCACGCTTGGTTGCAAGCAATATTTCTTTAAATACTGTTCAACCTTTGACAGTACCTCCAAGGGCAATATCGGCCCGGTTACAGATGCTCTCTTGCGTGAACTTGGCGAAAACTTCACCGTTATCTGCCCCGCTTTGCCCATCAATCAGCGCACCGTGTACAATGGCTATTTGTTTGTCAACGGTGTTCCGTTGAATGAATCCGGGATGCGCAACCACCCCCTCAATCCCATGTTGGACGCTAACCTCATGCGCCTGATGGACGCGCAAAGTGCCGGAAAGAGCGGCAATGTGCCCATCACGGCGATTATGGCCGGTGAAACGGCTGTGCGTTCCCGCTTGTCCGCATTGCAATCTCACGGGGTAAACTACGCGGTGCTTGACACGCTGACCGATGCAGACCTTGACGTGCTTGCGGCAGCTCTTTCCGATATGCCTCTGGTAACGGGCGGTTCTGGCCTTGGCGGCGCACTGGCACGCAAGCACTCCATGCAAATGGGACATAGCGACTGCGCCACCGATCTTGGTATGCCCCTTGCCGGGGGGAAATCCATACTGCTGTCTGGCTCCTGTTCGGAGATGACTAACCGGCAGGTGGAACTCTACCGGAAGCAGGGAACTTTTTTCAAGGTTGATGTCGCCCATTGCGTAGACAATCCCACAAGCTATGCCGAAGACATGGCCCAAGCCGCTATTGCAGCGTCGACTATCGCTTCCAGTACGCTACCGCCGCTCATTTCCGCCACAGTGCCTCCAGCAGAGCTTGAGGCCATTCAGCAACGCTTTGGTACGGAAGTGTCCCGCGCCGGAGTAGAAGCTTTTTTTGCCACCCTTGCTGTACGCCTGCGGGCAGCGGGATACGACCACTTCATCATCACTGGTGGAGAAACCTCCAGTGTTATTTCTCAGGCACTCAAGATTAAAGGTGTATACATCGGTCCTCAGATCGCTCCGGGAGTGCCGTGGGTTCGCGCCATCGGTGAACCTCTCTCTCTGGTACTCAAGTCGGGCAATTTTGGTAACGAACAGTTCTTTTTTGAAGCACTGTCTTCTATTCCCGCAAAAAACTGAACCGCGCCGGGTTCCCGGTGAAAGGGTATCCCCAAGGAGAACCGCCATGAAAGCAGCTGTGGTCACAGGAGTCAAGGCTATCGAAATCCAGGATATGGAAGTACCCGTTATCACGGATGATGAAGTCCTTATCAAGGTAAAAACCGTTGGTGTTTGTGGTTCCGATCTGCACCTTTTTCAAGGCACACATGCCTTTCGCAAACCTCCGGCTGTGCTTGGTCACGAAATTGCCGGCGATATCGTCAAAGTGGGAAAAAATGTTACCAGGTTTAAGGTTGGTGACAGGGTGACTGTGGAGCCGCAGATCGGTTGCGGCAGTTGCGAATTTTGCAAAGCCGAGCGCGTCAATCTGTGCCCCGGCAAGGCAGCGCCCGGTACGCCCAAGTGGATTGGCACCTTTGTTGAATATTTCAATGCTCCAGAAAAAACCCTGTATAAACTTGCCGATAACCTGAGCTACGAAGAGGGAACCCTTATTGAACCTCTTGCCGTGGCCGTGCATGCGCTGGAACGCGCTACGGTCACTTCCCGAGACTGCATTGTGATTTTGGGTTCCGGAACCATAGGTTTACTGTCGCTGGTGGTAGCCCGCGAAAAGGGCTTCAAGACCATCATCTGCACTGATACAGCACCGTTCAACCGCGAGATGGCACTCAAGGAAGGAGCTACCGCAGCTCTTGATCCCCTTCAGGAAGATGTGGTTGCCAAGGTCAAGGAACTGACTGGCGGTCGAGGAGCGGATCTTGCGCTGGTTTGCGCTGGAGCCAGCAATATTCTGGATCAGGCTTCTCAGTGCGTGCGCAAATGCGGTGAAGTAGGCATCATCGCCATGATCACAAGGGACATCCCCTTCTACAGCTACACCATGGTCTTTAACGAACAGACCATGTACGGAGCCATGACCTATCAAACACGCGATTTTGCCAAGGCCGCAGAAATGGTCAACAACGGACTGAATCTGAAAAATTTTGTGACCCAGCATCTGCCGCTTGAGCAAACGCAGGAAGCCCTGGATACCCTGCTTCAGAAAAAAGAAGATGTGGTCAAGGTCATCGTGACGGTAGATTAACCCTATCTCCGTCAATAGTTAGAAAACCTCTACCCTTAAAGGAAGGACGTCCATGAAAGGAGTTGTGAAGTTTTTGGGCAGCGCCGTGCTGGCCTGTGCAATGCTGATGGTGCCTGGTATGAACGTGGGTACCGGCCATGCCGCCGATACGCTTGTTCTCAAGCTTGGACACATCCAGTCAGAAAGTGATTTCTGGCATCTGGGAGCGCTCAAGTTCAAGGAAGAGCTGGAAAAACGCTCCAAAGGCGCTATCACCTTGAACATCTACCCCAACTCAACACTTGGCGGAGACCGTGATCTTGTTGAAGGTATGCAGATGGGAACGGTGGACTTCGGCCTGATCGCCGGCGTTCTCGGTAACTTTGAAGAAACTATCGGTCTGCTTGAACTCCCCTATCTGTTTGATTCTCAGGAAGAATTCAACAAGATCATCCACGGCGCCATCGGACAGGAAATTGCCGATAAACTGCTTGCCAAATCAGGTGTCCGCATTCTGAACTGGTGGGATCGTGGCCCGCGCGAAACCACGGCCAACAAGCCCATCAACTCACTCGCCGATCTGAAGGGCCTCAAGATTCGTCTGCCGGAAATCCCGGCCATGGTGGCCGGCTGGCGGGCCATGGGCGCCAATCCTACACCCATGGCATGGAGCGAAGTCTATACGGCGCTTCAGCAAAACGTTATTGAAGCTCAGGAAAACCCCATTCCCTTCATCTATGGCGGGCGTATTCATGAAGTCCAGAAATATCTCTCCTTTACTGATCACAAATACGAATATGTGACCATCTCCATGAGTGAAAATCGCTGGCAGTCGTTGACCGATGAACAGCGTAAGATCGTCACTGAAGCGGCCGAGGCTGCTACAGTGTACGAAAACAAGCTTGTTCTCGACAAAACTAACGAACTGCTCGAACTCATGAAGAAGGAAGGACTCCAGGTTCTCCATCCCGACAAGAAGGAACTCGCCGCTGCCGCTCGCAGTGTTCATGAAGAGTTCGCAAAAACCGTGGATCTTGACTTGTACAAGCGCATTGTCAAGGAACTCGGACGATAATAACATCCAGGGAGTCATGCGCTTAGAGGGTATGGCTCCCTCTTTTCTGTGGGATCGCGAACGCAGAGGTGGCTTGTGAAAAAATTGGATGATATTCTTTTTTCGCTTTTATGCCATGCCTGCGGCATACTGATGTTTTGCATGATGAGCGTCATTTTTGCCCAGGTTGTGGCCCGCTATGCTTTTCACCACTCGCTGAGTTGGTCGGAAGAAATCGGGCGATACATTTTTGTCTGGATCTCCTTCCTGGGCATGGTCGCTGCCTTCAAGTACGGCTCCCATGTTTCTCTAGATATTCTGTTGCAACACCTCAAGGGTTGCCCACGCAGAGTACTCGTTGCTATCAACGGTTTGCTTATTCTGATCATGTCATCGGCCATCTTTTGGAGTGGAGTCAAACTGTTCCAACTGGGAACGCGCCAGGTGAGTCCAGCACTCAAGTTGCCCATGCACCTGGTCTATATGGTCGTTCCGATAAGCGGTTTTTTACTCGCATACTTTGCTGTTCGGGCACTCTGGATCAACTTCCATACCGGAAACGAAAAGGAGGAATAAAAGCATGCTGGGAATCATTCTATTTGGCGGCTTTTTCCTCTTTCTTGCCATGGGCCTTCCTGTTGGCTTTGGCTTGATGCTGGCATCTCTGGCAGCTGTTATTACAAGCCATTACCCCATTACCGTGTTTGACCAGCGTATGTTCACGGCGGTAAACTCCTTCCCACTCATGGCCATTCCCCTGTTCATGCTGGCCGGAGCGCTTATGAGCCACGGCGGCATTACCCGAAGAATCATTGATTTTGCTCTGGCTTTCGTTGGAGGGATTCGCGGTAGCCTTGGTCATGTGGTGGCCATCAGCGGTATCATCATGGGCGGTATTTCCGGATCAGGTGTGGCGGACGCAGCGGCGCTCGGCTCCATTATGATTCCTGAAATGAAAAAGCGTGGCTATGATGCCGGTTTCTCTGCCGGGCTTGTCGCCTGCTCGGGCAGTATTGGACTGATCATCCCGCCCAGCATTGCCATCATCATCTACGGTGTGACAGCACAGGCCTCCATCGGTGATCTTTTTATGGCTGCCATCGTTCCTGGCGTTCTAATCGGAATTGGATTTTTCCTATATTCCTACTGGGCTGCAATCAAACATAACTATCCCAGCGAAGGCGCTGTCACTGCTAAAGAAAAATGGCAACGGTTCAGAGGTGCTCTCTGGGCACTGATGATGCCAGTCATCATTATCGGAGGAATTCGAGGCGGCATCTTTACCGCCACAGAAGGCGCTGCAGTGATTTCAGTCTACGCTCTTGTAGTGGGGATGTTCGTTTACAAGGAAATCAAGCTCAAGGATCTTCCCCGCATCTGTACGGAAGCTGCGATCAGTACGGGAGTCATCGCCACTATCATCGCGGCTACTTCCCTGTTCGGTTGGCTTTTGACCAGTGAGCAAATCCCTCAGCAGATTACCCATGCGCTACTCAGCATTACCGACAACCGTATTTTGCTACTCTTGCTCGTCAATCTGCTACTCCTGATCTGCGGCATGTTCATTGACAGCGGCCCTGCCATCATGCTCCTGGCTCCTATTCTCGTACCTGTGGCCACCAGCCTTGGCGTACATCCGGTGCAGTTTGGTCTGGTTATGGTCATTAATCTGACCATCGGCCTGCTGACCCCTCCGGTGGGCACGGCCATGTATGTTGCCAGCAATATTTCAGGTGTACCTATTCCCCGTTTAAGCAGATCACTGGTACCCTTCTGGATAGTCATGCTCTGTGTACTCTTAGCTGTTACTTATGTACCTGTGCTCACCTTGTGGAGCATCGCCCATTAACGGCTTACAGCAAAGACCAAAAAAGTCTGGCCAGACAACGTGATGGCCAGGCTTTTTTTCAGGTAAATCCTTAGTGAAAGAACTGACAATAACTTTTTAAGCCGCTCTATCTGGCACGGCGTCAAAGAGCTATGTGTCTCTGTAGAAGAAACGTCGACCTTCCGGTGTGACTTCCATGTCCTGCGTTATGGGATCCATGATGCGGCAGTAGCCAAAATTCAGCCATTCATCAAGAACATCCAAAAGCACCTCGTACTCAAAGCCCTCTGCCACAGCGCGCTCAAGAATACGAGGGAAGTACCCCACAGGGAGCGGCCTTGGCGCACTATGCACAGCCTTCTTAAGCCAGTCCGCAGTCTCCACAGGCGACGCAAGCGAGTTTTTCCTAACTGCCATTCCCTACTCCACCCCACCCAACCACTTACTTAAATGTTCAAACTGTGCGGCCACAGATTGCGGACCCGTTCCTCCAGGCACGTTACGCCGGGCTACGGCCCTGTCATAGTCCAAAGCGGCAAACACATCTTCTTCGATAAGCGGGTTGAGCGAACGCAGTTCTTCTAAGCTGAGATCTTCAAGCCCCACGCCCTTTCCCTCTGCCAAAGCAACCGCATGCCCGGAAATATGATGCGCCTCTCTGAAGGGTAGCCCCTTGCCCACTAGGTAATCAGCCAGTTCTGTGGCATTGAGATAGCCGGATGAAAGCGCCTGGCGCATACGTTCCGGATGGAAGCTCAGGCCACATAGCATATCCGCCATGAGGGATAGAGAATGGCGCACAGTTTTATCCGTATCAATAAAGGGGGGTTTGTCTTCCTGAAGATCGCGATTATACGTCAGGGGAATGCCTTTCATGACGGTCATGAGACTCAGGAGATTGCCGTAAACTCGTCCGGTTTTGCCCCGCATGAGTTCGGCAACGTCGGGATTTTTTTTCTGCGGCATAATGGAGGAACCCGTGGAATGTCTGTCGGAAAAGGTAACATAGCCGAACATGGGGTTAGCCCACCAGATGAGTTCTTCACAGAAGCGAGAAAGGTGCCCCATACAGAGGCAACCGCAGAACAGAGCTTCTTCCGCAAAATCTCTATCGGCTACAGCGTCCATACTGTTGTCAAAGGTTCCATACATACCCAGCTCTTCAGCTACCATGGCGGGATTGAGGGCATAGGGTGTTCCGGCCAGAGCCGCCGCCCCCAGCGGGCTTATGCGAACGCGCCGCTCACAGTCTACCATGCGTTCCACGTCTCTTTTGAGCATCCATGCATAGGCCAAAAGGTGTTGCGCCAGGCTCACAGGTTGTGCCGGTTGCATATGCGTGCATCCTGGAAGGATCACTTCGCGGTTCTCCTCCGCCCTGCGGACAAAAACGCGGATGAGCGCACGAGTAAGCTTCATCCATTCGCGAAGTCTGTCTGAAACAAAAAGACGAAAATCAAGGCAGACCTGATCGTTCCGGCTTCGCCCAGTATGAAGTTTTTTCCCCACCTCACCCACAATTTCCGTGAGCCTAGTCTCAATATTCATGTGCTCGTCTTCCAAATCCTGTCTCCAGGGGAAGACCCCCTCCTCAATTTCCCTCTTCACCTGCTCAAGGCCTTCAACAAGACGGGCCGCCTCTTCCCGGGAAACTATGCCCTGCTCGCCCAGCATATGAGCGTGAGCCTTGGAACCGGCGATATCCTGTGCATACAGCGCACTGTCAAAGGAGATGGATTCCGTATAGGCTTCCACGGCAAGACTGGTGCTTTCCTTAAAACGGCCACCCCAAGGCTTATCGGACATAAAGACTCCCAAAAAAAAGAAAGAGAAACGAATACGCGGCACCGGCGTCTAGGGCAAATCAAGGGAGCGGACAGCCGCCCGCTCCCCCGTTCTTCAAAAATAAAAGGCGTTACTTCAGGAAGCGGCTCTTGCGGTCGGCGTAGCCGCGTATGCGCAGACCCTGAAGACGTATGAAGCCCGCGGCGTCCTTGTGATCATAGGTGGCGCACTCTTCAAAGGTTGCGAGGTCCTGACAGTACAGGCTGTGCGGGGAATAGCGCCCAACGGGCCAGGCGTTGCCCTTATAAAGCTTCAGGCGGACTTCGCCGGTCACGCCCTGCTGCATCTGATCTATCATGGCCTGCATGGCCTCGCGTTCCGGAGAGAACCAGAAACCATTATATACGGAAGCGGCATAACGGGGAAGAATGGTCTCGCGTGCCGCCAGTGCCTCGCGGTCAAGGCAGATGCCTTCCAAATCCTGATGCGCGATGTAGAGTACGGTTCCGCCGGGAGTTTCGTACACGCCTCGGCTCTTCATGCCAACAAAGCGATTCTCCACCATATCCAGGCGACCGATGCCGTGCTTTCCGGCAATTTTATTCAGTGTCATGACCATTTCCCTTGGGGAGAGTCGCTCGCCGTTCAGGGAAACGGCATCGCCCTTTTCGTAACCAATGGTGATATATTCCGGTTCATTGGGAGCCTGTTCCACCGGTACGGCCATGATATAGCTGTTCGGACCAGGTTCTTCCCACGGGTCTTCCAACTCGCTACCCTCAAAAGAGCAGTGCAACATATTGCGATCCATGCTGTAATGCTTGTTGGAAGCGTTGACCGGGATGCCGTGCTTTTCGGCAAAGGCCGTAAGCGCCGTGCGACTCATGAGATCCCATTCACGCCAGGGGGCAATGACCTGAAGTTCCGGAGCAAGAGCGTTGATAGCCAGTTCAAAGCGCACCTGATCGTTGCCCTTGCCTGTGGCACCGTGTACAATGGCAAACGCACCTTCCTGCTTGGCAATTTCCACAAGCCTCCTGGCAATGAGCGGGCGAGCAATGGAGGTTCCCATGAGATAGCGGCCTTCGTACTTGGCCCCGGAACGAAGCATAGGATAAATATAGTCTTTGGCGAACTCGTCACGCAGGTCTTCAATATAGGCCTTGGTGGCACCCGTCTTCAGGGCCTTGGGTTCCACGCCGTCCAGGTCATCTTCCTGACCCAGATCCGCCGTAACGGTGATGACCTCATAGCCGCGTTCAACGATGAGCCATTTCAGAATAACGGAAGTGTCCAGGCCGCCGGAATAGGCAAGGATGACTTTGTTGCTTTTGGACATAGTAAGCCTCGCAGGGGCAATGCGCCCAAGGTTGGCAACCCCTCTCTCCGGCGAATGCGGAAGATAAGGCTGCAGAAAAAGGAAAATCACCGGTCAGTGCCAGTGTCTGCCCCAAAATCCATGTAACGCTCTGAACTCTAGGGCAAGCCTTTTTCTAAAAGGAATCGCGGGCGTTGTAAAGCACCAAACCCTGTGGAGACATTCATGTTTGCAATTAAATTCCCACTTTAACTATCTGAAAACAAAAACAAAATTTTAAAATTTTTCTCATAACATCGATTCTTTCACCCTGTGAAAAAGTCATCTGCAGAAGATATTACCAACGGATGGCATTTATTCCCTTTTTGTCCAAATGTCTTTTCTCCAGTTTCTCAGCTCAACGCTTTTGCCGTACAGAGAAACGAGCAACGTTTTTTGAAGGAAGGGGAATCGGGCAGATCATGCCCCCTTTGGCTTATTTCAAAGGGCCATGTATTGGTAATGATTTTTCAAAATGCTTTAAAACCATCGTCCCCTCAAATTCATGTTCGGGGGGACGATTTTTCCAGTATAGGGGAAACAAAGCTAGTCTTCCCTCCCGCGTATTCAGACTGAGAAAAAGGGGCGGAATATTCCCATGCCCTTCCTGTCTACATGCTGAGCGGGAAAACACTGCTTACTTCAGCACGCCGACTTCCTTGTAATACTTGGCCGCTCCCGGGTGCAGAGGAATACCGGCAAGATCGGTCACAGCGCCTTCTAGGGAAATATCCTTCATCACGGCATGTGCCTTGCGCACGATGTCCTGATTTTCCCAGAAGCACTTGGTGAGATCGTAAATCACGTCTTCGGGCAGAGAAGCGTCTGTCATGAGGATCATCTTCACCGCTGTAGTCTGCACAGCCTCATCCTGGCCAGGGTAGGTGCCAGCCGGAATCTGGAACTTGGCGTACCAGGGATATTCCTTCTGGAGAGCGGCAAAGGTTTCATCGTCTATGTTCACAAGGCGACCGTTTGCCGTGGTACACATTTCGGAAACACCGGCATTGGGCAGACCGGCCATAATCCACACACCGTCGATCTGTTTGTTGCGCATAAGATCGCCCGCTTCGGCAGGACCCACAAACTGAGCCTTGATGTCGCCAGGGTAGTTGAGTCCAGCCGCAGCAAAGTGGACAGACGTTTCGCCAATGGTGGTGCCGCCGGCAACGCCGGGTACAAAGGTCTTGCCCTTGAAGTCCTTAAGACTCTTCACATTGCTGTCGGCACGCGCGATGACCTGGTTGGGGTTGTAGTACAGGCCGGCAATAATGCGTACGTCGGGGTAGGCGTGGCCCTTGAACTTATCCAGGCCTTTCATGGACTGATAGGTGATGCTGGTGATAGCGAAGGAAACCTGGGCGTCCTTCGTGCTAAGAAGTTGAAGGTTTTGCACGCCGCCCTTGGAGGACTGGACGCTGGCCTTCACATACGGGAGTTTGCTACTCCACAGGCTACCCAGTGCCGCGCCGATGGGATAAAGCGTGCTGGTAGTAGCCGCCGTGGGGATGCTGATGCTCACAGGCGCGTGATCCGCAGCCTGCACTCCCGTGGCGCCAAGGATAAGCGCGGCGGACGCCGCCAGAGAAAGAAGAACTTTGCGCATAAAGACTCCTTATAACGAGGGTTATCGCCGCCCTTTGGGCAACGTGGTTTATAGAAAACTCAGGCCATTTTTCTGGCAACATACGAACGATAATTTAAAGACGCCGCGCACAGAATGAGCGCGAAGCCAAGGAGATCCGTATAAAGCCCCGGGTCTATAGTCAGGAAGGCACCTCCCAAAAGTAAAAACAGCTGAAGCGGAGAACAGCGGGTAAAAAGCCAGCGCTCCAGTCCCACGGCAAGGGCGCTTACGCCAACACTGGCTGTGAAAAAAGCCCATAGGGAGGCCAGTGCCGGATTTTCCGAAGTATAGAGAAGGAGTGGGTTGTTGAGAAAAAAAAACGGCAGGATAAAACCCGAAAGTCCCAGCCGCATGGCAATAAGCGAGGTTTTGGTTTCATTGGACTGGGCTATCCCCGCCGCCACATAGGAAGACATGGCCACGGGCGGTGTAATGTTGGAAAGGCAGGCGTAGAAAAGGCAGAACATATGAGCGGCCATGGGCGCCACGCCCACGCCGGTGAGTACGGGGACGGCCACGGCGGCCACAATAACATAAGCGGCCACGCCAGGAACGCCCATGCCCAGAATTGTACTCATGATCATGACAAAGAGTCCACCAAGGTAAAGCTGACCTTCGCCCACATACTTGAGTACCTGGAAGCCAAAGGTCAATCCCAGACCCGTTAGAGAAACGGAACCGATAATGATGCCAATGATGACGCAGGAGACGCCCACGCCCACGGCTCCGCGTGCGCCCTCTTCCAAGGCCTGAAGAATACGAGCAAGGCCCATACGCGTTTCGGGCGAAAGCCAGGAGGCGACGACCGTGGCAAAAATGGCCACGGAAGCGGCAAAGAGCGGTGTATAACCCATAAACATAAGCGCCATGAGCGCAATAAGAGGCACGCTAAGATGCCCGCGGCGGCGTATAACCTGAAGCGCATCGGGGATATATTCCTTGGAAAGACCCTTAAGACCGAGCTTTTTGGCCTCAAAATGCACGGCCATAAGGAGTCCAAGGTAGTACAGAAAAGCTGGTATGGCGGCCGCCAGCATGACTTTTACATAACTCACACCCAAAAATTCCGCCATAATGAAACCCACGGCCCCCATAATGGGCGGCGCAAACTGCCCTCCCGTGCTGGCCACGGCCTCTACGGCACCGGCAAATTCAGACTTATATCCTGTTTTCTTCATGAGCGGGATGGTAATGGCCCCCGTGGTGGCCACGTTGGCAAGGGCGCTGCCGTTGATCATACCCATAAGGGCACTGGCAATGACGGAAACCTTGGCCGGGCCGCCGGAGGAACGCCCCACCAGCGTGAGCGCCAAGTCGTTGATAAACTCGCTGAAGCCACTGATGCGAAGAAAGGCACCAAAAAGCACAAAGAGAAAGACATACGTTGCGGAAACGCCCACGCCCACGCCAAGAAGGCCCTGACTGCCCCAGAACATATGATCCATGACGCGGGTCAGCGGGAAGCCCACATGGCCAAAGGCACCCGGAATATATTTACCCACAAAGGTATAGGCAAAAAAGGCAAAGGCAAGCCACGCCAGGTTCGGCACCACGCGCCGTGCAGCCTCGAAGGCCACAACAACTCCTATGCCCGCCACAACATAGTCCTGCGTGGTAAACCAGCCACCGCCCATGGCAATGTCATCGTAGTGGAGGATAAGATAGCTGAAGGCGTAGAGTGCTGCTCCCACGCAGAGTATATCCCAAAACGTAGGTAAATTGCGCTTGCGCTTCTCCCTGCGGTAGGCAGGGTACAGGAGGAAGGCCAGAACAAGAAGGAAGATAATATGGTAGGAACGGAGTTTCATGGCGTCCAACGTGCCGAACGTGGACGCGTAAAGCTGGAACAGGGAAAAACAGACTAAAATAACAGAAAGTGCGCGGGAAATCAGACCCGCAGGCTTGTATTGCCTGAGGCGGGACTCGCTGTCCTTTTCCTCGACCAGAGCTTGCGCCCTGGCCTGTTCTTCTGTCGTCGCGGTAAAGTTTGCTTGCACGGTATCTTTTTCTTCCTGCTTCAAATTCACTCTCCTCAATAAAACCCCGTTTTCCGCAACGCGTATTTTTCAAGAAACTCCATAATTTTTATTTTTTACAAACGCTTGTGTCAAGCTATGTACACGAGGAGACAGGGCATTCGCATGAAGGTTTAGAAAAAAATATAACTAGTTAGCCCATTAGCTTTTAAACTTTTTTTCACAATTTTATTTCTAGTATAATTCCATAGAGTCTTGACCAGCTGAAAGGAGAAGATCTGAGCCATTTGAGGATCAGCCATATCCTCTTGCCTGTGATTAAA
>CAZWBH010000010.1:0-62473 GCA_964632155.1 uncultured Mailhella sp.
CAAGTCTCGTTTTGGCATAAGCCCGGAAGCTTTCTATTCCATTGACAGGTGAGTGCTTGTTGGCGAATCCATTATTGCCGTGTTCCACGCGAAAGTGCTTCAGGCACCCAAGCCAACAAGTCCATCGTATTCACGCCAGCCGTCCGGGTGAATGACGCTCTCAAGGTCTGCATGCCCTCGGATACTTCCCCGGAGTGCAGCCTTGGAACAATCAGGGACTCTTTCTGTATAGACTCGCCCATTCCTCTTGAATAAGCCGAAAACAAGGGTTTTTCCCCGTGCGCCGCGACGTCGTATACCCCGGACTCTTCGAGCGCCAAAACAGCTTTCGTCGACTTCAACTCACCCTTTCCAGGAGATTCTTCTTCACAAGGGAAAGCAACCCCCTCCTTTATGCCAGAGATCTACCAGTTCACGGTATTCCGGTTGATTCCGGTCAAGTTGGCAATCTGCGAAACCGTCAATCAACAGAAAAAAAAGCTTCACAATATGCCGGATTTTTGTCTCGGAAATTTTTGAACGGTATGCATGCCTGTTTTCCCTTTCGTGCCTAGCCTTATAGGCTGTTTATAACCTCTCAGCTAGTCAAAACCCTAGAAAATTAGTGTAAAATCAAGTAGGCGTGTACCGTCGAAAGGAGTTTGGCCTGGACAATGAATTTTTGGAGGCTGTTCTAAGAGCCTTTCTTCCCTCATACTTTATGCACCTGCACTGACGGGGACAAGCCATCCTTTTTTTGCGGCGCGTGGCGACTATAAAGTTAGCTTTTCCCTTTTTCCATCCCAAGAAAATTTTTGCCTTTTTTCCTTAAAACGTTTATGAACTGCCTATGAAAAAGATACTGGTCTCTATGCTGAATGCAGGAATACTGCTCGCTGTTTTTCTCGCTTCCGTGCTTCAGGCCACGACCGAGACAACCCCGCCGTATCGCTTTCATACCGAATGGGTCAAACTTTCCGCCGTTGACGGAAGGCAACTTGATCCTCCCACCGACAAAAATATCGCCATGGCCGTACTGTGGCTCATTCCCGCCCCCGGGTATCATACCTATGCCCATGACCCTGGCGATGAAGGTATTCCTCTCTCCATATCCGTACGTAGCGAGGGTACGCCTCCTCCCAGTGAATCCATACAGATTCGCTATGTACCTGGCGTCAAAAAAAATCTACCCAACGGCGCCAGTAGTTATGTGTATCAGGATACGGTTCCCGTATTCATCTTGTTCAGGGAAGCTGAAAACTACTCCGCCACATTGGATATTTCGCTCCTGGCCTGTTCAAACGAAAACTGCCAGCCCCTCCAGACGCGTATACTCCTGCCCACGGCTCCACCGGAACTAAAAAATGCAGCACAGCTCCCCTGGTTTGATATGCTGAAAAGTAGCCGTGCCAGCGAATCCTGCCTCATTTCTCCTCTCTCCGAATCCTATGCGCAACAAAACTCTCCAACAGGAGAAAATTCTGTTCCGCACTCCCTTTCATTTCTACTCCCCGAAGCGCATACGTCTGTTTTTCAAAAACGCAGTGTAGACGCCAAGGCACCCTCTGTTCCGTTGCCAGCGCCACAGAAAAACATAACTCCCCAATCAGAGGGAAAACTTTCCCCGCAACCTCTCAAGGGCACTTTTCACATTGACAGCTGGTTTAGAGCCATAGGCGTAGGCCTGCTCGCCGGGATTATCCTCAATATCATGCCTTGCGTTTTGCCCGTACTCACCATGAAGTTTTCCATACTCCTCTCCTCCAGTGATTCCTTTGAGGAGCGGAAGCGAAACATTCGAGAACACGCCCTCTTTTTTGCCGCGGGCATTGTGGTTTGGTTCACACTTCTAGCCGTCATCTCCGGACTCACTGGTATGCTGTGGGGCCAGCTTTTCCAGAGTAGCGAAGTCATCTTCTTTATGCTGCTCCTTGTGTTCTGCATGGGGCTTTCCATGTTTGACGTCTTTCACCTGCCCGTACTTGACCTTCAGCCCAACGGATCCTCCCCGCGTATGCAGGCTTTCAGTACCGGTCTGTTTACAACTCTACTTGCCACACCCTGCAGCGGACCCTTGCTTGGAGGAGTTCTGGCTTGGGGCATGACAAAGCCTCTGCCCGTGCTTATGACCGTTTTTGCTTCCACAGGCGTAGGCATGGCTCTGCCCTATGTTCTCCTTGCCTGCTTTCCCAGACTTGTCCATTTTCTGCCTCACCCAGGCGTCTGGATGAATGTGCTTGAACGCGCGCTGGGTTTTCTGCTCATGGGTACGGTCATTTACCTTTTTTCCCTGTTGCCGCCATCCCTGCATGTAAAGACTCTTGTCACCCTGCTCGTTGCGGCCACGGCCTCATGGATGTGGGGGCGTTGGGGCAGTCTGCGAGGTTCCATCACCCGCCGCATGTTTCTGGGCGCCTTCGGCATTTTGGCCATTTTCCTCTGTGGATTCTGGGCGTTCCTGCCCGCGCAGAAAGAGGTCGTGCCCTGGGTGGAATATACCGATGAAACCTTCAAGAACTACCTTGGAAAAAAAGCCATAATCGTGGAATTCACCGCAGAATGGTGCCCAACTTGCAAAATTCTGGAAAAAACCACGCTCTCAGCCCCCACGCTCCTGCCCATTTTGGATCAATATTCCGTGGAGGCCATGAAAGTGGATATGACCTATAAAGACAGCGCCAAGGAAAACCTGCTCCGCGCCCTGGGCAGTGCGAGTATCCCGCTCCTTGCAGTGTTCCCCTCCGGAAAGGGTGCGTATGAACCCGTCATCCTGCGAGACATTTACACCACAACCGATCTTCACCTGGCACTGCGCCAGGCAAAAATTCCCCATAAGCGTATGGTGGAGATGCTGAACCCCGTCAAACTCCTCAGTCAACCTTAAACCCAAGTATAGAGGCCAAGCTATGCACACCGTAAAAACGTCGTCTGAATTCGCCGCACTTTCCGAACTGGAAGTCAACGCCGCACTCGATGCCTACGATGATTCCGTGGAAGAAGAACACAGTAGTTGTGGCGGCGGAGAAGAAAATGAAGCGCAACCTGCCAACCCCATTGTAGCCGAGGTTTCCCGTCTCATACGCGCGTATACCGAGCGAATGAACGAACTTATTGAAGAAGCCAAGTCTGGCCGAGGTGAAATCACCGAAACCTTCCTGGCCGAGGTTCTCGCCTATGAGCCGAACGTCCCCATTGAGCGCATAGCCTTTGATTTTGTGGCGGACGCCATCCTTGATGAAGAAGACGGTGATTGAGTCCACGCCTGAAAGGCAACACAATCTGCCCGCGCCCTTTTTTGCAACACCTGATAAATTGCGTTCGGAGAGCTGGTCTTTCGCGGCAAGATTACTGCGTTTTTACTTTCAGCAACGTGGCGTTCACCACATTCTGCAACCTCCCCGCAAGAAAGCTGCGTATATTTTCCTCTGTGATATCCACAATTTTGGACATGGCACCCGAGGTTGCCCAAGCTATGTGCGGAGTGAAGAGTGTGTTGGGCGCGGAAAAAAGAGGCTCATCGTCCATGGGAGGTTCCTCTTCCAGAACATCGGCTGCAAAACCCGCAAGTCGCCCCTGCTTGAGTGCCACGGCCACATCCCGCCCTGATACCACAGAACCGCGGGAGGTATTAATAATGATACTGTCGGGTTTCATAAGGGCAAGTGTTTCGGCGCAAACCAGCCCTTTGGTCTCTGTCGTGAGCGGGCAGTGCAAGGAAAGCACGTTTGAACGGCGAAACAGCTCTTCTTTGGAAACGAACTCAAAAGGCTCATAGCCAGGCTTGGGCATAGGTCGGTGCGCGCAGGCAATGACCTTCATTTTGAAGGCATGGCCTATCTCCCCTACCCGATGGCCAAGATCACCAAAACCAAATATGCCCAGGGTCTTTCCGGTCAGTTCTATCTGCGGGGTGAGCCAGTAACAGAACTCCTTGCGGCGGCGCCATTCTCCGGTGCGCACGCTCTCACTATGCAGTGCCGTATGCCGACACAGTTCCAAAAGCAGGGCAAAAACGTGCTGGGCTACTGCGTCTGTGCCGTAGGCGGGTGTATTACACACCGGAACGCCCATTGCTCCCGCGGTCTTCACATCCACAACGTTTGTTCCGGCGGCTGTCACGGCAATAAGTTTCAGTCTGGGCAATTTTTTCAAAAGTGCCCCGCTTAGGGGCGCCTTGTTTATGATAAGAATATCGGCCTCTTTTGCGCGTTCTTCAAGTTTTTCTTCAGGTGTTTTTTCATACATCACCCATTCCCCAAACTCGCTGAAACGGCTCCAAGGGTCGGAAACTCCCATATTGAGGGCGCATCCGTCCAAAATCACTATCTTCATTCCTTTTCTCCTTTTTCATGATCGTCCCGGAAAACGGAACAGTTTTCTCTGTTATGCCAAGATCACGCGCACGGCGCTTGCGCCTCAGCGGGCACTAGCCTATACTGAAAACAACTTTGCCGCTGTTTCATTAGAATACATAAAAATTCCTCGGGATTCAAACCCCCACCCCTCAATGCAAAAAACTTCGAGTGCCACATGAACTTTCTTGATGATTACCGCCTACTGTTGAGTAGTCTTGTCATTTTTCGTCACATACTCTCAGACCCTGTTCTCATTAAATTGCGGAGACTTCTCAGTGTTTTTCCATCTGTCTCTGTCTCTCCTTCCAAAGTAGCTGAAGGCATTGACGCTTACTGTGATTTCGTCTCGGCGCTTTTTTCGCATACGGATGACTTTGCCGCATATGTACTCAAGCTTGTGCTGGAAGACGAAAATATTTATATGCTCAAGAGTTGCGACAGAGATGCCGTCAACCCAGCGCTCGAGGCCTGCCTTGCCCATGAACTGAAAGCGCTCCAAATATTGAGTCGCTTCGATGGTCAATCCGTCAGGGATGCACTCTCCTGCAATGGTTTTCTGCCCTGTTGGACAAACTCAACGCAGGATTTTTCCAAAGCCTATGCGGAACGCATTGCCACCATACATAAGCGCGGTTACGGTGTCTTTGCCAAATACCATATGTTTACTGTAAAGAACGGAACCCTTGTTCCGGTGAAAAACCCCGATACGCAAACTCTTGACCAACTCCCCGGCTATGAACGCGAACGTTCCCGCGTTATAGCCAACACCAAGGCTCTTCTGAATGGTCAACCCGCCAACAACGTACTTCTGTATGGTGACGCCGGCACGGGAAAAAGCAGCACGGTAAAGGCCATTGTCAATGCGTTCCACGAAGAAGGCCTTCGCCTCATAGAGGTGAAGAAAAAACAGCTCTACCAAATCCCGGATATTGTGGAGGCTCTTGGCAAGAACCCACTGAAATTCATTCTTTTTATTGATGATCTAAGTTTCAGTAGCAATGATACCGACTTTGCCGCACTAAAAGCCATATTGGAAGGTAGCGTCAACGGTTACAGCGGCAATCTCGTGGTTTACGCCACCAGTAATCGTCGCCACCTCATCAAGGAAAGCTGGGAAGACCGCACAGGCTCCGACCTCCACGAATCCGACACGCGCCAGGAACTCATGTCACTCGCCGCACGCTTCGGTCTGACAGTCACCTTCTCACGACCAGACAAAGAGCGTTACCTTGAGATCGTACACAGTCTCGCCAAACAGTACCAGCTGAACATCGCTGAGGAAGAGCTTGATATCCGTGCCGAGGCCCACGCCATTCGTAACGGAGGCCGCAGCCCGCGCGCAGCCAAGCAGTTCATTGAACTCACAAAATCAGGCGTTTAGCCATAACTGCCCCTTAGAGTATGCCATGAAAACACCCCTCCTTCTCTTCACCCTTGCTCTCACCTTGAACGCATGCACCACCACAACGAGAACCGAAAGCGTCACCTATGACGCACAAGGAGAGCCTGTGATCACACAGACAACGGTAGTCAAAAGCAACGATACCGCCGAAGCCGTAAAGGAACTTGGCAGGGATGTCAAGAATGGCGTTGTTTCCGGTTATGAATGGACCAAGGAAAAAACCGCCAGCGGCTACCGCTGGGTCAAGAAGAAATCCGTACAAACCTATGACGCACTGGCGAATTAGGATTCTCGCATAATTTTCATACGAACCACTGTTCAGACCATCTCAAGGTCGCGCAGCGTCTTTTCCAGAATATTGATTTTCTCAATGAGGTGATCGGACTCTTTTTGGGATCCTTCGCGAATTTTCCGGAGTATGTCAAGATATGCACGCAGAGCGGCCACTTCTTCACCAAGCACGCTCATAGCAGGGAGGAAACCGTCGTTCACGGCCTTGCCGTAGGCCAAAGTCAACTCTTCCAAATTCTCGCCGAGTACTTTGTCAAGCCGTACCCTCTGCGCCTTGACCCAGTTCTTTACGGCAAATGCCTTCCTCTCCAAAAAAATACGACGGCAACGCGAAGGATTGCCAAGGCGCATCAACGTCCAGATAACGCTTCCCGCCAGAACCGCGGGTATAACTGCCCACCAGCCCATATTGCCGAGCACTATCCCCACGCCGACTCCAGCGCCACGCCTGATCATGACGCCAGCCGCCACAAGTCCCAGTTTTTTCATCACCGAATTTGCCTGGAAAAACCAACGTTCCTGACTGAAGGGAACACCGCTGATGTCTTGGAGGTCATTTTGCGCCGTCACTGCATCCAGACAGAGTAAAGAGAGTTCCTCCAATCGTTGGCCAAACTGGTGCAGTTTTTCGTTCCAGTCCCTCTGCACTTCTCGACGCTCCGCAAGTAACTCTTCCAAACACTCTCGGGCGATAAGGGGCACAACTTCATCATCGAAAGCCTTCCAATTTTTTGCCCGAAACATCGCGGAAAAGCCCAGAGAGTCGGCGTGACGATTGGCCGCGTCCATGACGCGAAGCACCGTTTTTTCCTGCCAGGCATCCAAGGCGCGCTCCTGTTCCCTGCGCCAGGACTCCATGTCAATAACGGCGGCGTTCACCACAGCCCAGGCCTGATCGGAACAAGAATGCAGGACTCCCGCCAATCTGTCACAGTGCCTGCGTAAAAGTTCTTCGTGACGTGGATCGGGGAGTTGCGCCGCTTCCCGGCAGAGCAGTGCTTGAGCGTCGTTTCTAGCCACCTGAATGAGAAGTTGACCCTTTTCACGTATACGCGCTCTCCGCTCATCAGAAAGGTTCCTATCAACGGCAGCACGTTCAATAAGAGAACAGAACTTGCGGAACGCCGCGCCTCCGCTCCTTTTTGGTACACCGCATCGTTGTTCCATGGCCTCGCGAGCGTTGATTTCCAAAAGTCCAAGAGTCTTCATACCCGATTCAGCAACCACGTCCATAAGCATACTGGCTCTGCCCATGGCCTCCCGACGGCTTTCTTTCTCATTTAGGCGATCCGCGCCGGTTACTACCCCTATGATGGAAGTGGCGCGACCAGATGCCGCAAGCTGTCTAAGAAGTTCCTGCTCGGAGGAGGATTCCGGTCGTCGCGCGTCCATGACGAATACAAGGCAATCCGCGGACAGGCATTCCTCATAGGAAAGGTAATTCTGCACGGGATCCGTGGCGTTCAACCCGGGCGTGTCAACCAAGATAAGGCCCTTTTCGAGAAAAGGCGCGGGAAGTGCAATGTCCACATAAGATGCAAACTGGCTCCCCGCCTCTTCCATGGAAAGGAAGGCCTTTACCCTGTCTTCCGAGCGCAAGACCACCGGTTTCTGCGGCGGGCGTGCTTTTGCCATGCGCTTAAAGCTTCGTGCGCTCTCCAGGGCAACATTGTCTTCTTCAAGAAGCGCTTCAAGATGCTCGCAATCTTCTTCGCTCAGAAAGGAAACTTCCCCTGAAAAGGCCTCTCCCCAGTGGAAGCGGGCAACGGTTGCGGTTTCCGGAACGGCCTCGCGCACAGGAGAGAGTGATTTCCCCAAAAGAGCGTTGACGAGGGAACTCTTTCCTCTTTTCCCCTCTCCCACAATTACCACAGTGAAGGACTTCTCTTCCATGAGAGCGCGAAGTTCCTGCACAGCGCTTGCCGTCTGCAACGCTCCGCATTCAAGGGCTGTCTGCCGCAGGACTTCCGCTTGTTCATCGACGGCAAGGAAACGCCGGGCTACGGGAGATTGTCTGTCTTTCAGCAATAGAAGGGAAAAGAGGCGTTGCAGTTGAACTTCTTGCAGGTACTTGGTCGCGCCTCGATAGTGGGATAACGCTTTTTGAGAAACGCCTTCGGTCATACCATCCCACAGTGTTCCTACCTCGAAAAAAAAGGAAGAGAGCCGCTCACGCTGTCGTTTCCATCGCTTAAAAGGGAAGGTACACTGTCTTTCCCTGGGCACGGCCACGCCGTTGTCCATGATGACGCTACGAGCGTCCGCCGCGTTCTCCTCGCCAAAAAATTCCTTCCAGGCGCCAACACCGGGAAGATGACTCAGGCTCTTTTTCCATCTTTCCCGAAGAAGCGTCTTTCGCTCCGAATCCTCGGAAAGAACGCGCTTCAAAAGCTCCGCATACTCGGGGGAAAGCTCGCAAATGGCTTCTATATAGGATTCTGCCTTTTCTGGCGTAAGGGATGTCAACTCTCCGAGCAATTTCTGATCAGTGGAAAATTGGACAGAAGCGAGCGGTTCCCTGAGTAACGCCGCATGAAAACGCATTTGAAGCAGGGAAAACTCGTGCTGCTTCTCTCTGTTCTCCTCAGAAGAAACAAATCCGAAAACAAACTCAAACGCATCCGAGGCTCTTTTCCATGCCTCAGGAGAGAGTCGACCGCCTGCCTGTGCCGCTGAAGCCAGAAACAGAATAAGTCTGTCCTTAGAGGAAAGTTCGGGAGAACTCTCCTCTGGAAGGGCAGGCATGATCGCTGAGGCGGTAATCAGAGATGCTGAAGAAGCGTTGTCTGTTTCCCTTTCCATCATACTTTTTAGTCCCCTCTCCAGCCAACGGTTCAGGGCGATACTATCAGTTATGATTTCAAAAAGGAAGACGCTCTATTTATGATAGATCTTCACCAGGTTGGTACGACGTATTTTTTCTCCAGTCGCGTATTCCCCCGCTGTGATGACAACATCGTTCCCTGAAGGGAAACGATCGCTGGCGGCGATAAAGCTCTGCACGAGGCGAAGATGTGAGATACTGCTGTCACCGCTGGGCAGAAAGAAGGGTTGCACTCCCCAAACGAAATTCAGAGCGCGTTCCACCACAGTGTTCGGCGTCAGTGCGTAGATGGTCTGGGACGGTCGGCATTCCGCCAACATACGCGCCGCGCCGCCGGTAACGGAATGTGCCACAATAGCGCAGGCATTAGTGCTGTTTGCGAGGAGGCAGGCCGTGTAGGCAAGAAAACGGGAAGTATCTGTAGCATCTTGAGGGCGATTGAGCTTCTGTGTGGACAAGAGGTACTTTTCCGCTTCATCGGTGATCTTGCGCATATAGTTCACCGCCTCCACGGGATGATTCCCAGCGGCCGTCTCCTCGGAAAGCATCACACAATCGGCTCCGTCGAGTACGGCGTTGGCAACGTCCGTCACTTCCGCGCGGGTGGGAAGGAGGGAATTTACCATGGAAAGCAGCATTTGTGTGGCCACAATGACGGGTTTGCCCGCAAGGTTACAGGTGCGGATAATGTGCTTCTGCAACGAAGGCAGGCCTGGCATGGGGCATTCCACACCCAAGTCGCCGCGGGCCACCATGACAACATCAGTAGCCCGCACAATCTCTTCCAGATTTTCTACAGCAGCATTCTGTCGCTCAAGTTTCGCTACCACGGGCACCTCGTCACGCCCGTAGGCATGAAGCAACGCCTTGAGTTGCAAAACATCGTCCACAGTTTGAACAAAGGAAATTGCCACAGCGTCCACACCAAGTTCCACACCAAGGGCAAGCTTTTCACGATCCTGTTCTGTGATGGCGGGCAACGCCAAAGCCTTGCCGGGCAGAGCCAGCCCCTTGCGGGAATAAATAGTGCCGGATTCCAAGGCAATCAGGGAGAAGCGTTCGTTTTCCAGCTTTTCCTCCACTCGGAACTCCAGCCCGCCATCGGCGAGTACCAGCATATCTCCAGGATTCAGAGCAGCAAGGATGCCGGGGTGATCAAAGGGGATGAAGGGCAAATTCTCCTTCTCATGGCGCTCCCGCGCAAGAATGACTCTGTCATCGCGATTCAGGGTAATTTTACCCTCGGGCAAAACACCCACGCGTATCTTCGGTCCTGGCAGATCCTGCATAACCGTCAGAGGACGCCCGCATTCCTTTTCCACATCGCGTATACGCGCAATGACCTCCTTAAAAAAAGCAAAATCCCCATGGGAAAAGTTCAGACGAAAGATAGAGACGCCAGCTTCAACCATTTTGGCGATGGTTTCCCTGCTGTTTGAGGCTGGCCCGATAGTAGCAACAATTTTTGTACGCATAACCCCTTCCTTGGAGTGTGATAAGTTGAAAATTTTGCGCTTGCGTTTACCTATTTCTATGTAGTCTGCCTTTTTTTTGGGAAAAAGTCGAGTGAGGGGAAGAGCGGAATGCAGGGACTGCATGCGGGACATGGATGTTTCCTTGCCTAGGGAAGAACCAAAATTCCGCTATTTTTCCCACCTCTTTTTTTTACCATGCCGCTTTCCTCCTCTCCTTGTCCGTGTCTTCCCTCGCTCCAAGTGTACTACATCTTCCGATATCCACAAAACGAGCAAAGTGGGCGCACCCCGCGCCAAAGTATCCTCCTCATCTGAACGATCCGCCAATTGCAGGACTCTCCCACCCATTCAGAAACGATTCTTCCCGACAAATTTTACCCCGTAAAAAATTCTAAAAAAGAATATTTTCCCCTTGACGAAATATAGTGTTAGGGGCAAAAGTGGGAAAAAGTGGTAGAAAGTGGAAGTCCATGATTTTCAGAGGCAGATTTTCCCGCAGTCTGGATCTTAAAGGTCGCCTCATGTTACCGCCGGAATTTCGCGATACCCTGTCGTCTCCAACGATGGGAAAGGACGAAAAGGCGGAGGCCGGGATTTTTGTCCTCACCACCTATGACAACTGTCTGGTCGCCTTCTCCTGGAAAGACTGGACGGAACTCGAAGAAAAATTCATGCGCATCCCCAATCCTTCGCCTCGGGTTCGCGCCTTCCGCAGACTCGTCATCGGTGGAGCGGAGAAGCAAAAAGCGGACACCCACGGTCGAATACTCCTCTCTTCCGACCATCGCGCTTACGCCGGTCTGGACAGGGAAGCCATGGTACTCGGCCTTGTCGACCGTTTCGAGATCTGGAACCCCGCGGCCCTGCGTGCCTCTATGACACCTGACAATCTTGAAGGTGTCACGGAGGAACTTGCGGGAAGCGGCATTGATTTTTCTCTCTAACCTGAACACGCCATGCCTTCCACCGCCAATATCACACCCGCTAGCGCCTCCCATGCTTCCGTACTCCTTAAAGAAGTTCTGGAGGCTCTCTCCCCACGCGCGGGTGGACGCTATCTGGACGGAACGCTAGGCCTTGGAGGACATTCCGCGGCGCTCATGGAGCAAACTCAGGGCAAAGCGTGGCTCTGTGGGCTTGACCGCGACCCGCAGGCGCTTGACCGCGCCGCAAAGCGCCTGGCGCCCTATGCTGAACACTGTCGACTTTTCGCCCTGGAATACGCTTCCTTCTCTGAGGCTTTGGACGCCCTGGGCTGGGAGAAAATAAACGGCGCGCTCCTCGACCTCGGCGTCTCTTCCCTTCAGCTTGATGTTACATCGCGGGGTTTCTCCCTGCGCGAAGACGCTCCACTTGATATGCGGATGGACATGGGTACTCTTACCCACAGCGGGCGCGACTCCTGGCTGGAATCCGCCTACACCGTGGTCAATCATGCCAGTCTCCACGACCTGCGCCGCATTATCGAGACCTATGGCGAAGATCCGCAGGCCCCGCGCATTGCCCACGCCATTGTGGAAAAACGGCGAAACATGCCCATCAAAACCACAACGCAACTTGCGGATATTATCTTCCACGCCTATCCCGCACGCTGGCGCTCTGAAGCTCGCAATCATCCCGCTACCCGCACCTTTCAGGCTATACGCATGGCGGTGAACGATGAATTGGGGCAGCTTGAACGCTTCCTTGATGTCATCCTTTCCCGCCTCTCGGAAGGGGGCAGACTCGCCATCATTTCCTTCCACTCCCTGGAAGATCGCATGATCAAGCAACGCTTTCGCGTCTGGAGTACAGACTGCCTTTGTCCGCCACACCTACCCCACTGTGCCTGTCATCATCGCGCAGAGGCAAAACTTATCACTAAAAAACCCATGGTTCCCGACAAGGAAGAACTGCGGGAGAATCCACGTTCCGGCAGCGCCAAACTACGTGTTGTGGAAAAATTGCCGTCGCACAAGGAGCTTTCATGAAATCCCACATCGTTACTCTTGGATCTGGAGGATGGTTCCTCATATTCATCCTCTCCGTAATGTTCAGCATCATATTGGGCGTTGCATTAACCTGGCTGAGCATAGATGAAAACGACACGGCCTATTCCATCCAGAACATACGTAAGCAGACTGATGTCGCCAAGGCCCACCTTGCAAAACTCGAAGTGGAACGCGACAGTCTGCTCTCTCCCTACCTACTCGGCAAAACGGCCGAAAAACTGGGCATGAATATGGCTGATCCAGGCCAGATCCGCCGTATCCAGATATCCCAAAAGTAAAGAACCATGCGCGAACGGCCCTCCAGGCTTACTTCTTCTTCCGGAAAACGTCGCTTCAATCGCCGTCTTCCCGCTCAAAAGCCCTCCGCTTCCGGTTCTGGACTGTTTTTGCGCATACGCAATTTTTGGAGCTGGCTCCTTGCCCAACGCTTTCACTACGCGGCCGTCTTTTTCGCGCTCTGCTGGGTTCTCCTGTGGTTTCGCGCCTTTCAAGTGCAGGTTGTACGTGGCCCTGACTACCCCAAGTATAAGGAAAATCTCGAAAATCAGCACTACTATATGGATACCGTGGAGGGCGAACGCGGAAATATTCTTGATCGCAATGGTCACATTCTTGCTCGTAGCATCTCCTGCCAGTCCGTCTGCGCAAATCCTCATAAAATACAGGACATCAACGACGCCGCGAAACGCCTTGCCACCATCCTCAAACGCAACCCCTCGGAACTGGTCGCCGAGTTCAACAAAAAAAACTCCTTCATATGGTTGAAGCGCAACCTTGATGACGCCACAGCGGCTGCCATTGAAAAAGAAACCATCCCCGGCATTGGCCTTCGTCGCGAAATCGTTTCTTGTCAATCTGCCTATGCCAATCCCGGCGCCATGCAGGACATTGATGATGCAGCAAAACGGCTGGCTCCCATCCTCAAACGCAATGCCTCGGATCTGGTCGCCGAGTTCAACAAAAAAAGCTCCTTCATCTTGTTATGTCGCAATCTTGATGACGCCACAGCTGCTGCCATTGAAGAAGAAGCCATCCCCGGTATCGGGCTTCGTCGCGAAAGTGTCTCCTGTCAATCTGTCTATGCCAACCCCGGAGCCATTCAGAACACTGATGATGCGGCGAAAAGACTTGCGCCCATCCTCAAGTGCAGCGTTTCCGAACTGGTCGATGATTTCAACAAAAAACGCTCATTCATCTGGCTAGAACGCAAGGTGGACGACGCCACTGCCGCTGCCATTAGAAAGGAGGCCATCCCCGGCATCGCTCTTCGTAATGAATACGAACGCGTCTACCCCTATCGGCACTTGGCAGGGCAACTTCTCGGCTTCGTAGGTCTGGACAATCATGGTCTGGAAGGCGTAGAACTCGCCTACGACAAAACTCTCTGCGGGACGAAAAGCGAAAGACGCCTCTCCCGCAACGCGGCTGAGCGCCTCCTGAGCGGTAAGCAAGCATCTGTTGAAGAACAACGCGGCGATGACATCTCCCTCACCATTGACATCCAGATACAATCCATTGCGGAAGACGTACTCCAAGAGGCCGTACAGGCCTGCAAAGCCAAATGGGGCGGCGTCCTTGTGGCAGACTCGCAAAGCGGAGAAATTCTGGCATGGGCGCAGTATCCCTTCTTCAATCCGAACAAGTACCGCGAATACAGCTTTAACCTTTACCGCAACCGTCTTGCCGGCGACAGCATGGAACCAGGTTCCACGTTCAAACCCTTCCTCATGGCTTCCGCACTGCAGGAAAATATTGTCAATCCGTCCACCGTGCTTTTCTGTGAGAATGGCGTCTGGCGCACAAAATATGCCAATATCCGCGATGACACGCACTCCTTCGCCAACCTTACGGCAACGGAAATACTCTCCCATTCGAGCAATATCGGTGTGGCCAAAATTTCCCTGCAGCTAGGCGCTCAGAAATTTTACTCCTACCTTTCCCGCTTGAACTTCGGTCAGCGCACGGGCATAGGCATACACGAGGCCAAGGGAATACTGCGCCGCCCCAAGGAATGGAGCGAACTTGATCTTATGACTTCCGCCTTTGGACAGAGTCTTTCCGTGACTGGAATACAAATGCTTCAGGCCTATACCGTTCTGGCCAACGGCGGGGAATTTCACCCACTGCGTCTCGTGCTGGACAGGGAAGGATCCTCCTCGGATGTAACGCACACCCAGCGTATCTTCAGCAAGAAAACCACCCGTGAAGTTCTGAAGATGATGGAAGAAGTCGTGGACGGCGGCGGTACAGGCTCGCGGGCGCGCATTCCTGGCGTGCGTGTTGCAGGGAAGACAGGTACGGCGCAAAAAGCCGCAAAAAAGAATACAGGTTACTCCGACAAACGCCTGGCCTCCTTCGGTGGCATCGTTCCCGCGGATGCCCCGCGCTATGTCATTTATGTCATGATTGATGAACCGTCCACCACAAGCTACGGTGGCGTGGTTTCTGCACCGGTCTTCCAGCAGGTTGCGGCGCGTACCCTCGCCTACGGTGGTTACCTCCCTGATGTAGTCTTCGAACAAACTCAAGTGAAAAAAAAGCCTTCCGTCAACCCTGAGCAGAGAAAGAAAGACGAAATCTACCTTGCCAATCTTGCCAGGTACCGCGAAGCACAGGCTAAAAAGGCACAGAAACGGCAAAAAGGAAAGGATGCCCCCGGCATCATGCCCGATCTTGCCGGCATGAGTCTACGCCGCGCCATGGAGACCTGCGCAGCCTTGGGAATCATCCCCTCCATCGCCGGAGAAGGCTCCTTCGTTGTGAAGCAGTATCCCGCTCCGGGAATTACCCTTGTGGAAGATAGTTCCTGTACAGTATGGCTAACCGATGACTTCGCCCCCAGGGAGACACCCTCAAAGGAGTGAATATGCGCATCTCTTCCCCTCTGCTTTGTGAAGAACTCCAAGAAAAACGTCACAGGCTTTGCACTGATTCCCGCAAAATTCTGGCAGGTGATGTCTTTGTTGCTCTGCCTCCCGCCTTGCCGGGTCAAGTCAACCGGAGTGCTGATTACATTCGTATGGCTCTGGAAAAGGGAGCCTTTGGCGTTGTGGCTTCCCATGACGGTGTGGCAAAACTTGGCATTGACTACGACAGTGACGCCCGCTATTGGTGCATTGTGGACGATGTGCGGGAAGAACTTGGCGCTCTTGCAGGGACTTCTTTCGGCACGAACACTCTGAATATACCCGTTATTGGCATAACGGGAACCAATGGCAAGACCACTTGCGCCTATCTTCTTGAACACCTCTACCGTTCAAAGGGCTTGCCTTCTGGCGTGCTGGGAACCATCAGTTACCGCTGGCCCGGGCACGACCAACCCGCGCCCCTTACTACACCTGACTGTCTGACTATCCACCGTTCCCTTGCGGCCATGCGTAACGCCGGCGCCAAGGTCGCCATCATGGAAATTTCCTCTCACTCCATCGACCAGAAACGCATCGCCGGCATACCCTTCAAAGCCGTGGCCTTCACCAATCTCACGCAAGACCATCTGGACTACCATAAAACCATGGAGGCCTATTTTCAGGCCAAGCGCTCAATTTTCTGCGATTTCCCGCTAAAGGACAAAATCATGGTTGTGAATGCCGATGATGGATATGGCCAACGGCTCCTTGAGGAATTTCCCCAGGCCTTTGGCGTAGGCATACAACATCCCATAAGCAATCGCCCCTGCCTTTTTGCCAAAGTTCTCAAGGCCGATACTTCCGGTCTAGACTTACATTTCTTCTGGCAGAAAAGCAAGAATGAACGCATGGACTGGCCTATACACAGTCCTCTCGTTGGTCTTCATAACGCCAGCAACTTGCTCCTTGTGAGTGGTCTTGCGCTCAACCTGGGCTTTACGCCAGAAGATTTCTCCTGCTTTAGCGGCTTCATGGGCGTTCCAGGAAGGTTGGAACGCATTTCAACGCCTTTCGGTGCGGATACGGGGGTTTTTGTGGATTACGCCCACACGCCCGACGCCCTTGCCCGCGTACTTGAAGCCCTGCGTCAGGCCAAATTTCAGCGCATTATTACAGTGTTTGGCTGCGGGGGAGACAGAGATCGCAGCAAACGCTCGCGCATGGGCGAGGCCGTGGCATCGCGCAGTGATATCGTCATCGTCACCTCCGATAACCCGCGAACGGAAAACCCAGACACCATTATCAATGATATCATGCCCGGACTCTCCCAGGCAAAAGAATTATACCGCGAAGCCAACCGCCGCAAAGCGCTTGAACTTGCCGTGCGTCTGCTCCGCCCTTCCGACGCGCTTCTTGTGGCTGGCAAGGGCCATGAGGACTACCAGATTATCGGTACGGAAAAACACCATTTCAGCGATCAGGAAATTCTGAAGGAGTTGCTCCCGTGCTGATGACGCTTGGATATGCAGCCCGCGCAGCCAGAGCTGATATACTCTACCCTGCAAAAATCACTCTCACGGGCGCGGCTTCCGACAACCGCACGGTGCGACCCGGACAGCTCTTTGTGGCCATACGCGGCGAAAAAACCGACGGTCATCTTTTTGCCCTCGCCGCCGTGGAGGCAGGCGCTTCAGCCGTGCTTGCGGAACGTGACCCCTTTGCGGGCAAGGCCGTTGCTCCTGTGCTCCTTGTTAAAGACAGCGTGAAGGCTCTTGGGCTTCTTGCCCATGCCTGGCGCTCTTCCTTTGCGGGAAAAGTCGTTGGTCTCACGGGAACGGCAGGCAAGACAACAACAAAGGAACTCCTGAGTAGCATTCTTTCCTGCCGCGGCAAAACAGCGCGCACGGCCCTGAACCTGAACACGCAGGTGGGAATGCCTATCTCCATGCTCGCCGCCGACGGCGATGAAGCCTTCTGGGTCATGGAAGCGGGCATCAGCCAACCCAATGATATGGACGAACTCGGGCCTGTTCTGGAACCAGATATTGCACTCATCATCAATGCCGGAACAGGACATTCCCTAGGACTTGGAGCCAAAGGCACGGCCTATTACAAGACAAAATTGCTGAAGTACCTGAAAAGAGGCGGCATCGCCCTAGTCAGCGCCGACTATGAAGATCTTATCCATGAGACCCTGAATGTGAGTCCGGACGCCGTTTTCTTTTCCACCTTCAAACACAACACCCCCTTCCGAGCCAGCTACCGCGGTCTCAACGAAAAGGGGCGCGGACGTTATCATCTCTTTCTTGATGGAGAATCCTTTGACGTGACAAGCGTCCTTTCCGGCGCCTACGCCGCGGAAAATATTGTTGCCGCAGCCGCAACCGCGCATCTTCTGGGACTTTCAAGGCAGGAAATCGCCACGGGAATAGAAAACGCGCCCGTGCCCGCGCAACGCTTTACCCGCCGCCAAGAAGGCGCCTGGACTGTCATTGACGACAGCTACAACGCCAATCCCCTCTCCGCCGCACGCATGATTGAGGCCGCGGCAGAACTTGCCCAAGGGCGCCACTTCCTCTGCGTTATGGGCGCCATGGCCGAACTGGGAGACAAAGCGGAAGATGAACACAAAAAATTAGGCCAGATTCTTGCCGCCTCTGTTTGCCAAGCCTTGTTCTGGACGGGCGAACACGCCGCCGAAGTGGAACAGGGGCTTAGTTTGGGCAAATTCTCCGGCCATTATGCCTTCTTCTCCGGCACTCAAGACTTTCTTAGGGCTTTGGACGCCTGGAAAGCAAAGCAGGCAGACGTATCCGGAGGACTTGTTCTCTTTAAAGGTTCACGCCGCAATAATATGGAACGCTTTGTCAAACTCTTCATAGAACGGATCTGTCATGCTGTATAATATCCTCGTACCGTTCAGTCAGGACATTTCCCTGCTCAACGTCTTCCGCTACATCACCTTCCGTTCCGCGGCGGCCATGGGTTTTGCGCTCCTCTTCACCATTCTCACCGGCCCGTGGTTCCTGAAAAAACTGACGCTACTCAAGATCGGCCAGCCCATACTCTCCTATGTGCCCGAACATCTTTCCAAGGCCGGAACCCCCACCATGGGCGGCCTGCTCATCATTACCGGAACGGGGCTTTCAACGCTTCTGTGGGCGGATCTTTGCAATGTATACATCTGGCTCACGCTCTTTGTCTTTTTTGGATTCGGTCTTGTGGGATTTATTGATGATTATTCCAAAATTCATCACCACACGAATCAAGGCCTCACGGCCCGGGCCAAAATGCTCGGACTAATTATCATCTCCATCATTGCCATTACTCTGCTCCTCTACCAGCCCGCCTATTCCAGCAAGCTTTCTGTTCCCTTCTTCAAGCAGTTCATGCCGGATCTCGGTGCCTTCTATGTTGTCTTCGCCGTCATCGTGCTTCTGTCCAGTTCCAATGCCGTCAACCTTACCGACGGCCTGGACGGACTCGCCATCCTGCCCATGGTTATTTGCACCATGGTCTACGCCATTTTCATCTATGTGGCCGGGCACGCGAGTTTTGCTCAATATCTTCAGGTTCCCGCCGTACCAGGCGTTGGCGAAGTCACGGTATTCTGCTCCGCTCTCATGGGCGCCGGACTTGGCTTTCTGTGGTTCAACTGCTTTCCCGCACAGGTCTTCATGGGCGATGTGGGTGCGCTGAGCCTTGGCGGCGTCCTAGGTTTTCTCGCCGTACTCTGCAAGCAGGAACTCATCCTCATTGTGGCGGGTGGTATCTTTGTGATGGAAACAGTATCCGTCATTCTTCAGGTCGGCTACTTCAAGCTTACGCACGGCAAACGTCTCTTCCGCATGACTCCCCTTCATCATCACTTCCAGAAGGGCGAACATCCCCTGCCGGAATCCAAAATCATTGTGCGTTTCTGGATTGTTTCCGTGCTTTTGGCCATCATATCCCTCTCCGTTCTCAAACTGCGCTGAGGTACGCTATGTCTGCCAGTTCTCACTTCTGTACACATGCCGCTGTTATCGGAGGCGGACGTAGCGGTCGTGCAGCCATCCGTCTCTTTCATGCTCTTGGTATAGACGTACGCCTGTTGGAGCTTTGCCCCGAAAATCTCCCCGAAGATTTTTGCGCGTGGTTGCAGGAAGCAAGCATTCCAGTGTTTGCTGGAAAACATCTGCCGGAATACCTTGAAGGTGTGGATCTGGTCATCCCCAGCCCCGCCGCCGCCAAGGCCTCCATTGAGCCACTTCTGCCCCTGCGCGCAAACGGAACCAAAGCAGAAATCATGGCCGAGACCGAATGGGCCTGGCGGCATCTTGAGGGAGAACCCGTCATTGGCGTAACCGGCACCAGCGGCAAAACCACAACAACAAGCCTCTGTTCAGCCATGCTGGAAGAACACGGTCTTCGCGTCTTCACCGGAGGCAATATCGGCGTACCGCTCTCGGAATACATCCTCTCCAGGATCCAGGGTGCGCCCAAGGCCGATGTCGTTGTTCTTGAACTCTCCAGCTTTCAACTCCAAACCTGCTCCACCCTGCGCCCCCACGTGGGGGTGCTGCTCAACCTTTCCGCAAACCATCTTGATTTTCATAAAGACATGGACGAATACCTCGCTGCGAAGATGCGGCTTTTTGCCTGTCAGACAAGCGAGGATTTCGCGCTTCTCCCGCCGTCCATGCCATATCTGCCCAAAAATTTTGCCATGAAAGCCAAGACCGCCTTCTTTCCCGAAAGTTCGCATTCCTTCCCCGACACCCGTCTCATTGGCGCGCATAACCAGACCAACGCGGAAGTAGCCTTCATGGCGACCGCGGTCTTCGGCGTCACGCGGGAAGAAGCGGCAAGGGCTATGCGTGCCTTCAAACCCATAGAACATCGACTTGAGCATATTGCGAACATCAATGGGGTGCAGTACGTCAACGACTCAAAGTGTACTACCGTTGAAGCGCTGAGCGTGGCGCTCAACGCCTTTGATCGGCCAGTCATTCTGCTGGCGGGCGGCAAATTCAAGGGCGGCGATCTGGAAGGCCTGCGCCCTCTGCTTGCCGCCCATGTAAAGGCTGTTGCCCTCTACGGCGCAGCACGGGAACATTTTGAAGCGGCGTGGAAAGACACGGTTCCTCTCTCCTGGGATGAGACCATGGACGAAGCCCTTGCCCGTGCCCGTACTCTGGCTCAGGCCGGGGATATTGTACTTCTTGCCCCCGCCACAGCAAGTTTTGACCAGTACGCCAACTATCTTGCCAGGGGCGATCACTTTCGCGAACTCGTGCTGAGATGGGGGGAATGCTCATGAACGTTCGTCGCAAGAAAAACATTGCGATTCAAGAACTCCCACCCGGGCCAGTGGACTGGTGGCTTATAGCGCTCTTTCTGCTGCTCCTCTGCTTTGGACTCATCGCCGTACTCACGGCCAGCGGACCCATCAGTCAACGCAATTACGGCGAGAGCTATCACTTCTTTCACCGTCAGCTCCTGACCATGATACTCGGTGGACTTGTCGTGGCATCGCTTTGCTGGATCCCCCGCAGAGTCATCAACAAACTGCACTATGTGGGCATTTTCTCTGTTATTCTCCTTCTCTTTCTTTGCCTTTTCATCGGGCCTACCATCAACGGCTCCAAGCGTTGGCTGGATCTGCACTTCATAATGCTTCAACCCATGGAATTTGCTCGCGTGGCCCTTGTACTCTACCTGGCCTACTTCATGAGTTCAAAGCAATCCATGATCAAAGAATTCAGTCGCGGCCTTCTTCCACCTTCATTGATCACAGTGACAGTCTGCCTTCTCCTCATTCTTCAACCCGATCTTGGCGGCACCATCATCATGCTCGCCCTGCTCTTCTTTATGTGCATGGCCGGAGGAACACGCGGCGGGTATCTCATATCCGTACTCATCATCGCGGCCATCATCGTGGGCATCCTTATTTCCGTGGCTCCGTACCGTATGGCAAGACTCACGGCCTTCCTCGATCCGTTCCAGGATCCCTTGGACAAAGGTTATCAGATTTTGCAAAGTCTTTACGCTTTAAGTAGCGGAGGCCTCTTTGGAAAAGGCATAGGCGGCAGTATTCAAAAGACACGCTATCTCCCTGAAGCGCACAATGACTTCATCCTTTCCGTCATCGGCGAAGAGGTAGGCTTCGTAGGCATCACGATAATCATGATCGTTTTTGCCATGTTTCTCTATCGTTGCTACCGCGTGGCTTTGGGGCAAAAAGACCTGCGAGACCGACTCAGCGCCTATGGACTCACTCTGGTCATCGCACTCAGTTTTCTGCTCAACCTGGGCGTCATCCTGGGTTCTCTCCCGCCTAAAGGAGTAGCCATGCCCTTCTTCAGTTACGGCGGTAGCAGTCTTCTTTCCAACATGATCTGCGTGGGACTCCTGCTCAATTACTCACGCACGGCACGGGAGTAATCATGGCTCTTCGCATCATCCTGACCACAGGCGGAACAGGCGGACATATCTTCCCCGCTCTGGCCGTAGCCGAAGCTCTTCGCAGAATGCAACCGGATGCTGAACTTCTCTTTATCGGCGGGTTGTACGGGCCAGAAAAAGAACTGACGGCAAAAGCGAACATCGCTTTTGTGGGGCTTCCTGTACGCGGCCTTGTCGGGCGGGGTTTGAAGTCACTCTCCGCAGTTGCAGCCATGAGTACGGGTATAGGTCAGGCCATGCGGGTAGTGCGCTCCTTTCAACCTCACGTCGTCATGGGTTTCGGCGGCTATGCCGCTTTTGCCGCCGTATTTGCGGCCTGGTTGCTCCGGTGCCCCTGTGCTCTGCATGAACAGAACGCCATTCCCGGATCCGCCAACACTATTCTTGGAAAATTGGTTCGCCGCATCTGTCTTTCCTGGCCTCAGCCCAAAAACGGCGCCAAATTCCCGCCGGAACGCTGCATACTCACCGGCAACCCCATCCGCTCAGACATAGTCTCCCTTGGTGAAAAAGAAAATTTTGACAAGGAGGACGTTCTCCTCATCATGGGCGGTTCACAGGGAGCAAAGGCCATCAACATCTTGGTGACCCGCATACTTCCAGAACTTCGCGCCGCTGGCATTCGCATCATCCATCAGACGGGCGTAAACGACTTTGCTACCGTCCGGCAGACGTATCTTGACGTGGGTTTCACAGTGGAGGAAACGGACGCCATGGTGAAGCCGTTCATCCATGATATGGCTAAAACCTACGCATCTGCTCGCCTTGCCCTGTGCCGTGCAGGGGCCACAACCATGGCTGAACTTGCCGCTACCGGAACTCCCGCCCTTTTCATCCCCTTCCCCCAGGCGGCCCACAACCATCAAACGGCCAACGCCCGCGCCATGGAAGATGCGGGAGGCGGACTTCTCCTCCCGCAGAACAAGGCAGAATCTATGCTTGTTGAGGGCAATCTCGCTCCATACATCATTGATCTTTTCAACGATCACGCCCGCCTCAAAGTCATGCGTCGAGGCGCGCTTTCCCTTGCCTGCCCCGAGGCTGCAAATAATGTAGCACGGGAAATCCTCTCCCTATGTCCAAACTCCTTTACCACGCCGAGCAAACCATGAACAACAAAATCCGTGCCATCCACATGATCGGTATAGGCGGATCCGGCATGAGCGGCATCGCCGAGGTTCTTCTCAATCTGGGGTATTCCGTTCAGGGTTCAGACCTTTCAAACAGCGCCACGGTTGAGCGCCTGCGCAGACTTGGAGCCGTAATCCACACGGGGCACTCCGCGGAAAATCTTGATGATCCTCAGGTCGTGGTACGTTCCTCCGCTGTTCCAGATGATAATCCCGAAGTTTGCGCCGCGCGTGAACGCGATATCCCTGTCATCCCAAGAGCTGAAATGCTTGCCGAACTCATGCGTCTGCGCACAGGCATTGCCATAGCAGGAACTCATGGCAAAACAACCACGACCTCGCTCACCGCAGCAATCTTTGGTAATGCCGGGCTTGACCCCACAGTCATCATTGGTGGTCTGCTCAACGTTTACCGCTCTAACGGACACTTGGGAAAAGGAGAATATCTTATTGCTGAATCGGATGAATCAGACGGCTCCTTCCTCTGTCTCTTTCCCATTATTAACGTTGTCACCAACGTGGACTACGACCATGTTGACCACTACGGCACGCAGGAGGCTATTGACGAGGCCTTTGTCACCTTCATGAACAAGGTGCCCTTCTATGGCATGAATGTCATTTGTGGAGACGATCCGGGTCTGCAGCGGCTCATTCCTCGCATCAAGCGCCCTTTTATCACCTACGGTTTCGGCGCGGACTGTCGCATCCGCGGAGAAGTGCTTGAATGCGGCGCTTCCAGCATATTCAATGTCTGGTGGCGCGCCCGCGACGGCAAAGAGGAAAAGATTCTCAAAAACGTTTTTTTGCCTCAACCGGGACGCCATAATATCCTGAACGCTATGGCGGCCATCGGGGTAAGCCTGCATACGGGCATTTCTGCCTCGGAATGTGCCGCGGGCTTAGCCAGCTTCTGCGGCGTAGGGCGGCGTTTTGAGCAAAAGGGTGAAAAGAATGGCATCACCGTCATTGATGACTACGGCCACCATCCCACAGAAATAAAGGCCACCGTACGCACAGCGCATCAAGTCTTTCCCGGGCGGCGTCTTGTCATGGTATTCCAGCCGCACCGCTTCAGCCGCACTCAGGCCCTTTTTGGTGAATTCTGTCAATCCTTTGAACAGGTGGACAGACTCTTTCTCACCGAAATTTACCCCGCCTGCGAAAAACCCATACCTGGCATCAATGGCGTCAATCTTGCCATGGGCATACGGCAGGTCTCAAAAACCGCGGTGACCTACAAACCCAACTTTGATGAAATCGTGGACACCTTGACAAAAGAATTACACCCTGGAGACGTACTCATCACCCAAGGGGCAGGCAGTGTCACAACCGTTGGCCCCAAAGTTCTGGAGAAACTCGCGTGATCCTTGTCGACCGCCCCGCCCTCGCTCCTCTAACCACGCTCCGTCTGGGTGGAAACGCCATCGCGGAAGTGCGGCTGGAGCGCATGGAGGATATTCTCATCCTACCTGAGACGTTGAAGCGCCTCGGGGGTTTTCCGCATATCCTCGGCGGGGGAAGCAATCTGCTTATTCAGGATGGCGAACTTCCCATTGTTGTGCTTCGCCCCCTGATGGGAACTCATGACGAACCGAAAGTACTCAGACAAGGAGACGCGGATGAAGGAATGACTGACCGTATTTTCCTCCGTGTGGGTGCCGGAATGCGCATTCCTCATCTCCTGAACTGGTGCATTAGACACGGTCTTGCAGGCTTGGAAGGCCTCGCAGGTATTCCAGGTCGCATGGGAGGAGCCATTGCAATGAACGCCGGCGCCTACGGTTGTAGCATCGCGCCGCTTGTGCGTTCGCTCACGGTGTTCACACCGGAACGTGGTACGCATATCCTCAGCCCCGAAGAATGGGAATTCACGTACCGTCGTTTTATTCTTCGCGAAAAAAGTTCCTGGTTTATTATTCTTTCCGCGGTTCTGGCTCTATGCGTGTCAACGCCGGAAAAGGTAAGAGCTGTTTATAAAAAAAACTTTCTTTGTAAGAAGGCCTGCCAACCCGTCCATGAATACACTGCGGGATGTGTCTTTAAAAATCCGGAAGGTTATTCAGCCGGACGCCTTCTTGACATTGCAGGCATGAAGGGCGTCCGCCGGGGTTCCTTGTTCTTTTCGCATATGCATGCGAACTTTCTCGTCCATGATAAGCACTCCCGAACGAAGGGCACATATGAAGACGCCCTTGAACTCCTGGAAATGGCTCAAACTCGGGTAAAAGAACAATTTGGGATACCGCTCGAAAAAGAAGTGAGGTTGTGGCCGTGTCTTTCTTGAAGCGAACCAATCGCAACAGTTATACCTCGGTACGCCGCTCTCCTGTGAAGAGCAGGAGTTCTGTCAACAGAAATCGTCGCAATATTGAAGTTCGGAAGAAAACTACAAAGGCGTCTTCATGGTTATCCCTTCCTTCCATCCATATGAGTGTTCAAGGTGTTCGCCGTTCAGTGACATGGTTGTGTGGACTCATGCTTGTAGGAGGCCTGCTCGCGGGTGTTGCGCTGGGAGCGCTCGAACTCTACCAGTTCTGCATGACAAGTGATTCCTTTGCTGTCTCCAACATTGAAGTCCTTAGCAACAGTCAGGTCAAGAAAGAAGATATCCTGGCGGTTTGTCATCTGGAAGAAGGCATGAACAGTTTGGCTGTCGACATTAGGGCCGCGGAAGAGGCTCTCATGAAAAACCCTTGGATAGAAACTGTTTCCATTCGCAGGCAACTTCCCAACTCCTTTATCATTGAGATCCATGAGCGCACTCCCCGTTTCTTCGCAACCAAGGATGGTACTCCTTATTATATCACGGGAAAAGGTGAAATCATCGCGCCTGTTACAGCCAAAAACTTCCTTTCTCTGCCCGTCCTTGAAATCGGTCCGGGCGGCGAAGATTTCATGCCGCTTGTGACCGAATTTCTGGATGAGTTCAGTCGCGCGGGATTTCCCTTCGATATTTCTCAAATCTCAAAGGTGAGACTCAGCGCTGGGAACGGCTTTGAACTCTACTGGGAAAATAAAAAACTGCTCCTCAGCATAGGAACGGAACACTGGAAAGACAATCTCAAACGCATCGCAACCGTTGTAACCGACATGGAAAAACGCAAGGAAACAGTTACTGTTACAAGTATACGTGCCGCAGATGGGCAAGTCTGGATGACAAAAAATACAGGAGGATCTGCAGAAACTGCCATGTAGCAAAACCGTGAGAAACAGCACGGGAAGAGGTGCTTTTTCAGACCGTCCTCTGTGGCAAAAAAGCTGGACAATTTACCGTTTTTGTGATGTTTTTTTTCTGTCTGTGTTTTACTGTGTGATTTTGAAAACAAATCGCCGCCGCCTTGGGGGAGGGTATGCCAAAATCAGAACTTATCGTCGGGCTCGACATCGGCACCACAAAAATCTGCGCTGTTGTCGGTGAACCTTCCGAGAACGGCATTGATATCGTTGGCATAGGCAAAAGTCCTTCTCAAGGTCTCCGCAAGGGTGTGGTAGTCAACATCGACCAAACCGTCCAATCTATTCGCAAGGCTGTGGAAGAAGCCGAGGTCATGGCCGGATGCGAGATAAAATCCGTCTATGCCGGTATTGCGGGCAGTCATATCAAGGGTGTCAACAGCCATGGAGTCATTGCCATCAAGGGCGGCGGTGATGTCACCCGGCAGGATGTGGACAGAGTGCTTGACGCGGCAAAAGCTGTAGCCATCCCCATGGATCGGGAGGTTATCCACATTCTTCCCCAAGGTTATATCGTTGATGAGCAGCGCGACATCGTTGACCCCATTGGTATGTCCGGTGTTCGCCTTGAAGCCAACGTCCACATTGTGACAGGCGCCGTCACCTCCGCACAGAACATCATACGTTCCTGCAACAGAAGCGACCTTGATGTATCCGATATTGTTCTTGAATCTCTGGCATCATCCAAGTCTGTACTTACTGAAGAAGAAAGAGAGATAGGCGTAGCCATTGTCGATATCGGCGGCGGCACGTCTGACGTTGCTCTTTTTATAAACAACGCCATCAAGCACACTGGCGCGGTAGCTTTGGGCGGAAATAATCTCACGAGCGATGTAGCCTATGGACTGCGTACTTCACTTGCAGCGGCAGACAATATTAAGATTAAGCACGGCTGTGCGCTGATGGAATTGGTGCGCCCCAATGAACTCATAGAAGTACCAGGCGTTGGCGGACGACCAGCCCGAACCATAGAACGATGGAAACTGGCAGAAATTTGCGAGCCTCGTATGGAAGAAATTCTCGCTCTCATCTATCAGGAAATCGAACACTCGGGACTTAAGCGCCAGCTTGGTGCCGGACTTGTACTCACAGGAGGTACAGCTCTCATCCCCGGATGTGTGGAACTTGCTGAGGAAATCTTCCAAATGCCTGCCCGCCTTGGTTATCCACGCAACGTTGGCGGCCTAAAAGATGTGGTCAACAATCCCATGTATGCTACGGCCGTCGGTCTGCTCTTTTACGGTGCGGAAAAAGAGACGGAAACTCCCCCTCGTTTTGCCAGATCTTCTAACGCACCCATCGAACCAGGCATGTTCAGAACGGTGTGGGATCGTATGAAACGTTGGTTTAGTGACATCAGATAATTTCTGTAACGCACTTTGGAGAAAAATATGGAAATGATCCCTGACAGTACTATGGGCGCCATGATCAAAATTATTGGCGTAGGCGGCGGCGGCGGTAACGCTGTCCAGAACATGGTCAATGCCAAACTGGAAGGCGTCTCCTTTATCTGTGCCAATACCGATGCGCAAGCGCTCGCCGATTCCTTGGCGGAAGTTCATATCCAACTCGGCAAAGAACTCACCCAGGGCCTCGGCGCGGGAGGACGCCCGGAAGTGGGACAGTCTGCGGCTGAGGAAAGCGCCGAAGAAATCCGCGAGGCCATCTGCGATGCCAAAATGGTTTTTATCACCGCCGGCATGGGCGGTGGTACAGGCACAGGGGCTGCCCCGGTCATCGCCAAGATCGCCAAGGAAAACGATATTCTTACGGTTGGCGTAGTCACTAAACCCTTTAAATTTGAAGGCGCCAAACGCATGAAGGCCGCACTCAAAGGGATTGAGGAATTGCGCCAGCATGTGGACAGTCTTGTCATCATCCCCAACGAACGACTACTCGCCATCGCGCCCAAAAAGGCCACTGTCGCTGAAATGTTCAAGAAAGCTGATGATGTACTCTATGATACTGTACGCGGTATTACCAAATTTATTACAATCCCAGGCCAAATCAATGGCGACTTTTCCGATGTGCGTGCCGTAATGAGTTACCAAGGAATGGCGCTCATGGGAGAAGGGCACGCTTCCGGCGAGGATCGCGCCTTGGATGCGGCAAGACTCGCCATTACGAGTCCTCTCCTCGAGGATCTTTCCATCGCCGGTTGCAAGGCTATGCTTGTTAACGTTACGACCAATGGAAATTTGGGTATAGAAGAATTCGCGGCCATCGGCAACTTCATCGAAGAGGCTTCTCATGCTCCCGATGAAGAAGGCCCAGACATCAAAATTGCCATGTCTGTAGATGAATCCTGCGGTGATGAACTGCGAATCACGCTCATTGCCACTGGCATAGAGCCAGAAGCAGCAAAGAAAAATACGGACAATGGCAAGGGTGTCATCGTGGACGGGCAAGGCGATCAACAGACTGTAACACCCGACGGCGGCAATCGCGGCGGTCGCCGGCATATCGCCGAGGATATTCTTAGACGCTTGGGGCGCAATAAAGAAGAGCCTAACGACAACGCGGAACTACCCACCTACCTCCAATATCCGAACAAGGCCAAAACAACGCAGGGTTCGGGGGACAACTTCATCTTCGAAGATGAGGACAGCCCTTCCTTTCTCCGCAGGCAAACTCACTGAATTTTTTTAAAACGTATCCATGCCCTGAAAAGAACGCAAAAAGCCCTCTTGTCAGGGCATGGTTTTTATCTGGAACGGCCAGTAATACGATAATCCATCCCTGCAAAACTCATGCCTTGAATTATACGCAAAACTGTTCAATAATTCTGACAAAGTCATAGAAGGAATGTCACAAGCATTCCTGGCTGGAGAATCACGCGTTTGGGAAAGGTTTGCCCCCTGACATTCCACCGAAAATACCACCCTTCAGGCGGAAGGAACGGAACTTTCGGCTTGAAGGCCAACAACTCAAATAATCAAGGAAGTATAAGGAAAATTTTTTTGCTTTCCGCCTATACATCCGCAACGCTTGTTCAGTTCTTTTCCTGCTCATACCCCGCGGCATGGTTTCAAGATTTTCTTCTCCTTCGTTGAGAACTTGCCTATCCTGTGGAAAACTGATTTGCCGCAGGACGTACATTAACTCTGGCATCAACGTTCGCGAGGCACGACTTTCGCCTGTTCTTCCTTACACTGACTCTCGCTCTCAATATCCCCGTGTCGATCCTGTCGTCATGCTTATGTTCATCTTCTGCTTGGCAATAGTCTTATGATTATTTCTTTGAACTCAATATATTAATCGTTTTTATCCGTACAACTGTCTCATTACGTACATTTTATCACACATTTATTCAATTTGCTCATGCAGAAAATCAACATATCCATTTCGTTATCACTGGTTTTCATGAATTGAATCCAACACTGTATAAAAGCATCACTTCTGTTTTTTAACTGTTCGAAAGACCTATTAAAATTGTGTCATAGGATGACGATGGTGACAGAGACATACAATGCCAACGCAAACTATAAAAGAAAGAAACGGAATCATTCTGTTGGATATTTCTTTCGCTCAAAACGTCCAAGGGGGAGTACTCTTCCTGTTTTCCGCTCCTTGTGCTAGACTCGCGTTCAAGATTTGGCGAGGAGACAGGCATGGGAGAAAAGGCGCTTTTTCTGGATCGTGACGGCGTCATCAATGTGGATCGGAACTATGTTTGCCGCATTGAGGACTGCGTTTTTATTGATGGCATCTTTGATTTATGCCGCAAGGCCAAGACGAAGGGCTACAAGCTCATCATCGTGACCAATCAGGCAGGTATTGCCAGGGGCTATTACACCGAAGCCGACTACTCTACGCTCATGGACTATATCGGAGCGGAGTTTGTGCGCCAGGCTTGCCCCCTGGACGACGTTTTTTACTGCCCCTACCACGAAGACGGGCTGGAACCGTACCGCAAGGCTTCCGAGGATCGCAAGCCCGCCCCGGGAATGATCCTGAAGGCGGCGCAAAAGCACAACCTCAACCTTTCCTGGTGCGTACTCATCGGCGACAAGAAGAGCGACATCGAAGCCGGCTGGCGTGCCGGTGTGGGAACCCTCATCCGCGTTTTCAGAGACGAAGACATCCGCCTGCTCGCAAGACTGGATCTGGAAGACTGGAAGGGAAGCATCTCACCGACAGAGGATACAACTATCAGGATGCATGTTAATAGTTAATAAAAACCCTGTTGCCTGCCCTCACAAGTGACACATAAGGGAGGATCTTGGTGCCAGGAACTGAGTTTTACAAAAAAGAATCCTTAATTTGTTGGAGAAAAAAGAATATATGTGGATGGTATTTGCTCTCTTGTCATCCTTTTTTGCGGCTCTCACCTCCATACTTGCCAAAATAGGCATAGAAGGGGTTGATTCCAATCTTGCAACAGCGATCAGAACAGTTGTTGTAGTTATAATGGCATGGGGAATGGTATTTCTTACAAATGCTCAGAAAGGACTCTCGGATATCAGCCGTAAAAGCTTGCTGTTTTTGATTCTTTCGGGCTTGGCAACGGGTGCGTCTTGGATTTGCTACTACAAAGCGTTACAAATGGGAGATGCGTCAAAAGTTGTACCAATAGACAGGCTGAGTGTTGTTATTACCTTAATCTTGGCATTTCTGATTTTACATGAAGAGTTTATGATCAAATCCCTGGCGGGGTGCGTTTTGATTGGAGTCGGCACGTTGGTAATGGTTCTTTAATATTTTGATATGTAACAAAAACAAGGTAATACGAAAGGGAGGAAAATCATATGTCTATTCCGGTCAATATTTATTATAGCGGAACGAACGGAAACGCAAAAAAATTTGTCAAAGAAATGCTCAAGAGCGGAATAGTTAACGACATACGGACAGAAAGCGGAACTATACGGTACGATTACTTTTTTTCTATAAATGACGAAGAGACTGTATTGCTGATTGATAGTTGGAAGGATCAATCTTCGTTGGATACTCATCATAGTTCACCCATGATGGAAAAGATTACGAAACCCAGAGAAAAATATAATCTGCATATGAAAGTGGAACGCTATATATCTGACAGCGATATTCTCAATGCTGATAAAAAATATATTAAACTATAAGAGTTGTTCCAGGGTAACGAGCAAAAAGGTACTTCCCAACCGTTAGCGTCGGAGTATCTGTCGTCTGACTCCAGGCAGAGTAAGTTTTCCAAGTGAAAAAAACTATACGGTGTCAATCATTATGTTAAAGCAAATAAAATATTTTCAGTCTGTCGTCCGTCTGGGCAACTTCAGCAAAGCAGCTGATGAGTGCTATATTTCCCAGTCCGCGATTTCACAGCAGGTACAGGCGCTGGAGCGGGATCTCGGCGTCGCTCTTTTGAAACGTGAAAACAGGCGTTTTTCCCTTACTCCCGCAGGGGAATATTTTTATCGGCAAAGTTTGACGCTGACAGAGGATTTCGACCGACTATGCAGGGAGACGACACGGATCGCGCGCGGAAACGACTATACGCTTCGCATCGGGTATCTTAAGGGTTACGGCGGCGCTGAGTTTCAGCAGGCAGTCGCGGAGTTTTTTGCCAGACATCCCGATATTTCCATTGATATTAAAAGCGGCAACCATGAGGATTTATATGAACTGCTCCGTCGCGATGACGTGGATCTCGTCCTGACCGACCAGCGTCGCGCGTTCTCAAGTGAATATGTCAACATGATCCTGTCTGAAATAGCGTGCCGGATCGAAATATCTGCACATAATCCAATCGTTGCGTTAGGCAGGATCAACATTGAAGACTTGCGCCATACGCCCTGTATTCTTGTTGCCTCTCAAGGACAGCGGGAAACAGAACAGGCTTATTACAGGGAAATCTATGGCATTTCCGGCGAATTCCTTTTCGCGGAGAATCTCGAAGAAGCGCGACTCTTGGCAGTGGGCGGCAAAGGCTTTTTACCAGTGGAAGGCGGCAATTTACCCACGCAATTCAAAGAAACGATCTCCTGCCTTTCCCTGTGTCGAAACGGAAAACCTGTCAAACGTAATTACTGCGCGTTCTGGAAAGCGGACAATTCCGGGTATTACATCGAGGATTTCGCGGAGATGCTGAAAGCGAAATTTAAAAAGGGAGAACAAGAGGTATCTCAAAAATGACCGATGCCGTCACGGTGTGAAAGAAACACTTCACGAAAGCATCCCCCGCTCCTTGCGGCGGGGATATTTTCTATAAGAAAAAATTATCAGTAATCCAAGAAATTCGAATTGTTCAAAACCGGCTTTTTTCGTTAATACGTACAGTAAAGACATTATTTCAAGAAGGACGAAAGCATGAGCATCACAGACTCCGCGAAAGAATACCATGAAAAGATGTTCCCCGGATACAAATCAGATTTTCTGCGAACCGATCCGGAATTCATTGAACGCTTTGACAATTTCGCGTTTGACGAAGTGGTAAACCACGATGATCTTGACGGAAAAACGCGCTTCATGGCGATTCTCGCAAGTTTGCTGGGCAGTCAGAGCATAGACGAATTTCGCGCCATGGTTCCCGCCGCGCTGAATTTCGGCGTGACACCGGTGGAAGTCAAGGAGATTGTCTACCAGGCGGCAGCGTATCTCGGCATCGGGAGAATGTTCCCGTTCCTGAAAACGACGAATGAAATTCTGGAAGCAAAGGGTTTCTCTCTCCCGTTGCCCGGTCAGGCAACCACGACCGCGATGAATCGGCGAGAGGCGGGAACGCAGGCGCAGGTGGACATTTTCGGCGAGGAAATGCGGGATTTCTGGAAGTCGGGTTCAGAGGAGAGTCGGCACATCAACACTTGGCTTGCCGATAATTGTTTCGGGGATTACTACACCCGCAATGGACTTGACTACAAACAGCGCGAGATGATCACCTTCTGTTTTCTAGCCGCACAGGGCGGATGCGAGCCGCAACTCACTTCTCACGCCGCTGCGAATATGCGGATCGGGAATGACAAGGCGTTTCTCATCAAGATCATCTCCCAATGCCTGCCCTATATCGGTTATCCGAGAAGTCTGAACGCACTGCGGTGTGTAAATGACGCCGCGAAACAATAACTCATTATCAGGAGGAAAACGAACATGAGCAAAACATGGCTTATCACCGGAGTTTCAAGCGGTTTTGGCTATGAAATCACCAAACAGCTTTTGGAAAAAGGAGAAACCGTAATCGGCACAGTTCGGAACAAAAGCAAGGTTCAGAAGCTGATTGAAGAGTATCCGCTGAGTTTCGACTGCCGGATTCTGGATGTGACGAATGTTCCCGCCGTGCAGAAAACGGTAGCGGACGCTTTTGAAAAACACAAGCGTGTGGATGTTTTTGTTTCAAACGCAGGATACGGACTGTTCGGTTGCGCGGAGGAGCTTTCGGATGAACAGATTAATCACATCATCGCCACGAATCTGACAGGTTCCATCCAGTTGATAAAATCCGCCATTCCCTTTATGCGCAAACAGGGCGGCGGCAGGATTATTCAAATCTCCAGCTACGGCGGGCAGGTGGCTTTCGCGGCCAATTCTCTCTACCACGCGACAAAATTCGGTATTGAGGGATTCTGCGAATCCGTGGCACAGGAGGTGGCGCAGTTCAATATCGGCGTGACCATCGTTGAGCCTGGCGGCGCGAGAACTGAATTCCGCTATGGGAGCGCGCAGGTAGCGAATCTCATGCCGGAATATGAAAGTTGCCACAGTTTCTTAAATATGCTTGATGCCTCCAAGGGGCTTGCTCCCGGCGATCCTAAAAAGATGGCGGCAAGGATTATCGAGAGTGTTAAAAAAGAACCCGCTCCATTGCGCATGGTACTCGGATCTCAGGCGCTTTCCGCGACGATCCAGCGCTTAAAAGAACGAATCGCTGACTATGAAACACAGACAGAACTGGCTGCTTCCACGGACATTCCCGCGGGTGAATAAAGGAAGAAACGGTGAAAGACATGGCGAAAAATCTGATCGTCTACTATTCCCGCAAGGGAGAGAATTATGTAAACGGTACGGTGAGAACACTTAAAAAGGGCAACACGGAGATCGTGGCGGAGTATATCCAAAAAGCCGTGGGGGGCGACCTGTTTGAAATAGAAACAGTAAAGGAATACCCCGCCGATTACCACGCCTGTACGATTGAGGCTAGGAAAGAACTGCGCGAGGGCGCACGACCGGAATTAAAACGATATCTTGAGAACCTTGAGGGGTACAGCAACATCTTCGTCTGCGGACCCTGCTGGTGGGGAACCTATCCCATGGCTGTATTCACCCAGCTTGAAAAACTGGATTTCACGGGCAAAAAAATTCTTCCCGTCATGACGCATGAGGGGAGCGGACTCGGCTCATGTGAACGCGACTTGAAGAACATCTGCAAAGGTGCTTTTTTCCACAATGGGCTTGCCATACACGGCGCGGAGGCGGCAGATTCGGAAAGCATTGTATCAACGTGGGCAAAGAACGAAAATTCAATATGAGGAAGGTTGCGCTGTATGAAATGCTCACTGCTTTTCTTCAGTCCCACAGGAGGTACGGAAAAGGTTGCGAAGATTCTCTGTTCATCGCTTGGCAGTGAAATGCAGCGTTACGACCTGTCTGACAGGAATTTTCATGCGGATCATTTTGCGCCGGATGAATCCGGTATCGCCGTAATTGCGATGCCATCATTCGGAGGACGTGTTCCCTCGGTCGCCGCAGAGCGCCTAAGCAAAATAAAGGGTAATGGGATGCCGTGCGCAGTACTTTGCGTATATGGGAACCGCGCGTATGAAGACACGCTGATCGAGATGGCCGATTTAGCAAAAGCATGCGATTTTCGCGTGATCGCGGCAGTCGCAACCGTTGCGCAACATTCCATCATGCATCAATACGCGTCAGGCCGTCCTGACATGGAGGACGAAAAGCGCCTAAAAGAAACAGGTCGGAAGATTTCTTTGAAACTCGCACAGTCACAAAACGAAAAAGAATTCTACATCCCAGGCAATCGTCCATACAGAAATGCCAGAGGCGTAGGACTGCTGCCAAAAGCAAATTCTGCCTGTGTAAACTGCGGATTGTGTGCGGATCTATGCCCTACGGGAGCGATTGACAAGAATAACATAAGGAGATCAGACAAAGCAAAGTGTATCTCATGTATGCGCTGTGTAACAAAATGTCCGCACAGTGCGAGAACTGTAAACGGTGTCATGGTTTCAGTTGCCGCTATGATTATCAAAAAAGCCTGCTCCGTCCGCAAAGAATGCGAAGTTTATCTTTGACGGCAACGCTCCGTTTAATGATACAAAACGCCTCCCTGCCTTTTAGCCGAGAGGCGTCTTTTTTGCCCATATGCCTTTATTTCCGCCCGGTCTTTCGTGGTAAAGTGGTTGTCCTATCTTTGCCTCAGACTATCAAATATTTCACCATGCCGTGACAGAGATTGACGTAGTGTCAAGAAGTATACGCAAAAAAGAGAATACATGATTCAGAGGCTCTGGCAGAGAAATTAGTCTCAGAAAACATTGTTGCAAGGAGTCCGGAACCAAATCCGAAACAGCGGTACAACTCAACAAAAAAGGAATCAAGGACAAGGTCAGGGAAAATGTCGCGCTCCATATGCCGCGGCTGAATGGACAGACTTTTGAGACGGCCATCACAGAGAGCGATCTGAAACACGCCCGGGGCCGTCTGTCCGCGGGCCGGAGGACATGGCATAAGTCCTTAAGGTATCCGCCTTCACGATCGGCGTCCTGAACAAGAACGGGAGATTTTTAAGGACTTCGGAAGGGAAGAAGACAAGGCCAGTTGGAAGAATTTTTCCAGCGTTCGCGGGAGCCGTGCTGTGACCTGACTTCCGCTCATAGCGGGAGATAAGCGCTACAAAAACCCTTGCAACTCCATCGCCGTTGCGACACTTTCTACGATTGCCGGAAGCTTAGTGTCATGCAGGTTGCAAGAACGATGAAATGTAATAATAGTTCAGAGAGTTGAAGATCACTCCTCATCCTGACGCCGATAGGCTTGCTCTATGATGTTCATGACTTGCCCCACTTCCCTCGTGTCTTTCATATATAATCCAACATCACCGTTACCCCAGTGCCCGAGATCGGTAAGATCTCGACAAATGCCCTTCGGATCATTGACTTCGAAAAATTTCATGTTGACTGAAATAAATAATTTATTATTTTGAAATTGTATATCCGCAAAATTTGTATCCAGTTTATAGGCAACATACTTTTTTTTCAGCTCGCGTTTTACTTCCGGTGAAAGATTCAGAATACGTTGGTTGAGCAAGTAAAACAATTTTTTTGTCAACTCGTTGGGATTATAGGTATCTATCGTGATACTTTCTGCTGCTTTTTCAACTTGATACGGGGCAAGATCATCTTCTTTCATCACGGGGAAGGCCCAAATATTCTTTGCCTTTTCTGAAAGAAGCCGCGCGCGTTCTTTAATGCTTTCTTCATTCCATACGGTCTGTTTGATAACAAACGCATTGAGCTTGAGCGCACTTTCTTTATAACCGTTTTCCATGTCCATTTTTATCATAAAGGGCCGATCGCCCATTTCTGAGTTATAGTCGGTAAGTGTAAGATTTCCAATGGTATGCAGATATTGATCCTGAATATCCTTCCAGTTTTCACCAAGCATACTTTTCCATTCTTCGCTCAAATTTTTGTTCTGAGGCATAATATGCTCTATAGAATAATTCTCCACTTGGACAAGATGATCCTTTTTGTTAAAATTTTCCAAATGACCGAGAATAAACTTACGCAATCTCATGTTATACATATCTTTTGCGACAAAAGCGTCTGTAAATTTATCATTTCCAGGAAATTCCCTATTGCCCTCACAGAGAATGAAGAACGCTTTTATAGAGTTCAAATAATCATCTGAATGAACATAATTTTTCAGTGTCGCAAAGGTTTTGTTGAGGGAATTTGCTGGAATTTCGCAAATACTTCTTCTAACCACATAACTGATACAAAGTTTGAGTATTTCAAAAAAGTCATTTTCTGAAATAATATTATTTTTTAAATCGTCATGTACTTTTAGCAGGAATGGATAAGAAATCTCCATTTTCAATTCAACTATATCATCATACAAACTTTTGAGAATTTTGTTATTGCCACGCTTATATACAATATCTGTATAATATCCAGCATAAGCTAAAATGTCCGCACAAAGTTCACGGATTGTAGCAAACTCACATTTAAAATGATAAAGCTTGAACTCTTCATAAACCCTGCCCTGTTTTGGAATACGGGTCTGCTTCATGGTCAGATAATCACGGAAAAATTTGTCCATGAGTAAGTCGTCTTGTGTCTCATCGGTAAAGAGTTCTTCCATAGGCCGCCATAAATGCTCATACACATAGGTTTGCTCCGTGGGTTCCAAACCCATTAATAGATAGTTACGGATAAGATCTGCTTCAGACAATTTTTTACCGGTTGAGTTCAGGCTCTCAAAGACAGCTTGCGCATCATCGTCTGTTTTATCAAGGATGATATTGACGATTTGCAACTTTTTAAAAGATTCACAAATCTTACTGGGAAGTATTTTTTTCTCTTCGATTCTTTTAACAAAAAAGTTATAGTTGTCGATGAGTTTAGATTTTGTATGTTTAGTAGATTTTTTATCAATGAGTTTCAAAAGAATGTCTCTATCCCTTTCTGTGAGCAAAAGTTTATAGCGTTCATTTCCGTTCCCACATTTGTTCAGGAGCATATTGTTAATGAGTTCAGCCTTGATACTTTCATCGTTGGGATTTTTTTCGACATAATCTCTCAAAGCCACAAGAAGCAGTGTAAGCGTTGTCATTCGCTGCTGACCGTCAATAAGCATAAATTTCTGTACGCCTACGAGCGTGGTCTGTTCCCCAATACTGACAATGGAACCGATAAAGTGGCCGTTTTTCCCCTTTTTCTGCATTGTTACCATATCATTCCAAAGCCGTTCGCATTGCTCGCGGCCCCAGCTGTAGCAACGCTGATAGACGGGGATGGAAAACTGATTGTCTTTCATAAGTATATAGAACATAGTACCCTTTTCTACATCCATACAACAAAGAACCTCCCTTTGAAGAGCTACAGCGCCTGTTTCGTTGAACCGGCACACATTTTTGCCCAATGAAGCGATGTTTGATTTTTCCCTTCTTCATGCAAAAGCGACTGCCAAATAAAGATGTAACTCTGAACTCTGATGATACAGATGAGTGATGCCTGTTGCCTGAAACAGGAAGGGCAAGTACAGGCATGTGAGGCTTTTTTCTGGGAAAAGGCAGGACATAGCGCTCGACCAGGCGGGGCATAGCCACGTCCAGTGCGTTCAACTCTGACAGATTGTTGCCCGCGCAATGGCGGTTTTGCCGCGTGTGCATACGGGCAACAAGCAGGAAAAGTATCAACCGAAAAACCGCTCCGGGTCAAGGTGTTTACTTCAGCACCGCTCCCGTATTTGCGCTACTCACCATACGGGCATAACGGGCAAGCCAGCCAGTCTTGATTTTAGGTTCTTTAGGCACAAAGGAAGCTTTGCGGCGGGCAAGCTCTTCCTCGCTCACTTCCACGTTGATGCTGGCGTTCGGGATATCAATGCTGATGATGTCCCCTTCCTGGATAAGGCCGATGGATCCGCCCTCCGCCGCTTCCGGGGAGACATGCCCAATGGAAGCGCCGCGGCTAGCGCCGCTGAAGCGACCGTCCGTGATAAGCGCCACGGTTTTGTCGAGCTTCATACCGGCAAGAGCGCTGGTGGGATTGAGCATCTCGCGCATACCCGGGCCGCCCTTGGGTCCTTCGTAGCGGATGACCACCACATCACCGTCTTTAATCTCGCCCTTATAGATGACCTCTATGGCCTCTTCCTCGCTGTCAAAAACACGGGCCGGGCCTTTGTGCTGGAGCATTTCCGGCGCCACGGCGCTGCGCTTCACCACACAGCCATGGGGAGCGATATTGCCCCACAAAATCTGCAATCCGCCCGTAGGGCTATAGGGATTATTGAGCGGGCGCACCGCGCCAAGGCCCTTCACTTTGGCGTTTTTGATGTTTTCGCCAACGCTTTTGCCTGTGGCTGTGATGAGGCTAGTATCGAGGTAATCGCCCGCGGCCAGCTCCGCCTGAACAGCGGCGATGCCGCCATCGGCGTACAGATCCTGCATATGCGTGGGACCTGCGGGCGCCAGGTGGCAAAGATTAGGTACTTGAGCGCTGACTTCGTTGAAGATTTTGAGATCCAAATCCACTCCGGCCTCATGAGCGATGGCCAGAAGGTGAAGCACGGTATTGGTGCTGCAACCCAGTGCCATGTCGCAGGCAAGGGCGTTGCGGATGGATTTTTCTGTAACAATATCGCGGGGTTTGATGTTTCGCTGCAAAAGTTCCATAACGGCCATGCCGGAATGTTTGGCCAGTTGCAGACGGCGGGCATGGACGGCGGGGATGGTTCCGTTGCCGGGCAGGGCCAGGCCTATGGCCTCGCAGAGGCAGTTCATGGAATTGGCGGTATACATGCCGGAGCAGCTGCCGCAACCCGGGCAAACGCCCGTTTCGCACTCTTCCAGACTGGCATCATCGATAAGTCCGGCCTTGCGGGCGCCAACGGCCTCGAACATCTTGGAAAGGCTCACTTCCTGCCCGTTGTACACGCCGGCCATCATGGGTCCGCCGCTGCACACCACAGAGGGGATATTCAGACGCAAAGCCCCCATCACCATACCGGGAACAATCTTATCACAGTTGGGGATGAGTACCAGGGCATCAAACTGATGGGCCATGGCCATGGTTTCCACGCTGTCGGCAATGAGTTCACGGCTGGCCAGGGAATACTTCATACCGATATGCCCCATGGCAATGCCATCGCACACGCCAATGGCCGGCACGAGGACAGGAGTGCCGCCCGCCATGCGCACGCCGGCCTTGACGGCTTCGGCAATCTTGTCCAGGTGGGCATGACCAGGGACAATCTCGCTGTAGGCACTGACCACGCCGATCAATGGGCGTTCCAATTCTTCCTTGGTGTATCCCATGGCATAAAAAAGACTGCGGTTCGGCGCGCGTTCCACGCCCTGGGTCACGTTTGCACTGCGCAATGTCATAAGTCCCCCCTTGAATTTTTCGACTGTCATATAAAAAAAGCCGGGCAGAAAAGGCTGCCCGGCAAGAAGACTCAAAAAATGCCTATTTCTTCAGCCAGCTCATCATCTGGCGAAGTTCGGCGCCCACTTTTTCGAGCTGATGTTCCGCTTCATTGCGGCGCGTGGCAAGGAACTTGCCCTTACGCCCAGCGGAAAATTCCTGCATGAACTCAGAAGCGAACGTACCATCCTGGATTTCACGAAGAATCTGCTTCATTTCCTTGCGCGTAGCCTCGGTGATCAGACGTTTTCCGGTGCGATAGTCGCCGTATTCAGCGGTGTTGGAAATGGAATAGCGCATGAAGCCAAAGCCGCCGCTGTTAATGAGGTCGACAATAAGCTTCATTTCGTGAATAGTCTCAAAATAAGCCATTTCAGGAGCATAGCCCGCTTCCACGAGTGTTTCAAAACCGGCCTTCATAAGTTCAGTCACGCCGCCGCAGAGTACGGCCTGTTCGCCAAAGAGGTCGGTTTCCGTTTCTTCGCGGTACGTGGTCTCCAGAATGCCCGCGCGCCCCGCGCCAATACCACTCGCGTACGCAAGAGCGTACTCTTTCGCCTTGCCGCTGTAATCCTGATACACGGCGATGAGGCTGGGCACACCCTTGCCTTCCAGATACAGACTGCGCACGGTATGACCGGGTCCCTTGGGAGCGATCATAATGACATCGATATTTTTCGCAGGCTGCACAAAACCAAAGTGGATGTTGAAACCATGGGCAAAGCAGAGTACATCGCCTTCTTTCATGTAAGGAGCGACCTGCTTATTGTAGATGTCGGCAGACACTTCGTCGGGCACAAGCATCATGACGATATCGGCAGCCTTGGCCGCTTCTTCCACTTCTACAACTTTGAGTCCGGCATCCTCGGCCTTTTTCCAACTGGAACTGGACTTGCGCAGGCCAACGACGACGCTTACACCGCTTTCCTTCAGATTCTGGGCATGGGCGTGACCCTGGCTACCATAACCGATGATGGCCACGGTCTTGCCATCAAGAACGCCAAGATTGCAGTCGGCATCATAATACTTTTTGATCATGACAATTCTCCATTTCAATGTTTTCATCAGCAATCGCCCCATCCGCCAAATAACTTCTCAGTCGGACGGATAGAGAGCGTACAGATTCCCCATCCTTGAAGGAATAAGGAACTCAATTCCCTGGCTACGACTAGGATTATTCGCTATTGCTTTTCCACCAGTCACTCTGGGATCCGCGTGGCATACCAATAATGCCTGAACGACACATCTCAAGGATCTGATAGTGCGACATGACCTCAAGAAATCCTTCTATTTTAGAAGGCTTTCCGATAAGTTGTATTACCATGTTTGTAGAGGTAAGGTCAATAATTTTTGCCCGATAAACCTCGACAATATCCTTGACACGGGAAAGCGTCATGGCATCAAAGGCAATGCGCAACATGATAGTTTCGCTCAAAAGGCTCTTGTTGGGAGGGAGGAGGGTAATGGATTTCACCTCTTCCATCTTGAGAGTCTGCTTCATGATCTGGTCAAGAACATGAGAATCACCTTCCGTAACAATAGTAATGATGGAGACGGAAGGATCGCTAGTCTCGGCGGCTGTGACGCTCGTCATGTTAAAACGCCGACGGGCAAACAGGGAGGACACGCGGGCCATAACATTGGCGTTGTTTTCCACAACAATGGAAATCACATGCTTTGTCATTTTGTCCCCTCTTTTCTATTCCATAATGATAGAATCGCAGGTGCAACCGCCGGGAATCATGGGAAGTACCTTTTCATCTCGATTGATGCAACAGTGTATCCATACAGGACATTCGCTCTTGAGCGCTTCCTTCATGGCGCTTTCCAGCTCGGCCAGAGTTTCGCAATGGAAACCCTTACCGCCAAAACCTTCAATAACCTTCACATAATCAGTGCGGCGGTCAAGATTGGTACAGGAATAGCGCTTACCATAGAAATTTGTCTGCCATTGGCGCACCATGCCAAGAACACGGTTATCGAAAATGACAGTAATGACCGGAAGCCCGAAGCTCACCGCAGTGCAGGCTTCATTCATGTTCATATGGAAGGAACCATCGCCCGTAATATGTATCACAGGTTTGTCTGGTCTGGCGAGTTTTGCGCCAATGGCCGCACCGTAACCAAAGCCCATGGTACCAAGACCGCCGCTTGTGAGGAAATGCCGGGGCTTGACATGATGAAGATACTGAACGGCCCACATCTGGTGCTGACCTACATCTGTCACATAGATGGCATCGTCCCCGGCGAGTTCGTTGACCTTGCGGATGATCTGATGGGGCTTGAGTTCGGCGCTGCTGTCTTCAGGGTAGTAGTCTTCCTGTCTCCATTCAGCTATCTGAGCAAGCCATTCTTCGCGGCACGTCTGGCGTACCTTGGGAAGCAAGGCACGAATAACGTCCTTCACATCACCCACGAGGCTGACATCCACTTCAACGTTTTTGTTCACCTCGCTGGGGTCAATATCAATCTGAACAAGCTTGGCACGCCGACCAAAAGCATCGGGGGACAATGCCACACGGTCGCTGAACCTGGTACCCACAGCCAGCACAACATCCGCATAGTCAAGGGCAAAGTTACTGGTGCGACGACCGTGCATACCAACCATGCCGAGGCAAAGAGGATCATTGCTGTCCACCACGCCCGCAGCCATAAGTGTGTACGTGCCGGGCATGCAGGTTTTCTTCATGAATTCGGCAAGCTCCGGACTCGCTCCAGATGTAATAACACCGCCGCCGTAATAAATGACCGGACGCTGAGCTTTATTGATGATTTCCGCGGCGCGGTCGATGGCGCCAATGTCAAGCTCCGTGACATAGTTGTCACGCACGGGAGGTGCGGGCACGAATTCCGCCGAAGCAGCGGTGATGTCTTTGGGAATATCCACTAAAACCGGACCCTTGCGCCCAGTCTGTGCAATCCGGAAGGCATTTCGCAACACATCGGCCAGGTCTTCCACTCTGTCCACGACAAAATTATGCTTCGTTATGGGCATGGTGATACCCGCGATGTACACTTCCTGGAAGCTATCCTGCCCGATGAGAGGGGTTGGCACATTGCAGGTAATGGCAACCATGGGCACGCTGTCCATATAGGCTGTGGCAATTCCAGTAACAAGATTGGTTGCACCGGGTCCACTGGTTACCAATACCACGCCGGTACGACCGGTGGCGCGGGCATAGCCGTCGGCTGCGTGCGCGGCTCCCTGTTCATGGGCGGTAATAATATGGCGGATGCGATCCTGGCATTTATAGAGAGCATCGTACAAATTCAGCACAGTGCCACCAGGATACCCGAAGATAGTGTCCACGCCCTGTTCCAACAGGACTTCACAAAAAATTTCTGAACCGGTCAATTTCATGATCTTTTCCTCAAACCGAATCGTTCAGTTTCCCACGCATCTCCATGGCCTGCCACTAAGGAAGTTTTGCCCCGCGGGGAAGCGGAGCCAACCCTGCGCCCTCGCCAAAAAAATGGGAACCCTCGGACAAGTTAAAGAATTGTGGCCAAGTTCTTCTTCTTGTCAAGAAAAAAGCGAAAAAACTACGGCGACGCCGCCGTAGTCCTTTTTTTCACATATTTTCTATGTTTTTTGTTTTTACCAGGTTTTCAGGAAAGAAAGCTTTCCAGTCCAAAGATGGAACGCTCCTGGGTTTCGCCCCTGTCCAGCATGGCCTTCATTTCCTTAAGTGCCTTGGCGAGCTGCTCAGGGCAGGAGGACACCTTGGACGTGCGGCAAACAGGCATACCCTCAAAACGCGCGATGACCTCATCCATCTTCATGCCGCGGATAAGGCGGCTGATGCCTTCCAAATTGCCCGGGCATCCTCCGGTAAAGGCAAAATCGCGGATAATGCGGCTTTCATCATCCACTTCTATCATGAATTTTTTAGAGCACACATGTTCCGGCGTAAAAATGTAGCGCATACTTCTCTCCTCCAGCTCAGGCTCAGGGACATTCCTTATTTTCCTTGCCCCTTTCCATACGGGAAAATTGGCAAACTTGCAAGGACGCCTGCCGCGCACCTCTCCCCCTTCAGGTGTCTTTTCTTTTTTTTCGCGAAAAGCACGGTTGACGCCCCGAAGATATGTTCTATGTTATCTACTGGTTTCATGTATGTCTCCCCCGCTCTGATTTCAAAAGGATTCTCCATGAAAAAACAAAGTAAACGCAACATTGTTCCCATTACGGTACTTTCCGGCTACCTTGGCGCAGGCAAGACTACCCTGCTCAACCACATACTCGGCAATCAGGAAGGCTATAAAGTCGCCGTCATTGTCAACGATATTGGCGAGGTGAACATAGACGCCAACCTCATTGCCAGGGGCGGCAGTGTGGTACAGGAGGATAAGGGCGTTGTACCCCTTTCCAACGGCTGCATCTGCTGCACCCTGAAGGCCGACCTTTTGGAACAGATTCTCAATCTTATAGAAACGGGGCGCTTTGACTATATCCTTATTGAGGCGAGCGGCATCTGCGAACCTCTGCCCATAGCGCAGACCATTACCCTGGGCGATGAATCCCTACCCAGGATCTGCCGCCTGGACGGGCTTGTTACCGTTGTGGACGCAAGGCGCATGGTCGATGAGTTTTTGAGCGGCAAGCGCCTGGAAGAAAAGGATATTGACGAGGAAGACATTGCCAGCCTTCTCATTCAACAAATAGAGTTCTGCACCACCCTGGTGCTGAACAAGGCAAGCGACGTGACGCCGGAAGAACTGGACGTACTCAAGGCCGTTGTCCACAAACTTCAGCCAGAAGCCAATATCATTGAGACCGATTACGGCAGGGTTGCGGTGAAAGACATCCTCAACACGCATCGTTTCGATTTTGACCGCGCCTGCGCCTCCATCGGCTGGGTAAAGGCGCTGGAAGCCGATGCTGAAGACACGGACGAAGACGATGAACACAAAGGCGCGCACGACCATGAAGGGCATGAACATCACGAAGGACATCGCCACCATGGCGAAGGCGAGGCCCTGGAATACGGCATTGGAACCTTTGTCTATTTCCGCCGCCCGCCCTTCGATCAGAAAAAATTTGAGGACTTCGTGAACGACGCCTGGCCGGCCACTGTTATCCGTTGCAAGGGACTTGTCTGGTTCCGGGATGAGCCGAACACCGCCTACCTGTACGAACAGGCGGGGCGGCAGATGACGGCCTCCCCCTACGGCGAATGGGTGGCCTCCGCACCGCCCAAACGGCAGGCCGCCGAACGCCGCGCAGACAAACAGCTCGACAGGGATTGGGATGACACCTACGGCGACCGTATGCAGAAACTCGTCTTCATTGGCCGTGACATGGATGAAGAGGCTATCCGCGCCGCACTGGATGCCTGCCTGACGCGCTGACCCGTATCAGGGGGGGGGGAACCTCCGTCCTGGACGCCCCACGAAATACCCTGAAAAACGCAAGTAACGCCTTCTCTTTTCCATACAGGCGAGAAATCCGAGAGCGCAAGTTTTCAATGGAGCAACCCGTGTGGCTCCGCTGTCAGTTAAGGTATCTGTTGAGAATATCTGCCGTTTTTCCGGATAATGCTGCAAGCCGTTTTTCCGCCTCTTGGATTTGCGCTTCGATTTTTTCTATTTCGGAAACTGTTCTGTCTTGCGCAGTTCTATCAGCCGCGAAAAATGCGATTCCCTGTACCCGGTCTATTGAGGCCCGATAGGTGCGGGAAAAGCCCATGTTGCGCCCTTCCTTTTCGAGTATATGTTCCAAATAACGCGGATTAACATCGTCTGTTTTGCAACGTAGCACACCGCAGTGATCCGTAGGATAGAACGCCCTATCCTTCGGGATATAATTTGTCATCCAGTCTCCGTCAATCCCCCACAGAACAGATGGTACAGAAAAATCCGTGATGAGCAAAGTATCGATAAAGCCAAACGGCTCCTTGACGTTTGCGCTGTACACAGGAATTTCCGCGTCAGTTATAAGCTGTTTATCAAGAACACGTTTCCCTATTTGCACGTCAAACTTCTCCGAATCAGCAAGACTCAGTCTGTCCCCTCCCGAGATCACGTCTAAGTCATTAAATAACTCTTCTATCTTTTTGCGATAGTCTTCAATGCTCATGCGGGTGGTGTTGTATTCCTCATCAATTTTTTCACATTCATCAATGATTTGTTGTTGTACTGAAATGGGTGGAAGAGGTATCATCATTTCCTCATAAAATGATGCTGGGACACGTCTGTGTCCGCTTGCACCCGTCATTGATGTTTTTGCCGCCTGACGTATAATATTTTGGTTTAATAGGAGAAACAAGTATTTTGTTATGATTTCTTCCTTATGACACCTAAATGTGTGAAATTCGCTACTCCCAAACCCAATGCCATTTTTTAAATTAGTGACTATTGCACATTTACCATTTTCCATACATGGTGTTATTTTAGCAATAATAATATCTCCGTTAGCAAAATATGTGTACCCTCCATTTCTCACCTCACCTAGTGGGCGGTTAACTGTTTTGTCAATGAAACCCTCATTACTCACGGATGACATTTCGATGAACGATATTATTGTTTCATCTGCCACATCCTTAATTTCTGTCTTTGAAGTGTTTATATCACACACAGCAATAAGCATTTTTAATGGATATTTACTGTAAATACAGAATTTACTAATAACATTTAACCTTATAGCCTTATTAAAAGTAACCCTCGAAAAATCGAGCATATCTTTCGTATTGACCACAGTCGCATACTTTTTCTGTTCTTCACTGAGCGCCGGGACTACACCAGCAAAGGACTGTCTGACAGCACCCGCAAGCGTGTTTTTTGCCTCGCGGTCGGAATCGTCATACATTTTCCCGCCTGGCTTTACAATCTGTATTCCTTCGTTACCTTTGCGGTTAGACCACTCATAACCGAGAAAATCCTTTTGTGCCTTATTATCAACGGGGGCGGTGATGATTACGGTAGTCTGCCGGTACACCAAAGAGAAATAGAACAATTTTTCACTCTCGACGAAACGAACATAGGCATAGAATTTTTCCAGATAGGCGGCGGCTTGATCCACCGCGTTTTTACTTTTATACGCTCTGGTCTTTTGCAGATTTTTAACCTCCGCGGAATCCGCGAAAGCGTCCGCATACATCTTGAAATATTCGATGCCGCTAAGCTCCACAAGAGAATACTGTTTGTTCAAAAACGCTTTGTAGTTATCCTCGGCAACATGGATTTGCTCCGTATAAGCCTTGAGGATTTCCCCGTCCTCCCAATCCGCGAGTTCCGTGCCGCTCATAATCGCGTCCACAGCATCGGAGAATAAGTCTGACCGTTTCGGCGGTTCATTAAACTTCTCAAGAAACATTACGACCGTATTTGTACCCGTGGCTCCGAAGGTATTGGAGCCGAACGCGGCTATTGCCCGGATATAGAAATTTCGCAGAAACTGCTCACGGGCACCTCTATAGCTGGCGCTGTCATTGGAAAGAATCGAACTCGGCAGTATGACGGCGGCAATGCCTTTCGGTTTTAAAAGCTGACCGATACGCTCCACAAAGAGCGTTTCAATCTCACTGCCATTCAGGCCGATGGACTCCAGAAGAGTAAAGGCGTTGTTTTTAAGCTGAAGATGCTGTTTAAAATCCTTGACGGCATACGGCGGATTCGCTGCGAGTATATCAAACGTTCCGTTTTCAATCCCCTTGTCGGGAACGTTTTCAAGCCCGTCACCGAAAACGATATTTCCTCCTCCGGCGCCGTTCATGAACAGGGAGATTTTAGACACCCGGGCAAGCCGGTAGTCCTTCTCGATGCCGTAAATGTGATCTCTTACCCACTCGTTGTCGCTGTGCGAATGAGCGAAATGGTTGATCGTCTCTATCCCCTCGGTCAGAAAATGCCCCGCGCCGCAGGCATAGTCAACGATCTTCGGATAGACGGTGCCTCTGTCGGATTTTATCATCCGTTCTATCGGAAGAGAGTCCCAGATAAATCTGGTTATGGGCATTGGCGTAAAAAACTGCCCTTCATTCTGCTTGAATCCCTTATTCAGCAATTGCTCAAACATATCGCCAAGAAATTGATGCTTTGACGGATAGACTATTCTATACTTTTCAAACAGCTGAACCATCTCAACAAGAATCTTCCCGTTCTGGTAAAAGAGTTCCTCGTTGTGTACATCTTTAAAGGCAAAATCATTGTTGGAATAGAATTTCAGTATACGAATCGTTTTCTGCAAATCCTCGACGGCCTTTTTCCTTTTCGAGCCTGTATAGGTGGAAAACAGCCATTCAGGGTAGTCGGCGGGAACATAGAAAATTTCCTCGCGCATGAATCTTTCCATACCATCGCGGTGAAGCCTTTGAAGACGATCCTGCAATGTTTCGTAGGTATCAGCACCTTGCTTATACTGAAATTCCACCTCGTCGTTTTCGTCTTTCGTACTTTCGTCTACCAACTTGCATATAAACAACGCGATCAGACGGTTAAAGGCGTTTTCTTTATCGCTGACATTATTGTGGCGCAGAATTTCCTCAAATTTATTGACGATTTTATCTTCTGGCGTGAAATCGCGAAGATTTTTCTTGAGCAGAGGGTTAACTCCGATGTTATACGCTACAGAATCCTTGGAAAAAATCAAATCTTCATGAATCTGACATAGGTACGTTTCTTTCCATGCCTCATATTTTTCCAGGGCGGTATGTGCGTCACGGTATAGTCTTATGGATTTATCCTTTTTCGCAAGAAGAATAATATTGGCGTCATCCGAGCAATTAATCGTCGGCGACTTATATTCAATTTGTCCGTTCTTATACTCTGAAGCATACAGAACAAGCCAGCGGCAGGACTGTTCTTGTTGCCAGTATGAAAACAGTTGCGCGCCATCGCTTTTGGTATCATTTAATGTTTTGTCAAACTCTCTGCCCCATGTCTTGCATTCAACAATGAAGAGCATGGCATCGTTTTCATCCGTCACGCAGATGTCGGCACGACCGCTCTTTGCATCATGGCCGAGATGCCATTCCTTTTCAAGTTCTATATGCTCCGGGCGATACCCCTTTTCAAGAAGGCGATTTACACATTCGAACACGACAAAATTTTCCGGCTTGTCAAAGCCGTCATTTCTTTCGCGACCCTTGACGGCATCGGGATAATGTAATTTTTTGGCAGAAAAATCCACGCGCATGGATACCCCGAATACGGGGAACAGCTTCTCATAGATAAAATTCTCAGTTCCTGTGAATCCCAGCGCGAGCAGCATATCCTTTAAACTTGATTCTAGAATCATTTTCTGCTTCCTCTCAGTTTGCGGGGTAATCATCATCTCTCTGTTTCAGCCCACGGGCAAGTTCTCCGCTGGGCAAACTCCCACCATGCTTTACCCAGTTTATACATCCGAACCATGTTTATGCTCTGCGCCCTAATCTTTCTCTTTCCGTCCCGAGTCTGTCTACCGTATATTCAACAGCCCCATCCATATTATCCGCGAAATTCCGCGTGTTTCCCCTTGCGGAAAAAAACGGAAAGCATCAAAAGAAATGCTCGCTTGTTTTCCAGCGTCAGGGCATGCATGGTAAGCGAAAAGGAACGAACATTATAATGGCATGCTCCCTTGAGGCTGAACGGAAAAAACAGTGCCGTTCTTTCCGCAAAAGAACAGAAAAAGCGTCCCCCGACAGGAGTTGCGCCAGAATATGCCGAAGTGCAAGAGCAAGTGCTTTCCGCCCGGTCTATATCGGGTACACGGCACATATCACCGCTTTGCGCAACGCTCTTCCCGGAAGATGTAATCCGCCGACAGAGATAAATCCAAGTAAAACTCGGGCAGAAAGGGCGAAAACTTACTGCTTGGTGATGATGGACTTCACAGTCACGCCTTCCAGCTGACCTATTTTGCCCGTCATGGCGGAAATGACGTCATTACTGCCATCCACGGCCAGAGAAATGATGGAAACTCCGCGGCTACGGTAGGGAATGCCCAAACGACCAACTATAATATCCGCGTACTGGTGCAAAATGGCGTTGAGCGCGGCGGACTGATCTCTGTTTTCCACAACAATGCCAACGATACCAAGGCGGTTTTCTTCCATATGACTAACTCCGGATTTTATGGCGTATATTCAGGGAACTCTTTTTCTTACAGCGCTCCCCGTAAAAACACAAGCCGATTAGTTTGGTAGAGTGTCACCTTAGGTTAGGAATGAAATCTAAACGCCAACCGTCTGAACTTCATGATATTTTTTTTGAAAAATCCTTTCAAAAGTGGCACTCTCAAGTTTAGAGATGAAGCGTTTTCGGGCAGGGACTGCCGCGAAGCACGCTAGCACCCTTGCCTGGTATGCCAGACCTCGCTTGCGGACGTAGATTTTTACTCCAAAAAGCCGTATGTTCCTCTCATGCCAACAACGGGGAGGAGCGCCTATGCGAGAGATTTCCTTTGATACCATACGCGATGCCGTGGCCAGGCTGGCCGTGGAAGCGTGTTGCCGCCTCCCTGAGCCGCTCCTTTGCGCCATGCGTCAAAGCGCCCGGGAAGAGACCTCTCCCACTGGCAGGGATATTCTGGAACAGCTTTTACTCAACGCGGACATCGCCGTGCGGGAAAAAATGCCCGTGTGTCAGGATACCGGCCTTGCCGTACTCTTTGCCGACCTCGGGCAGGAAGTGCGTATCACCGGCGGGCTTTTTGAAGACGCCGTCAACGCCGGCATCGCTAAGGGCTATACGGAGGGCTATCTGCGTAAATCTTCGGTGGCTGAGCCGCTCTTTGAACGGAAGAACACAGGGGACAACACGCCGGCCATCATCCATCTGCGCCTTGTTGTCGGCGACCGCATCCATCTGCGCCTGGCCCCCAAGGGCGCGGGGAGCGAGAACAAGGGGCAGCTCTTCATGCTCACACCAGCCGATGGCATAGAGGGCGTGAAGCGGGCCGTTCTTGAGGCGGTGCAATGCGCCGGAGCCAGCCCCTGCCCGCCCATGGTTGTTGGCGTGGGCATAGGAGGGAATATGGAAATGGCCTGCCTCTGCGCCAAGCGCGCCTGCACCCGCGACGTGGACAGTCGCAACCCCGACCCCCGCTACGCCAAACTTGAAGACGAACTGCTTGAACTCGTAAACAGCCTTGGCACGGGTCCGCAGGGCCTGGGCGGCAACACCACGGCCTTCAAGGTGAATATTGAGTTCTGCCCCACGCACATTGCCAGTCTGCCCGTGGCCGTGAACATCAACTGCAACGCCGCGCGCCACGCGGAAGCCATTCTGTAGGAGGCGCAATGATCCATCGTATTTGCCCGCCTCTTTCCAAGGAAGTCATACGCGCTCTCCGCATAGGCGACAGCGTTCTCATCTCCGGAACCATCTATGCCGCCCGCGACGCCGCGCACAAACGCATGGATGAAACCCTGAACCACGGGGGTGAACTTCCCGCGGATTTGCGCGGGCAGCTCATCTACTATGTTGGTCCCTCGCCCGCCAGGCCCGGGCAGGCCATAGGTTCGGCCGGGCCAACGACCTCCGGTCGCATGGACGCCTATACCCCACGCCTGTTGAGGCTCGGTCTGGCCGGAATGATCGGCAAGGGCAACCGCGCGCAGTCCGTCATGGACGCCCTGCGGGAGTGCAAAGGCGTCTACTTTGCCGCAACGGGCGGGTCCGGAGCCTTGCTATCCCGCCACATCAAAAAGTACACGGTACTCGCTTACCCCGATTTGGGAACGGAAGCCTTTGCGGCCATGGAGGTTGAAGATTTCCCCGTCACCGTGGTGGCCGATTGTCACGGTGGAGATTTGTATAAAGAAGGACCCAGGCCCTACTGTAAACTACCGTGAATAAACTGTTTACAAAGAGTAACCTTCTATGCGCAGACGAACCCTCTTGAAAATTCTGGCCGGCAGCGCGCTCTTCAGTGGCGGAGCGACGGGCGGGCTTCAGGTCTTTCTTGGGCAGGAAAAATTCGGCGCTCTTCCTTCCGGAGAGGAGATGCGGCGTATCCTCACCTCTCCGCACTACGCTGACAACGAGTTCCAAAACCTTATTAAACGCCCCATTCTAAGCGATGGAAGCAACTTTATCAGCGCTCTGCTCCGTTCCTTTTTCAAAAAGAAAATCGACCCTGTTCCGACAAGCCCCCTCCCGACCGACAGTACAGGTCTCAATCGGCTGAAGTCCTCGGGAGACGCCCTGATCTGGCTTGGCCACTCTTCCTTCCTCCTGCAAATCGCCGACTGCCGCGTACTCATTGACCCTGTCTTCAGCCCCTATGCCGCTCCCGTCTCCTTCAGCGCCAGGGCCTTCCCCGGAAGCACTCCCTACGGCGCCAACGATATGCCACCCATCGACTGTCTGCTCATCTCTCACGATCACTGGGATCACCTGGACTACCCCACTGTTATGTCCCTCAAAGCCAAAATCCGGCATATCTTCTGCGGACTCGGCGTGGGGGCGCATTTTCGGCGCTGGGGCTTTGCAGAAAGTATAATCCATGAAGCGGACTGGGGTGAGAGCCTTTCCCCCGTGTCGGGGCTGCGCATCCATTTTACCACAGCAGGCCACTATTCCGGGCGTTCCCTGAGACGCAACAAGACGTTATGGGGCGGCTTTTTGCTTGAATCGTCCGCGCGGAAAATCTTTTTCAGTGGAGACAGCGGCTACGCGCCCCATTTTACGGAGCTGGGCAAACGCTTCCCCGGCATAGACCTCGCCCTTTTGGACTGCGGGCAGTACAACGAGGGCTGGCGCTACATACACATGACGCCGGAAGAAGCCGTACAGGCCGCGAACGACCTTGGCGCAAGGATGATGCTACCAGCGCATATCGGCAAATTTTCGCTGGCCTATCACCCGTGGTATGAACCCTTTCAGCGCTTTTGCGTCGCCGTACGGGGGACGAACCTTCGCCCCGTCACCCCGCTCATCGGCGCGCTGGTACCTCTTGAAGGCGAAATGCCAGAATTCCCCCTCTGGTGGGAAGGATGCCTAAGCTGAAGAGCGCGCGTCTTCCTTATGCCTGAGCTTTCGCGGGAAAACAGAGGCGGACAGCAAAGCCCTTTCCCTCCCTGTTGCCATATTCAAGGCGACCGCCGCAGGCCTCGGTACAGTACTGGACTATGGTCAGCCCCAGCCCTGTTCCCCCGGGATGACTGGCTGCAAGGCGACCGCGGAAGAAAGGCTCCAGGAGCGTGGGCAGGTCTTCCGGAGGCACGCCCGGACCCTGGTCTTCCACAGAGATGCAAATATCGCCGCAATCCGTACTCCTAGTCGCCCGAACAACAATGGGTCCGTCTTTTCCGGCGTACGTCAGCGCGTTGCGCAAGAGGTTGGAAACGCTCCGTTGCAGGAAGGAACGCCCGCTCCAAAGGTGCAGACCTGCTTCCACTTCCACATGAACATCGCCGTTCGGAGCTTCCATCTGTACGAGTGTGGAGAGAAAGGGGCAAAGATCAATATCCTCTTTTTGCGGCTCCCCCATGCTGGCTTTGGCCTTAAGATACGTCAGGACTTCCTCGGTGAGCGTGGAGAGCTTTTTAATATGCGTGAGTACCTGCGTCACTCTGGCACGATCTTCGCCCTGGAGGCGACATTCCAGCACTCCCAAACCCATCTGCGCCTTGGCCAGTGGCGTATTCAGCTCATGGGCCACATGGCGGATGAACTGGCTCTGCCCCGTAACCATACGCGAACACCTCAGCATCATGGAGAGGAGCGCATGGCCGAGTCTCCCTATCTCATCTCTCCGTTTTCCGGAAAAATCCCTGTCGTGAAGAACGGTCTTGTCCACCGTGGTAAAATTGCTGGCTTCCATGGCTTCGGCATAGCGGGCCATACGCCGGAGTGGTCGCGAAAGATGTCTCACAAAAGGCAACCACCAGATGAAGGACACGCCGAGTACGCCCAACACCACGAAAAAGATCAAGCCGACATCAAAAAAGAATCCGTGCCCATCCATCCTGTCGGACGCCATGACCACAAGGAGCGTATGGATCTGGCGATTGTGGTCGGGAACATACATGATACGCCCCAGCCAGTACGTTGAAGGCGCGGAGGTATGCCTGAAAATTGCTGGGGGGACGGGGGGCAGGCCATATTCCACGTTTTCTTTTGCGCTGGCAAAGAGCGTTCCGCCCAGAGGATCCCAGAACATTACCTCGGGACTAGGGCAGAAAGAATAAGTGGCCCGCGGCAATTTGGAGGCCCTTTTGATTATGTCTTCGGGGATTTCCGACGATTGGATGGATTCGGTATCAAGCGTATGTATATAGAAGCGCACGGGCAGACGCCTAACGTGCTGTTCCACAAGTTCCTCCCACTCCAGGACGGGGCAATACTGTATATTGGCGCTGACCACACGCAGAACACTGTCGGCACGGGCGCTGAAAAGCGAGGCTGAAAACACGCCATCGTCCTCCCTTCCGATCAGCGCGTACCCGCCAATAAGCACGCACAAAAGACCCAAGAACGCCAGATTCAGCAACATCCAGCAACCGATCTTCACATAGAGATTGAAAAGGGGAAACTTCATGCCTTATTCTATCGGACAAGCATATAGCCTATGCTCCGCACCGTGCGGATAAGGTCGTTTATACCCGTGGCATCGACAAGTTTCTTGCGCAGGGCGGCGATATGAACATCTACGCTGCGGTCAAACTTGTTCCACTCCCTGTCCGCGGCAAAAAGATTGAGCAAGGCCTCACGCGAAAAAACTCTTCCAGGCTCCTTCATCAGGGCGTAAAGGAGCTGAAATTCCACATAGGTAAGTTCCAAAGGCCTGCCGTTGAAAGTGGCCTTGAGCCTGTTTGGGTCGAGTTCTATGGCGTGTATGCAAAGGATGTCATCGTTCTTCTCCTTTTTTGTCCCCGACGTACGCCGAAGAACGGCGCGCACGCGAGCAAGAAGTTCACGTGAGGAAAACGACTTTGGCACATAGTCATCGGCGCCTAATTCCAGCGTGACGATGCGATCCGTTTCATCGTTGTGCGCGGAAAAAATGATAACCGGAATGCCCGTTTTCATACGGAGTTGACGCAGGACTTCCACGCCGGGAATATCGGGAAGCATCATGTCGAGAAGGATGAGATCGTAAAGTCCCGTTTCCGCCGCCTCAAGCCCCTCCGCCCCGGTGGTGCGAAAATCAAGACGGATAGCATGCAATTCCATATAATCTCTGACGAGTTGGCAGAATTCCGTGTCATCGTCTATCAAGAGGAAACGGTTCTTTGATTCGACTTCCTTCATGTTTTTTCCCTCGCTACCACTTCCCATTTTGTGGCTTGCAAGGATATACCATATTAAGGATATAGCGTAACATTGAAAATTGTAAAGATGTGTGAAGTGCCGCGGGGAAAAAAGATAGAGAGTTTTTGTTTATAAACGAAGGGGCAGGCCCCCCATAAGGGAAGTCTGCCCTCAATTCAGAGAATTTTCGACTAGCGTTCACGCAGTCCTGCGCTCAGGGAAGGACAATAAAAAACCTTGACGCCGAATCAGTCGAAAAGGATCTCCTGCGGCGGATTATTCTTTGTGTTCAAAGACCAGCCCGCCCTGCCCGTTGCTTTTGACAACAATGTGCCAGCCGTCGCGGATATCGCCGCTGATGATCTTGCGGGCAAGCGCTGTCTCCAGATTGTGTTGTATCCAACGTTTCAAAGGACGCGCGCCGTACGCGGGATCGTAGGCGCTCTTCGCCACGAAGCAACGGGCGTCATCGGAAAGTTCAAGGGTAATCTTGCGGTCTTCCAGGCGCCCGCGCAGTCCCTTGATCTGAAGGTCGATGATGGCGCCCACCTGATCCGCCCTAAGCGGGTAGAACATCACGGTTTCGTCCACCCTGTTCAGAAATTCAGGGCGGAAGAAACGCCGCAACTCGGCCATGACCTGATCGCGCACGCCACTTTTGAATTCGCCATTCGAGTTGATGCCGTCCAGCATGATCGGCGAACCAATGTTGGATGTCATAATGATGATGGTGTTGCGAAAGTCCACAGTGCGCCCTTGACTATCCGTCAGACGGCCATCGTCCAGAAGCTGAAGCAGAGTATTGAAGACGTCGGGGTGCGCCTTTTCCACCTCGTCAAAGAGTACCACGCTGTAGGGCTTGCGGCGTACAGCCTCCGTGAGCTGACCACCCTCTTCGTAGCCCACATAGCCTGGTGGGGATCCGATGAGACGGGAAACGGAGAACTTTTCCATATATTCGCTCATGTCCAGCCGAACCATATTGTCTTCGGTGTCAAAGAGCGCTTCGGCGAGCGCCTTGCACAGTTCCGTCTTACCCACACCCGTTGGCCCAAGGAAAATGAAAGAACCGAGAGGTCGATGCGGATCAGACAGACTGGCACGGGCACGGAGTACAGCATCGGACACGGCCTGTACGGCTTCGTCCTGGCCGATGACGCGCTCATGCAGACGTTGCGGCAGAAGCAGGAGCTTGTCTCTTTCGGACTGGAGCAGGCGCGTGACCGGGATGCCCGTCCAGCGGGCGACAATGTCGGCCACATCATCGGGAGAAACTTCCTCGCGCAGGAGGCGCTTTTCCTTGTCCGTGCCAACGGCGGCGGCCTTTTGCTCCGTTTCCTTCAAAGATTTCTCAAGTTCCGGCAACTTGCCGTACTTGAGCGCCGAAGCCTTGCTGAGGTCATAGGAACGCTCAGCCTCTTCAATGGCATGGCGGGTTTGCTCAATTTCAGCCTTGATTTGGCGTACTCCATTGATGGCACTCTTTTCCTGTTCCCAGCGCGTGCGCAGGGAAGCCTGTGTGGCGCGAAGATCCGCCAGTTCGTTTTCCAGCTTCTGCAGGCGCTCGTGTGAAGCTTCGTCCGTTTCCTTGCGCAGGGCTTCGCGCTCAATCTCGAGCTGCATGACCTTGCGGTTGACCTCATCCAGTTCTGAAGGGAGAGAGTCGATCTCCGTGCGGATCATGGCCGCGGCCTCATCGATGATGTCAATGGCCTTATCCGGAAGCTGACGATCGGAAATATAGCGTTGCGACAGCACCACGGCTTCCACAATGGCAGAGTCGCTTATGCGCACACCGTGATGCACCTCGAAGCGTTCTTTCAAGCCGCGCAGGATGGAAATGGCATCCTCCGTGCCGGGTTCCTCAACCAGAACCGGCTGAAAACGCCGCTCCAGAGCAGGGTCTTTCTCAATGTATTTGCGATATTCGTCAATAGTTGTCGCGCCGATGCAGTGCAGTTCCCCGCGGGCCAGCATGGGTTTGAGCAAATTGCCGGCGTCCATGGCGCCGTCAGTCTTTCCTGCGCCAACAATGGTATGCAATTCATCAATGAACAGGATGATGCCACCCTGGGCTTCCTGCACTTCTTTGAGTACAGCCTTCAGGCGCTCCTCAAATTCACCGCGATACTTCGCGCCCGCTATGAGCGCGCCCATGTCCAGCGCAATAAGTCGCTTGTTTTTGAGTCCTTCGGGCACGTCGCCGTTGACGATTCTATGCGCCAGCCCTTCTACAATGGCCGTTTTGCCCACACCGGCCTCGCCGATGAGTACAGGGTTGTTCTTCGTGCGGCGCGAGAGAATGCGGATGCTGCGGCGGATTTCCTGATCCCGACCGATAACGGGATCAAGTTTACCCTTGCCCGCGGCATCCACAAGATCGCGGCCATATTTGGAGAGCGCTTCATAGGTCTCTTCCGGATTGGCCGAGGTCACGCGTTGCCCACCGCGCACTTCCGCCGTAGCGCGCAAGAAGGTTTCCTGCGTCAACTTCTGTTTGGCGCAAATCTCTCCAAGAGCGCCCCCGGCATCCATCAGTTGCGCGAAGATATGCTCCACGCTGATATATTCATCCTTGAGGCGGCGGGCCAAATCTTCGGCCTGTGCCAAGGCGCGGGCCAAGCGCTGCGTGATGCGAATGGATGAAGCATCCACCCCCGGGCCTGTCACTGAAGGACGTTTGTCCAGAGCCTGTTCCAGCTCGGCAACCAGGAGTACAGGTTTCAGCCCCAAGCGTTCCACAATGCTGGGAACAAGACCCTCCTTCTGTTGCAGAAGAGCCAGAGCCAGATGTTCCGCGTCCACTTCCTGATGATTGCGGGAAAGCGCTAGGTTTTGCGCGTCCCGCAAGGCTTCCTGTACCTTTATAGTGCATTTGTTGATGTCCATAATTCCTCCTTCTCCGCGGGTTGTAGAGACCCGCGAAGTTCTGTATCCCGCGCTCAGTGCGGGTGATCAAAAGCTAATTTTTCAGTGTTTCGCGGCAAGAGCCGTCCACAGCTTTTTCTGTTCCGGCGTCAATTCCTCGGGCTTCGGAATGCTGATGGCAACAACCACATATTCATCACCGCGAACGGACGCAGAACCAAGGCCAAGGCCGCGCAGACGCAAGCGACGCCCGCTACTGCTGCCAGCGGGGATATTCATCTCCACGGCGCCGTCCAGAGTAGGTACGCGCTTTTTCACCCCGAACACAGCTTCCCAGGGCATAAGTGACACTTCGCACGTCACGTCCTTGCCTTCCACGTGGAAGACAGGGTGCTTGGCATAATGCACGGTTAAATAGAGGTCTCCAGCGGGACGTCCCGGGTTTCCCTTGCCGCGCAGGCGCAGTTTTCCGCCGTCTTTGATGCCGACAGGAATTTTGATTTGAAGATTACTCGAACCGCCAACGCCGGAAAGCGTTATCTGTTTGGTAACGCCCTTGCGCGCTTCCTCCAGGGTAATCTCTATCTCCGCTTCCATGTCTTTACCACGACGGGATCGTGAGCCGCCGAAGTTGCCAAAACTCGCAAAGGGATCCGACTGCGCTCCAAAGTCGCCACGACTCATCCGCCCGAAAAGCGCCTCAAAGAAGTCGCTGTTCGCGCCGCCAAAGCTACCCCGAGCGCCGTCAAAGTTGAAGTTAAAGTTGAAGTTTTCAAAACCCGGCCCGCCGGTGAACTGCTGCCCTTCTTTCCAGTTCGAGCCAAGCTGATCGTACATCCGGCGCTTTTCATCGTCCTTGAGGACTTCATAGGCCTCGTTGATATCCTTGAACTTCTCTTCCGCGGCCTTGTCGTTGGGATTGAGATCTGGGTGATACTTGCGGGCGAGCTTCTTGTACGCCTTGGCGATTTCGTCCTTGGAGGCCGAGCGCTCAACGCCCAGCGTTTTGTAATAATCCTTGTAAGCTACACCCATTTGCATTCTCCTGTGATACTCTTCATTTTTGTATCACTCTTCAGATAAGCGCGACGCCCACGCAGTCAAGGGGGAAAGGACAAATCTGTCGCTTTTCAGCTTCCGCACGGCGCGGAGAGAGGATCAAGGGGTGGTGAGACAACTTTTCTTCAGACAAGGGGGCGGCGGACGGAAAGACGAGAAAAGGGGAGGCACGCGAAAAAGGGAGAGACTGAAGGAAGAGGACGGAACGGAAGTGAGAAGGTGCCCTCCCCTGCCAGAGCGTGAAAAAAGGAACCGGCCAGAACCGATCCCTTTCCAAAAGTGCTAAAAAACGGCGCGAGGTTCAGCCGCTGGACATGACCTTGCGCACAAGGATATTCTGCTCAGGATACAGGGGCGTGTCTGGCGTGAGCAGGCGGTTCCCACAGGCCACAAGGGCCGTACACTGGCGCAGGCCCAGAGTTTTCAGGAGCTTTTCGACGTTCTTCGCCTTGTAGCGGGGAATCTCCAGGCGCACATTCTCCGGCTGAAACAAAATATGGACAACGCGAGGCGACCACGGCTCACCATCGGCGGGGCGCGGGCCATCAAGGAGGCGTGCCCGGCCTTCCGGCGTCATAAGGGCGCTGTCGCGGTAGGGACAACGGCCCAGGCACTGATCGTCGGGGCAACGGCCAAAAGGTTCCGGTTTCTCGCTTCCACGCATGGCTTCTTTACCGGACGGTGAGTACCACAAAGCCCTTCTTGCCGTACTTCAGAGTATATTCTCCGGCAGGCAGGGGTGTGAGGGCGTCCAGAAGTTTTTCTCCGTTTACCTTAAGGGAGCCGGCGGCAATCTTGCGCTTGGCCTCGCCGCGGGAAGGAACCAGGCCCGTGGCGCAGAGCAGGGCCACGGGAGCGCTAGCCTCGCCCGCATCCACGCTCCAGGCGATGGCGTCTTCCGGGATGCCGCCCTTGGCAAACACGTTGCTAAAGGCCTCTCTTGCGGCCCTGGCGGACTCTTCGCCGTGGTAGCGGGCCACAATTTCCATGGCCAGCTCTTCCTTCACCAGCTTGGGATGCAAAGAACCGGCCTGCACGCGCGCCTTCATGTCGGAGATTTCTTCCAGGGAGCGGGCGGAAATGAGTTCGTACCAGTTCCACATGAGATCGTCGGAAATGGACATTGCCTTGCCAAACTGATCGGAAGGCGATTCCATAACGCCAATATAGTTGCCGTAGGACTTGGACATTTTGTGATCGCCATCCAGGCCCACAAGAAGCGGCATGGTGATGACGCACTGCGCCTCCTGGCCAAAATGCCCCTGAAGATTGCGGCCCATGAGCAGGTTGAAGATTTGATCCGTGCCGCCCATTTCCACATCGGTATGGAGCATGACGGAATCATAGGCCTGAAGCAACGGGTACATGAATTCGTGGATGGCGATGGGCGTGTTTTCTTTGAAGCGTTTAGCAAAATCGTCGCGCTCCATCATGCGGGCCACGGTGCAGCAGGACATGAGGCGCAGAAAGTCGGCGGGCCTCAGGGCGTCACCCCAGGTGGAATTGAAGGCCACGGTGGTAGCTTTTGGGTCGAGAATTTTAAAGACCTGCTCCTTGTACGTTTCGGCGTTTGCCTTCACCTGCTCTTCGGTGAGTGGCGGGCGGGTTTTGGACTTGCCGGAAGGGTCGCCGATACGACCGGTGAAGTCGCCGATGAGAAAGGTCACGTTGTGGCCCAGCTCCTGGAACTGACGCATCTTGTGTATGACCACGGTATGACCAAGGTGCAGATCCGGCGCCGTAGGATCAAAGCCTACCTTGATGTTGAGAGGCTTGCCCCTGGTCAGTTTTTTGCGAAGGTCTTCTTCATTGACAAGATCCACCACGCCGCGACGCAGGATCTTCACCTGTTCGTCTATCGTCACCGAAAGGCTCCTTCATGCTGGAGTGTGCTTGCCGCGCCGCGAAAGAGAGGCGGCGTGGCGAAATAAGTATTTTCGCAGGAAGCTTTGTGCCTGTCAATCTTTTACGCGCCGCACTTTGCAAAACGTTGCCATCACCTCTTGACAGCGCGCGAGAACAGGATAAAGAGAAGGGAGATTTCTCAGGGCGGGGTGAAAGCCCCCACCGGCGGTAACCTTTCACGGGAGCCCGCGGGCGGTACTTCACGGGAAGGGCCGCAGATCCGGTGAAAATCCGGGGCCGACGGTAACAGTCCGGACGAAAGAGAACAGATTTTCTGCCCCCTGCGGGGCGCCTCTCCTCTCTCCCAGTGCCTTATGCCGCCCTGATGCCGGACATTTCCCCAAAAGGAGCGTGTCATGCGTCAGCCCTCTCTTTTAGAATCCTTTGGAAACGCCACAGAGCGCGTGGAACGGGCCATAGCTTCCCTCAAAAGCGGAAACGGCGTACTCATTGTAGACGATGAAGACCGCGAAAACGAAGGCGATCTCATCTTTGCCGCCGAAACCCTCACCCCGCAGCAGATGGCCCTGCTCATCCGCGAATGCAGCGGCATTGTCTGCCTTTGTCTTACGGATGATAAGGCCGACGCCTTAGATCTTGCGCCCATGGTAGCCAAAAATACCAACAAGAACCGCACGGCCTTCACCGTGACCATAGAAGCAGCCAAGGGCGTGACCACCGGCGTTTCCGCGGCCGACCGCGTAGCCACCATCAAGGCCGCCATCGCGCCCTCCGCAAAGCCCGAAGATCTCTGCCGCCCGGGGCACGTCTTTCCTCTGCGCGCCAAGCGCGGCGGGGTGCTAGAGCGACGCGGGCACACGGAAGTGACCGTGGATCTTTGCCGCATGGCCGGCTTTCTGCCCGCCGGCGTACTCTGCGAACTCACCCTGGAAGACGGAACCATGGCCCGCCTGCCCGAGGTTGCGGCCTTTGCACAGGCGCATGGCATGCCTCTGGCCTCGGTGGATGATGTGGCGCGCTATCGCATGGCAAGGGAAGGAAAAGCGTAAAGGCGCCTTTGTCGCAACATTGCAGGCCTGCCCTAGAACATTTTTAGTTGAAAAAACTTTACAAGTTTTCAACCATACGCGCTGGCGTTGTCCTTCTTCCGCTCCTCGCTCGTGTCCATGCGCAAACGGCAAAGTTTACGCCCTCACTCAAAGCTAAAGGTGCGGAACGCCGCGCGCGTTCGGCTGTTGAAGTACATTTTTTCCGCGAACGAAAGCGCGGGCGCCCCTTAGCTACCGGACAGCGCGAGCGGTAGCGAGCTGATAGCGAAGGCAGCGCGTTCCTCCGGCTTTGCCGGTGAACATGACTGCGCCGCCGGAGCGGAAAGGGGCACCGAGCAGTTTTCCAAATACTTTTTCAAACTGCTCTAAACGGGGCGGGCTTTTTTGCGCGCCGCTTTT
>CAZWBH010000011.1:0-257 GCA_964632155.1 uncultured Mailhella sp.
GTTGGCGGCGGTCAGAGTGGTCTTGCCATGGTCAATGTGACCAATGGTGCCGATGTTGACATGCGGCTTGGAGCGATCAAATTTTTCCTTGCCCATAAGAATCTCCTGAATGGTTACTTTGCATGTGGTGCTCTGTTTGAGCAGCAACGCCGTCCTGCTCCCGTTAAAACGAAAGCAGCCCTGAAAAACACGAAACTCGACGCGCTTCACAGAACTGGGAACTACCATGGAAAGCGGCAGATGGAGCGGGAAACGAG
>CAZWBH010000011.1:267-55784 GCA_964632155.1 uncultured Mailhella sp.
CTGATGCTCTAGCCGTTGAGCTATTCCCGCCTATTGCCGTAGTCCCCTGACAGCGCGTACTGCCTCCTACAGCTATACCAGCTAAAAGCTGGTGGTGGGGGATGGATTCGAACCATCGAAGTCTTACGACGACAGATTTACAGTCTGTTCCCTTTGGCCGCTCGGGAACCCCACCACGCTACACAAAAGAAACTATGATGTTTCTTTTGCCGCAACCGGAAGAAGGAGCGTGGCCTTCACCGGCCAACCCGAGCGAACTGCCCGGAAAATTTGTAGTTTTCTCAACGTCACTCCAAAATATGGAGCTGGCGATGGGAATTGAACCCGCAACCTGCTGATTACAAATCAGCTGCTCTGCCAGTTGAGCTACGCCAGCAACAGAAATGGGAGCTTAGCGCGTACAGGATGTTTTTGCAAGCGAAAATTTCTGTTTTCAACTGGCGTTCCCGCATTCAAGTTATGTCTTCTATACAAGACAGGGACTCTTGTAAAGCAAAATTCAGGTTGTTTGGGAAATTTTTCCAAGTCTGAATTCTCCGCTTCCTTGCTCTTGTGAACCGTTGTCACTTTCCAGCAAAAAGAGAGAGAAAACGCGAAAGAAGGTGCGAAAAAGGTGTCACGGCGTTACGGTAAAATCATACGCTTTCTCTGAAAGCAGGTATTTTTCGGCCACGTTGCGAAGATCTTTCGGATTAAGTTCTTTCATCCTTTTCAGATTCTGCATGGCATAATCCAGCGGACGGTTGTTCAGCACATTGGCCGCGGCTTCAGCGGCGCGTACGGCGCGGCTTTGACGGTTGCGGTAATAGTCGGCGAAGGCAATGGCCTTAGCGCGCTCCAAGGTTTGTTCAGGGAGTGTTTCAGTGCGCAATTCGTTTACAATGCGTTCAAAGGAAACCTTGGCTTTGTCCAGATTCTCTGGCGAGGCGATGATCCCAAAGGCCAAAAAACCTGCATTGCGATCGGCCCAGTCCACTGGAAAGACGGAATAGCCAAGGCTCTGCCTCTCTCGCAGATTTTGATGGAGCTTACCCGTGAAGCCGCTCAGAGCTTCGGAAAGTAGCCGCAGTGCGGGGCGTCCGGGAGAATCCGTACCCACTGTGGGGAAAAGCATGAGGTAGACCGCCTGGTCACGCCCCGGCAGTTTCAACGTCAACGAACGGGTACTCGTCCACTCTGGCGCCTTGAGAGAAAAAGCGGATTCTGTCGGTCGGGGCAGGGATTCGGCAAAGCGGAGTACCTCTGCCCTGTCGAAGTCGCCCGCCACAGAGAGGACCCATGGGCGTACACACTGCTTCTGCCAAAACGTCAGAACTTCTTCACGGGTGTAGGCTGCCACCCTTGCGGGATCTCCCGCTTCACGGTGTCCGTAAGGGCCTTCTGGAAAGAGAAAATGGCGCAGATTCCGCCCCAGAAGTCCCATGATGCTCTCTTCCCTGCTGGCGATAGCCGCCAATTGTTCACGTTTGACGCGTTCCACGTCCTCCGTTCGGAAGGCGGGCTGTTCCAGCGCTTCCTTCATCAGAGAAAAGACGTCAGTCGCGAAGCGGGCTGGAGCGTCCATCTGTACTGTGAATTGACGCAGGGAACTGCCCGCGGTCAGCGAGGATGCCCGGTCGGAGATGTATACGTCGACCTCGCTCCGTGATTTAGACGTCGTACCCGTTGTCAGTGCTGCCGCAGTCAGTGCGGCCAGTCCTTCCTCATTATCCTGAGCCAGGAGTTCTCCGCCGGAAAAAGCCAGTGTAGCCGAGACGTAGGGTAAGGAAGTATCCGGGAGCAAAACTAGTGTGCAACCGTTGTTAAGGATTATCTTTTCGGTTTTATGCCCGATATTCTCTCTTTCAAGACGTTTGTTTTCCGGTGAAATTCCTGTATTGGGCCAGCCCTGCTTCAGTGCCTGACGCACCTGCGCCTCGCTCACGATCGGAACATCCCGCGTTCCAGGAACCAGCGCCACTACGGAAAGAGCGTCCTGACGCAACCAGAGGTCAATGGTCTGCTGTATTTGAGAGCGATCCACACGGCGAATAGCGGCAAGATAGCGCTCACCGCCCAGGCTGGAAGGATCGTGGAAATATTCATTCCCCAGAATTTCCGCGATGCCGGAGATTTTTTCCTGCGCTCTCAGGTAACTGTCTTCAAGGTTGAGACGGGCGCGGGAGAGCTGTTCGTCTGTAAAATCATTGGCCCTAAGCATCGACAGTGTTGCCCCCACGCCACGCAGAAAGGTTTCCACCTTATCCGCATCCAGTTGCGCGAGAACGAAAAAAACTCCGGCACGCTCAAAGCTCATGGCTGATGCGTTGATCGAATCCACCACAGGCGCATCAATGCGGAACTGTCGTGGCAACACGGTCGTGTCGTCTCCGGCAAGCAGATACGCAAGCACATCCACGGTGGGAAGCAGTTCTTCCTTCATGCCCGGCAAAGGAAAGGAAAGGGAGAGGAAAGCCTTTTTCCACGGACCAGGCCGCACGTCAACCACTAGGCCGTGTGCCAGTTTCGCAGGGTCAAAGGAAGGTTCAACATGCAAAATGTTGCGGTTTTTGTAAGCGCCAAAGAGCGTGCGGGCTTTGTTCAGCACCGCCTCGCCTTTAACGTCTCCCACCACCACCAGTACCATATCCCGAGGATCGTAGCGGCGTTCGATGTAGGCACGCATCTTTTGAGGAGTCATTTCCCGCAACGCTTTTTCATTGCCGATCACCGGACTCTCATAGGGAGTTCCCTTGAGCGTATGTGCTAGCGCTACCTGAAAAAGGCGCGTCATGGGATTGTCGCCCCGTTGCTTCTTCTCGGCGAGAACCACTTCCCGCTCGGCGTCAAGATCCTCCTGCTTAAGCAGAGGATCAAATGCTAAATCGCGCACGGCTGTCATGGCCGTCTCCCACTGGGTCGACGGCAAATCCGTGAGATAAGTGGTCATGTCATAGGAGGTATAGGCGTTCATGGCACCGCCAGCGTTTTCCACAAGTTTATCCACCCCCGTGCCGCTGGTCTTTGAGCCTTTAAATACCATATGTTCAAGAAGGTGGCTCAGGCCCGCTTCCTCAGGCTTTTCCCATGCGGAACCGGCCTTGACGAAGAGCCGTACGGAAACCAGCGGGAAGCGATGATCTTCCTTTATTAAAACGGAAAGACCGTTTTGAAGTTTGAAGGTCTGGATTTCGGCGGCCTGAATCTCGGAAGAGGCACAGGTTGGCCCGACACTCGAAAGAAAAGAAAGCGCTGCTGTTACACCTGCCCAAAAAAAACGGAAAAACATGGCATCACCTCGAAAGGACGGCTACGGCGCGCAAGCCTTTCTAAAAAGATTCCGCGCGGTCACAGCTCTCTGTGTGTCACAGTCCGGAAAATAATGCTATCTTTTTTTCCGTTTTTTTTCGTGACAAAATATTACCGTTGTCATCCTGAAGAAGGTTTTCTTTCAGCGGCTTTTCCTACCGTTGACAAGGGACGCGGAATGATGAACTCTGGAAACACCCCGTACAACGCATTCTGAGGACAGTTTTTTAAACGTAAGGCAAACAGGCCTTCTTTCTTTATCTGTTCATACATAAGGACGTATCATGGCGGAACACCGACGTATCGACTCTCTCAATGCAGGCGATGAGTTGCACGATATTTATATCATACACTCAGCCTCAATCCAGCAGTCCAAAACCGGAGACCCTTACTGGCGCATGGAAATCAAAGATGCGTCTGGTGTCTTGGACGCGAAGATTTGGAGTCCGCTCAGTCAGTCCATCTTCTGTCTTCCCCCCGGGCAATTCGTGGAAGTGGCAGGATCAGTCTCCCTGTATCGCGAACAGTTGCAACTTAAAGTGGAAAAACTGCGTCTGCTGGGCGAGGATGAGACGAGGGATCTTCCTCTGAAAGAATTTCTAAAGACCAGTGCGCGCCCCGCAGAAGATATATTGAGCGACATTGAAAGGTTGTGTGAAAGTGTTCTCACCCATCGCCCATGGCTCAAATTTCTGCGTTCTGTGCTTGGCGACAAGCGTATACGTCCGCTCTTGCTTCAGGCCTCTGCGGCGCGTTGCGTCCATCATGCCTACGCGGGAGGACTGCTGGAACATATGCTCTCCGTAGCCGAGTTGTGCATGCTCATGGCCGATCACTATCCCGACCTGGATCGCCAGACGCTGTTAGCCGCAGCCTTGTTGCATGATATCGGAAAAATTGACGAACTTCGGGGTCTGTTGGAGACGGAATACACCGATGAGGGCAAATTTCTGGGGCATATTGTTCAAGGTCTCATTCTGCTGAACCCCTTTCTGCAAAAAGCCGGAGTGGAACCGGAATTGGCCATGCACTTCAAACATCTCATAGCCAGCCATCATGGCGAACCGGAATTCGGGACAGTGCGTCTCCCCCTCTCTTCTGAGGCTTTTGCCTTGCACTACGCCGATATTCTGGACGCTAAACTGGCCCAGTGTCGTGGCGCCTTTCCCGAGGACGGCGTCCAGGGTATGGCATGGAGTCCCTATATTGCGCTTTTGGGGCGATCCCTGTGCCGCGCCGCGCGTACACCGGAGGATCAAAACGCAACACGGGCGCCTTCTGAAATAACAAAGAGACAAAGCAAGGAGAAACGTCAATGTTCCTTACTGTAGAGGGCGTGGAGGGCGCAGGCAAAAGCACGCTCCTGCGTTTGCTGGCAGAAGCACTGAAGGAGCGCGGGACAGTCTGCCTTTGCACCCGTGAACCTGGCGGCTCTCCCCTGGGGCGACAGATCCGCCCACTCCTGCTCCAGAGTTCGCAGAGTATGGACATTCGTGCTGAACTTTTTCTCTTCCTAGCGGATCGCGCCCAGCATGTGGCCGAAATCATATGTCCTGCACTCGCTCGCGGGGAATGGGTACTCTGCGACCGCTATTCCGACTCCACCATAGCGTATCAAGGATATGGACGCGGCATGGATAAGGACGCTCTCCAAGAACTTGATTCCTGGGCATCCGGCGGTCTCTGGCCAGATATCACTCTGCTGCTTGACCTTCCCGTTGAAGAAGGGCTAGCCCGTGCTCGTGTCAGGAACGGACTCCAAAACATGGAAGACGCCGAAGGCCGCTTCGAGGCAGAAACTCTGGCCTTCCACAAACGTATCCGTCAGGGCTTTTTGGAGCGCGCCGCACGCTGGCCTGAACGCTTCTGTGTCCTTGACGCCTGCAGATCTCCGGAAGAACTTCTTGCGGAAGCCCTCGTCTTCATTGACCAACGCAAAGTCCAAGGGACTATCGCTTCCCGCAAAAAAGCTCAAAGCTAACGCTCCGACCAGAGTAACCTTTTCTTTTTAATTTTAAGGCGGCAGAGCGGTAGTCCGTTCCATCGAAGAAGCGCTGTACGGGCCTCTGCGGGCGTTCCAGACGGCAGAGGCAGACTCTGTCCCTGGAGGAGGCTTATGATGCGCTGTATTCCCTCCGTATGCTCCAAATCCACACATATTCCCGAACCTTCCAGGCGAAGACGGGGCGAGAGGCGGACATCGCCGTTTTTTCCAAGTTTGCCTATGTACAGCCCCTGCCAGTGCAGAGCTTCGGGCAAAAGCGCAAGCGCCTGAGGGGGAAGCGCGTGAAGGTTGCCGCCAAAGATGCCTACTGCGCCGTGGATTTGCGCAGGGTCAATGCCCTGTTCGCGGAGACGCGCATCCGTCACGACTTCAGTCCGCACCGGATTGGAAGTAAAGGGGAGACTATCCGATGGAGTCCCCTGTTTGCGCAGACGAGCCACGAAAAAGCCCTGGGTATCTCCGGGTTTGGGACTCAGGCGCCACGCGCCTTCGCAACCTCTCGCTTCCTCAAAGTCGAAGCCCGGCATACATTCCAGCGCTTCCATATTCAGTCCGAGTTCCTTGCGGGCAAAGAGTACCTGCGCCTCGTTTTCCGCGGAGTTCGTGGTACAGGTGGAGTATACCACCACGCCTCCCGGGCGGAGCAGACGTTCCGCTTCACACAAAAGCTTTTTCTGGAGGCGGATAAGCGGCTCAACCTTGTCCCCTTTCCAAATTTCCATAACCCTGGGATTTTTTTCTAAAGTTCCCCACCCGGAACAAGGAGGATCCAGCAGTATCCATCCCCAGGACGAGTCGGGCAGGGGAAGGTGTTCGCCGTTCTGGCAAGAGGTCACAGCTTGCAGAAGTCCCAGGATCATAAGATTGCGCCGCAGATTCGCCAGACGCGCCGGCGAAGGTTCATTGCCCAGTACCATGCCGCTCTTTCCCACCAACCAGGCTAATTCGCCAAGCTTACTGCCGGGACTGGAACACATGTCCAATACCGATGCACCCTGAGGAGGGCGCAAGGCCAGAGGGGGAAGCATGGAGGCTCTGTCCTGTATATAGATAAGGCCGAACGTTGCAGCAACACTGTTTCCTAAAGGAAAGGGACCGCTCAGGAGGCGGCGGGCAGGGTCAAGGAAGGGATCGGGTTCGAACAAGAAACCTTGAAGCCGAAGCAGTTCTTCGGCTATAGGGATCTCCTCAGGAGTGCAGGTAAAACGAAAGGAACGTCGAATACCGGTCATGATCTAGGGTTCGAGCAAAAATTTCTGCGCGACTCACTCAGGGCAAGGGGCTTTATTATTGTGCAATATTCCGTTACAAAAAGGCAGGTGTCGTACTGTTGCCGTTTAAAAAAAGAATGTATACAGTGTCCAGACATCCTTCAAGGAGTTTTTTATGTCCAGACGTCTTCTGCCTATTGTGTGGGCATTTGTCTTTCTCTTTCTGCTGACGCAGGCCATCGCTCAGGCTGCAACCTATGCCGTGGCTCCATTCAAGGTCGCAGGGCCGCAGGGATATTCTTATCTCAGCCAGGCGTTGCCTTCCATGCTCTCTTCCCGTCTCTTCCTTCAGGGACAATTTGAACCCGTTGCACGGCAGGACACACTCCTGCAGGACAAGGCGCCAGCTTCCTCTGATGTAGCCGTGGCCATGGCCAAAAAATACGGCGCGGACTATTTGATCTGGGGCACGGTCACTGTCATGGGCGATACGGCCAGTATGGACGTGAGCGCCCTTTCCCCCGGTGGCAAGCAGTGGAAAAAGGCCATCGGCGCTTCCATAAATTCCCTCATCAACAGTATGCAGGATGTGGCCGACAGCGTCAATATTGAAGTGTTCGGGCGCCGTGACGTTAGCCGTAGCGTTCCCGCGGGCGAGATGACAGGGGCGCCGAGCGGCGCATTCCTTATGAACGAGACGGGACGCACCGCAAATGGAGCCTATTTGAATCCGTCTCTGCGCTATCAGGGAACCTCAGATGAAATGTCCCAGGTGCGCAGCAAAATGCAGAATTTTGAGTGCCGAAGCATCGAAGTTGGAGACATCAACGGCGACAGACGGAATGAAGTACTCATGCTTTCGCCCTACTATTTGTATGCTTGTGTTTGGAACAATGGCAACAATCTTTCTCAGATTGCCGAATACCGTCTTCCCGCCACAATGGATCCCGTACTTGTTCGCATACTGAAGAATCAGGGCAGAACCTATATTATTCTTACGGGTAACGATCAGGACGATCGCGAAGCTCAATCTCAGATATTGCTCTTTGAAAACGGTCAGTTCAAACCTGTTGTCCACCACATCCGACGCTATTTAAACGTGGTACAGATACCCCCCCTTTACACACCAGTGCTGATAGGGCAGGAATCCGACCGCGGTAAGATGGTGAGCGGTCCCATCACGGAAATGAACATTGAAGGCGATCGCCTCATCCGCGGCGGTCGTCTTGCCAATCTTCCCGCCAAGGCCAACATTTTCAACTTTGCCTGGCTCCCCGCGGACAAGGGCAAGAGCGGCGATCATGTGGCGCTGATCCAGGATAACGAACGCCTGGCAACATACAACGCCAAGGGCGAACTGCTTTCTGCCAGTGAAGATATCTACAGCGGCAGTGCCATCTACATTAACGGCGACCGTAGCATTGGCGCTCTTGAGGGCGACCCTACCGACCTGCTCCTTCACTATGTTCCCATGCGTATGCTCGTTGAAGATCTGGATCGCGACGGACGTCACGAACTCATCCTCAATAAACCCATCACAACAGCCGGCAAGGTCTTTACCAACTACCGCACCTATCCTCAAGGCGAAATACACGCTCTTCTGTGGGACGGTATGGGCATGGAACTCCTCTGGAAGACGCGTCGTATCAAGGGCACGGTAAGCGATGTCAATATTGCGGATGTCAACAACGATGGGATCATAGACCTTGTTGTAGGTGTAAACACCTACGGACAGGTGAACTCAGGGCTGAAGACACGTTGCGCGCTGTACATGTTCCCGCTGGACACCTCCAAGGTGCATGCCGCCCCCAACTATCATGAGTGACTGTTACGGGAGGAAACCATGGACGTTGACAAAATGCACACCATGCCTGAAGTGACCTTCTCTACCTTTGTCCTTTCCCTGGCATCCTCAGCCCTAGTTTATCTCGGCGAAGTGCCTAATCCAGAGACGAAAAGAACAGATTTCAACAGAGAGCTGGCTCAAAATACCATCGATGTGCTAACCATGCTGGAGGATAAAACCCGCAACGGACTCGCCCCTGAAGAGACTAAACTTATCAGTGATGTCCTCCACGAATTGAGAATAAAATTCGTGGCACGCTCCTGAACTTTTTTCACAGCGACGGCTGATCACATACAACTTTTTTCGGAGGAATTTATGCTCCGTGCCGGACTTGTCGGCGTCACCGGCTATACAGGGATGGAACTCGCCCGCATTTTAGCTTCTCACCCCGAAATCCGCCTCACCGCGGCGACTTCCCGTCAGGACGCGGGAAAAAGGCTGGACAGCATATACCCGTTCCTCATGGGTCTGCCTGGGGCTGAAGTCATTGTTTCTGAGCCAGATTCAACTGACCTCGCCGCGCATTGCGATATCATCTTCCTTGCCGTCCCGCATGGCGTGGCCATGGAAATCGGGGCGGAACTCTTCGATGCGAAGGTAAAAGTGGTGGATCTCTCCGCGGATTTTCGTCTGCGCGATGCCGACATTTACGAAGCATGGTACAAGACTCACACTCGCAAGGAATATCTTTCCAAAGCCGTATATGGCCTGCCCGAACTTTACGCGCGAGAGATCCGCAACGCGCGACTTGTCGCTAACCCCGGCTGCTATCCTACCGCGTCCATTTTAGGGCTGTACGCGGCCTTAAAAAACGGCATCATCAGTAAAGACGACATCGTGATCGATGCCAAATCCGGAACCACCGGCGCGGGCCGTAAGGCTGTAGTCAGCTCGCTGTATTGCGAAGTGGCGGACACCTTCCGCCCCTATGGTATCGGTGGCAAACATCGGCATACTCCGGAGATTGAACAGGAACTCAGCGTGGCCGCGGGCGCTCCGGTGAAAGTGTCCTTCAACCCTCATCTTCTGCCCATGAGTCGCGGCATCCTGACCACGATTTATACAAAACTGGACGTCCCTCTTGCGCAGGCTGAGATTCAGGCGCTGTATGAAGATTTCTGGAAGGATCAGCCATGGATCCGTGTCCTGCCCGCCGGTCACTTGCCCGAAACCCGCAATGTGCGTGGCGCCATGTTCTGCGACATCGCCGTCACTGTTGACGCGCGCACAGAGCGTCTCATCATCACCTCCGCCATTGATAATCTTTGCCGTGGAGCTTCAGGACAGGCCGTGGCCAATGCCAATCTTATGTCCGGCTTACCCGTGGACTGCGGACTCGCCTTCTGCCCACTTGTCCCCTAGGCTCTGGTAACAGAGTATTCCATTTTGGAGAGTATCAAAAATAGAGTAGCTACTCAATGTTCGGTTTTTTTTATGTAAATTTCGATGGTATTTTCTCCATGCTGTCCTTATTGCTACTTCTGCCTGGTGAAGTTTCATACCAAAGGCAAGAATGTGAGGGCAGTATCATTCTTGGAACATCTTGAATTTGAGGTGAGTGAATTTTGAATTTTCTTTGGGATTCCTAAGGCGATACTCGCGATGAAGGAGAGTTCAGAGAAAGAGGAATAATTTTTGTACAATTTTGTAATAGCTTAGAAAATTAACAAAAAAGCGAACATATATCGTGCGCGTCTAGGGGCATGAACGATGTTTGCGCTATAACCATTTGAAAAATCATGGATAATTTTTTTAGGAAAAAATACTCCTGCAGTAATTACCCGGTAGGATAAAAAAAAGGAGAAAGAAGAAATTGCATTTTTGTTTCAAAAGGGATTGATTCTCTGGCGAAAAGGGGATATTGCAAGTCATGTTTTTGTCGGTGACCCTAAGATTTTGACAAAATTGTACCGTTGGTGCTTCGCTGTCAGGTCTTTTGCAGGTTTTTTGAATCGTTATAGTATCCTGTAAGGAGCTTGAGAAATGAACAGCTATGTCCAGAGCGTTGTTGAATCTGTACGCGCAAACAATCCGCATCAGCCGGAATTCCTTCAGGCTGTGGAAGAAGTTTTTCTCTCCATGGGGCCTTTGTTCGATAGGGAGTCCAAGTATCAGGAGAATGCCATCCTGGAACGCCTTGTGATCCCCGAAAGACTTGTGGAATTCCGTGTGGCCTGGTTCGACGACAAAGGTCGCGTGCAGGTAAACAAGGGTTACCGCATACAGTTCAACTCCGCCATCGGCCCGTACAAGGGCGGTCTGCGCTTCCACCCCAGCGTGAATCAGAGCATTCTCAAGTTTCTCGGCTTTGAGCAGATTTTCAAGAACAGTCTTACCGGTCTCCCCATCGGCGGAGCCAAGGGGGGGGCCGATTTTGACCCCAAGGGCAAGTCCAATGCTGAAGTCATGCGTTTCTGCCAGGCTTTCATGACCGAGCTTGCACGCTATGTGGGCGCGCTGGAAGACGTTCCCGCCGGCGATATCGGTGTGGGCGGTCGCGAGATTGGCTACCTTTTCGGCCAGTACAAACGGCTTACGGGCAAGTTTGAAGGCGTGTTCACCGGCAAGGGGCTTAACTGGGGCGGTTCCCTTGCCCGCAAGGAGGCTACGGGATTTGGCAACGTTTACTTTGCCGAGAATATGCTGAAGGCCGTGGGAAAGGATCTCGAAGGAAAGACGGCTGCAGTCTCCGGTTCCGGCAACGTGGCCATTTACACGGTACAAAAGCTCTATCAGCTTGGTGCGAAACCCGTTACTGTCTCCGATTCCCGCGGCTCCATCTACCAGCCGAACGGCATCAATCTTGAAGCGCTTCAGCAGGTCAAGGAGCGGGAACGCGCTTCTCTGGCTCGCTATGCGGAACTCTGTAAGGACGCCACCTATATTCCTGTGGCCGACTACCCTGCCAATCAGCATCCGGTGTGGAATTTTGGCACGGATTTGGCCTTCCCCAGCGCTACGCAGAACGAAGTTACCGTGGAAGACGCAAATAACCTTATTTCCAAGGGTTGCATCCTGGTGAGTGAAGGCGCCAATATGCCATCCACGCTGGAAGCCACCGCCGCCTTCCTGAAAGCGGGCATCTGCTATGGACCCGCAAAATGCGCCAACGCCGGCGGCGTAGCCACAAGTCAGCTGGAAATGGAGCAAAACGCCGGCATGACTTCCTGGACATTCGATGAAGTGGACGGCAAACTCAAGGGCATCATGGCCGACATCTTCAAAGCTTCCCGCGATACTGCCGAGGAATTCGGCCAGCCCGGCAACTATGTGATGGGCGGTAACATCGCCGGTTTTCGCAAGGTGGCCGACAGCATGATTGAGCAGGGCGTTCTGTAATTTCTGGCAACATTTGATAAAAAGGGGGCGCGCGAAATCCCGCACGTCCCCTTTTCCTGTCTTCGCCATTTTTTTCGCTTGAAGGAAAAAGCTTTCTCGCTTGCCGATGTGTGCTTCCTCGGGTATACTTGGGCATCTTTTCCCGGGAGGAAATTCTGCTATGTGCGGCATCATCGGCTACAGCGGACATCGACCCGCCGTCCCACTACTTATGGAAGGTCTGCATCGCTTGGAATATCGCGGTTATGATTCCTCTGGCGTGGCTTTTGAACAGGGATCCAGGCTGGAAGTGGTCAAGGCCGCGGGTAAACTTGCCGCGCTGGAGGAGAAGTTACAAAACGTGCCCTGTATGCTGGCCACGACCGGAATTGGTCACACTCGATGGGCCACACACGGGCTTCCCGTGGAGCGGAATGCTCACCCGCACCTTTCCCGGGACGGGGACATAGCCATCATACACAACGGCATTATTGAGAATTTTCAGGAAATCAAGGACGAACTCCAGACACTTGGGCATTCCTTTCGTTCCGATACGGATACCGAAGTGTTGGCGCATCTTATGGGCGAGGAACGCAAAAGCGCAAAGAATCTTGCAGAGGCCTTTGCCCGGGCTTTGCGTCGTGCCCATGGAGCCTATGCCGTAGTCATGCTCTCTCATGAAGAGCCGGGCGTCATTTACGCGGCGCGCATGTCCGCACCGCTTCTTCTGGGCATTGGCGTTGGGGAATGCTTTGTTGCTTCTGATATTCCGGCCTTTTTGCCCTATACCCGCGAGGTAGTGTTCTTGGAAGACGGCGAAATCGCCCGCATCAAGGGTGATCGTTGGCAGGTGTTCACTCTTGCCGATTTTTCACCCGTGGAAAAGACCCTCAGCTACGTCCCGTGGGATATGCAGTCCGCGGCCAAAGATGGTTACAAGCACTTCATGTTGAAGGAGATTATGGAACAGCCCCGCGTCATAGCAGACTGCCTGAGCGGAAGAATCGCGGAGGATGCTTCCGGATTTCGCATCTGCCTACGTGAACTGGATGACCTCCCCATTCCGGATCGTCTGCACATTGTCGCTTGCGGCACATCGTTCAATGCCGGACTCTGGGGGCGGCAACTTCTAGAAACTGTTGGAGGCATTCCCACGGATATCGATATCGCCTCTGAATTTCGTTACCGTGATCCTCTCCTGCGCTCCGGAGATATGGCGATGGTCATCAGCCAATCCGGCGAAACTGCCGACACCCTGGCAGCTTTGCGTCTCGCAAAAGAAAAGGGCTGCAAAGTCATCGGACTGTGCAATGTGCTTGGCTCCTCCATTGCCCGGGAATCCGATGTAGTGCTTTACACGCAGGCCGGGCCAGAGATCAGCGTGGCCTCCACCAAGGCTATGTGCAGCCAAATGACGCTTATCGCCCTCATCGCTCTCTACTACGAACAACGCCGAAACACTCGTGCGAACACGAAAATGCTCCAGGCAATCCTGCATGTTCCCGCTCTTCTTGCGGAAGCTCTTCCCGCCATGCAAAAGAAGGCCGAAGCTCTGGCCGTACGCTTCTCTTCGGCGCAGAGTTTCTTCTATCTGGGCCGTGGACAGTATTACGCTCTGGCCCTGGAGGGAGCGCTTAAGCTCAAAGAACTTTCCTATATACATGCCGAAGGGTACGCTTCCGGAGAGATGAAACACGGACCCATAGCTCTTATCGACCCGCACTTTCCTACCTTTGCCCTGGCCATGGACAACGCCCTCTTTCCCAAGGTGAAGTCCAATATTCAGGAAGTTCTGGCAAGGCAAGGCAGGGTTATTGCTCTGGTGCAGGAGATGGATGGTAAAATTCCCGACCTCGCTGTGGAGGAAGTCTGGGTTCTTCCTCAGGCACATCCTGTGGCGGCTTCGTTCCTTGCGCTTCCGGCCTTGCAACTCTTTAGTTACTATGTGGCGGACTACTTAGGTAAAGACGTGGATCAACCGCGCAACCTTGCAAAAAGTGTTACAGTGGAGTGACGGACTTTTGCTGAATTTCCATTTTAAAACACAAGGAGTGAGTAATTCCCCGGCGATGAATACCCTTTCCCGCGCGGCGAACACGAGAGTACCACTTTATCAATGACAAAAGTTCATTGATGCACCCCTTTACACGAAATCGTTGGAATAAGGCCTATATTCAACATTTCTGACGAACGGGTGACAATTTGCGTTTTTTGTCTCAATCGACCGGGCCAATGTCGTTGTAGTGCGTTCTTTTCTTCTATCTTGTAAGTATTTTTTCCTTGTCGTAACCGGTGACCCCCTGTCACCCCGGAGGAACACGCATAGAAATCAATATACCTTTTTGATCTCCACAAATTGAGTCTGTCGAAAAAATGGTCAGGGTTTTGGAACAGCGATTATCCCATTCCCAACCGACAAGTTTTCGAGTGTTATGATCAAGAGCTTTCCAGATCCAGATATGAGCTTTTTTATGGATACAGGAAACCATTTCATCAATTTCAATCTCTTCCATCCGTGAAGCCGTATCAGCTTCTGTGATAAATTCTCATAACACATTTTTATCCGGCACATGACACTCTGGCCACTGACGCCGAAAAGCCTTCCGGTCTTTTTCATGGATACCCCGGAAAGATGGAATATCAAAGCGAAGAGTTTATTCCGCATTGTTTTGCCATGAGGTGTGTCTCGTTTAAATTGAAAAACCACATTGTTTACATTATAGCGCTGAACTCCAGTCGTAAACCCATTTTTACTTATGCCTCTGATTCACATTTACGACAGTGCCTTTCCTGTCCTCCTTTTTTGGGGAACGATAGCATAAAATAAAGTTTGTCATTGAAAAAGTTTTACTCTCTCTCTTCCCGCTCTATTGACACACGACCGAAAGCATGAATAAAAAAAAGGAAAGTCCAGAAATCTTTCTTTTGTTTATGGAGGACAATCTTTAGGCATGAGCGTGAGGTTGCTATGAAGGCACAGTGGTATTTTGACAGGAACGACAGAGAGATCCTGTCTATGGTCAACAGGATTCTGGAAGGATCATCCGAGGTTAAATCCAAGATGGTTTTCGACGCCAACTTGCATCCTCACGGCATCAAGGGCCTTATATTTTCCCGCGTTACCAGGGTGGCGTACGCCGTGGTCAATTTGCTTACCAATCTTGAGGCCGGTCAGGCAGACGACCGCCTCATGGCGTTGCAGGCCCTGTACGACGAGGTTTTGAGTAGCGCCAAGTCCATGTTGCGGCGCAATACTGCCCGCGTTCTTATACAGATTATGAAGAAAATAGTGCAGGCTCACGGCGACCCCTTTACCCAGCTCAAACTTGCCCACGATTTCCGCAAGGCCGCGCAGGGTACTCCCCGCGTGGTACGCAAGATGCTGGCACGCTATCACCTGCCGGAAATGCCCGAGGAGTGGAATCAGCTCGCTTTTGACGATCATGTGTACGATGCTCACTCCCGCGGTCGTAAGACGCCCACGCACCTTATCATGGACGCATGGATCAAGGGCCTGCGCTCCATTATCGTGGTTTATTCTAACTACATTGATTATACAGCGGCCAAGGAAATTCTGGAGGCCGCCGATATCATGGGCATACAAATCCGCGTGGGTCTGGAGTTCCACTGCCCTTTCCGCGGTCGCTATGTCAGTATGGTCTGGGTACCACGAGGCTTCAGTATCTCCGCAGACTTTCTCGAATTTCTTCAGACGGACAAGATGCGCGCCCTTAAGGCTCTGGGGCAGGAAGTGGTGGAGTGGCGACGCAAGCGTGTACTCCGTAGCCTAGAAGAGTGGAACACGGGCAAACGCCTTGAGCTTGAGAAGGCGTGGGGCGTGACCATTTCCGAGTTTTCCCCCGCGGAATTTGCCGCGTGCATCGGCGTGGGACAACCCTCCATGGAACATTTGGCCGAGTGCCTGCATACCCATGTAATGCCCTCCCTTGAGGAATATGCCGATACACTGAAACAACGTATACGTCGGCAGGAAGACGTCGAAAACGCCACGAACGAATTGCGCGTTCTCGACGCCTTAACCTGGCCCGTGATTGCGCGGGAGTGGATACACGGTTCCGACTTGCCGGAACAAGGCGAAAACGGAGTGCCCGCCATGCTTCTTCGCTCTCCCGCCGCCATGGTGGAAACCCTGACCGACCTGAACACCGGCTATCGCCTCAGCCTGAACCTCGCCGGACTCAATGTCCGTGATGTTCTGGAACTTCTGTATGACTGCGATTGCGCCATAACTCACTTGGAAATGTTCAATCTCAAGGACTGGCACGATGGTCAGCTCAATGAAGTTTCCGCCATCAACGAGCTTCAGCACGTTCTCAACGAAGGCCGCGGCCCGCGTATCAAGGAGATTGTACACGAGATCCTTGACAGTCTGGAGGCTCAGGGCGATATCGAACGTTCCTGGAAATTTGGCGAGATTCTGCTCAATATTCCCAAACTCTGGGAATATTACCGGAAGAATCCCCTGAAGACGCGTATTGGATCAAGTTCCTCCCGCTCCAGCGAACATTCCTTCGGCATGGGCTTTGTCTATACGCAGACTTTGCCCGCGCGATCCAAGAAAACGTTGCGCGAAAACAGCGAATATATGGGCGAAATCCCTGTTTTTACGCGTGTCCGCGAAGTGGTGAGTTACGAGAACGGTCGCGAAGCGCCTTCATCCCTGGCGCAGGCCCTACGGCGACTCCCCATGCTCAGGCATCTCGGCCAGAAACGCCTCTGTACCTGGACGGTCGATGACGACAGCGAGATTTGCCGCAAAGGAAATCTTGTCACCTTAGGCGGTGTTTCCACACAGCGTTCCAACGGTTTTTTGGAGGAGTACAGCGAAAGGGACAAGGAAAGCCCAGGTACGGCCTATCTCAGCACTACCGTGACCAACTGGATCAAGGTTATGGCGGGCTTTATCCCTTCGGTGGCCTCCTTCATCTATACGCAGGACTGGTGGTTTCTTGCGTGGTTCGGCACCTTTATCTGGTTTGGCATCACCGGCGTGCGCAATATTATACAAATGGTCGTGGCCGGCAACGGACGTTCGCGTACCACCATGTTGCGCTGGAAGGATCATGTGAATGTGAGTCGCATCTGCGATTCCCTCATGTATACGGGCATCTCCGTGGCGCTTCTGGAAGTTCTGGTGCGCGTCTGGTTTTTGGAAGACCTCATGGGACTGAGCGTCCGGGATCAACCCCTCATCGTGTTCACCGTACTGAACTTCGTCAACGCCATCTATATTTGCGCGCACAACATCTATCGCGGTTTCCCGCGGGAGGCGGCTGTGGGCAATTTGTTCCGTAGCGCCCTCGCCATTCCCGTCTCTTCCTGGTACAATCAGTTTTTCTTCTTCATACTCCTGCTTTTCAACGTGCAAGATCCCATGATCTATATGGCGCCCAGCGCCGCCATTGTGTCCAAGCTGGCCTCCGACACCGTGGCTGCCGTCATTGAGGGCTATGCCGACAGCCAGAACAACCGCCGCATACGCCATTGGGATTACGAGGGCAAGATCGCCAGGGTCTTTTCTTGTTACACGCGGCTTGAACTGCTCTTCCCGGAAGAGGATATTCTTATTAAACTTGCACGACCATCCGGGCGGGAGTCCGGTATGTCCGGCAAGGCGCGCGAGCTTGAACAGGCGCTCATCGTCAACGCTTTGGATCTCATGTATTTCTGGTTTTATCAACCGCGCGCCCAGGACGCCTTTTTGCGCATCATAAAAAAGATGTCTCAGGCGGATCGCGTGGTGTTTGCGCGTTCTCAACTGGTGCTTCTGCGCGAGCGCGATATTAGTCAGCTCTTTGTAGATGGGCTTCTGGGGAGGAATTTCTCAAAACCTCTCGCTTTTTATTTGGACAAGAGACGCGAGTACCTGCACACGGTGATGAAGCTCTGCCGGCCTGGCCTCAAGGCCGTGCAATCCTTGCCCCGTGTCACATTTAATGCGCGTATGTCCGGCTCTGCGGAGACGTCCACGTTTTTTTCCTAATCGAAAAAAATTAAGGCGGATGAAAAAATTTACCCCTGAGCCTGTTGCTATACGTTTCCAGTCGTAGTAATAGAAAGACAGGGTATAAAAAAGGCATTGTGCCTTGGCATCCCCCCCCAGGGGATGGAAAGAGTTTTCTGGGAACATATTCCACCAACAAGTTCGAGGAGGACTTATGAAAAAGTTAGTGGTATTGTCGCTGGCGATGAGCCTGTTGTTTGGCGCTACCGCCATGGTTGGTACGGCGCAGGCTGCCAAAGTTATTAAGATCGCCGGCATGAAGCCCGAAGGCGAACCCGAAACCATTGGTATGCACAAGTTTGGCGAATACCTGGAAAAGCTTTCCAACGGCAAGTACCAGGTCAAGGTCTATCCCAACAGTACCCTTGGCAAAGAAGACAAGTACATTGCCGACACTCGCCGCGGCACCATTGAAATGAACGCTACCGGCACACAGGTTTCTATGTTTCATCCGGCCATGGCCATGATGGAAACCCCCATGCTGTATGACAGCTACGCTCATGCCCACAGAGCTTTCAATGGCGGTATGTTCGAGCTTCTTACCAAGGGCTTTACCGAAAAGTCCGGTCTGCGTTGTCTCAACATGTTCCCCTTGGGCTTCCGTCATTTCTATACCAAGAACCCGGTGAAGAGTGTTGACGACATCAAGGGCCTCAAGCTCCGCGTTCCGAACATCACCCTGTACACCACCTTCGCCAAGAACTGCGGCATCAACGGTCAGGCCATGCCTTTCGCGGAAGTCATGAGTTCCGTTGATCAGGGCGTTATCGATGGCGGCGACAGCCCCTTCTCCGACATCACCTCCACCAAGGTTTACGAGAAGTGCCCGAATATCACCACCACCGGTCACATTCTCATTATCCATGCTCTCTTCATCAACGAGAAGTTCTATCAGTCCCTGCCCGATCAGGATAAGGCCTGGTTCAATGAAGCCGCCAAGAAGTCCGCTGAAGACGTGTGGCAGATGGTGGAAGACCTGGAGAAGACCTCCATTGCCGAGATCGAATCGCACGGCGGCAAGATTTCCGAACCCACTCCGGAAATGAAGGCTCACATGACCGAAGCCGCTCAAAAGACATGGGCTCTCTTCAAGGATCCCAAGGATGCCCAGATGTATGTGCCCAATGCCGATGAGATCTTTGCTCTGGCCGCAAAGTTCAAATAGTCTTTACCCCTAAGTAGGGGAGCCTGCCCTGAGCAGGCTCCCCTTTTTCACAGAATTTTTGCCCGGCTCTCTGAGGTCTTCGCCATGATTGAATCTACGAATACCAGTAATAAGGTCAATCAGTTCGGTGTTGTGGCGTTCCAGATGTTCTGCGCCTGCATCTTCCTTGGTATGATTGGCCTGGTGTTCCTCAATGCCTTTTTGCGCTACTGCTTCAACTCCGGCTATCCGCCAAGCGAGGAATGGGCTCGCTTCCTCTTTATTTACATCACTTTCTTTGGCGCCATCGAAGCCTTCTACCGCAAGAAGCATATAGCTGTGGATATGGTGGTGGATCTGCTTCAGGGGAGTTGCCGCAAGGCGATGAATATTTTGGCCATAGTGTTATCCATCGGCGCGCTTGTCGTCCTTCTTCAGGGAGGCGTCAGCTATGTGATGCAAACGTTGGATACCTACGCTATCGCAACGTATGTGAACATGGCCATTATCAATGTCACGCTCCCCATCATGGCTATAGCGGCCATTGTGCTTCAGTTGCGCGACCTTATTGCTATCATCAGAACGCCCGCTTCTGAATTCCAGCGGGTCTCCAAGATAGAAGGCGCAGCCGAACAGGTGGCCGATGAACTGGGGCACTCCGCATCCGAATTCAACAAGGCCGCGGAGCCAAAGAACTAAAGGAGAGAGAGTATGGAACTGTTTCTTTTTCTAGGATCTCTCTTTTTGTTTCTGAGCTTTGGCATCCCTATTGCCATAGTATTGTTGCTCTGCGCCATGGTACTCATGTTTCACGCTGGCATGTGGGATCCGATGACCATCGCCTCCTGTATGCTGGACGGCGCGAACAACTACCCGCTCATGGCCATTCCCTTCTTCGTGTTCGCCGGTGAAATTATGGCCGCGGGTGGTCTTTCCAAGCGCGTGGTGCAGTTCGCCCAGCTTCTCATCGGGGGAGTGCGCGGCGGTTTGGGCTACGCGGCCATTGTGGCCTCCGTCATCTTCGCGGGACTCATGGGTAGCTCAGTGGGCGAAGCCGCGGCCCTTGGCGGTCTGCTTCTGCCCATGATGAAGCAGGTGGGTTACAGACCCGGTCGCGCCGGCGCCATCATTTCCTCGGGTGCCATCTTGGGACCCATCATCCCCCCAAGCACGAACTTCATTATCTTGGGTTCCTGTGTAAGCGGACTTTCCATCACCAAGCTGTTCATGATAGGCCTGTTCCCCGGGCTTTTCATCGGTCTGGCTCTGATGTTCATGTGGTTTATCATTGTCCGCCTTGATGGCTACAAGGAAACCATAAAATTTACTCACGAAGAGAAGAAGAAGATTCTTCTTGATGCCACCCCCGCCTTTATGATGCCCGTGCTTTTGCTTGGCGGTATCCGCTTTGGCGTGTTTACGCCCACGGAAGGCGGCGCCTTTGCCGCTGTGTACGCCATTGCGGTTTGCTTGCTCTGGTATAGGGAAATCGGCATCAAGGATCTTTTAAAGGTGAGTGCGGCTTCCGCCCGAACCACGGCTGCTGTGATGATGATCGTCACCACGGCTACTGCCATCGGTTACTACATTACCTTGGCGGACATCCCGCAGCAGATTATCTCGCTCTTCGCGCCCTTCAAAGATTCCCCCATTATCCTGCTGTTGCTCATCAACGTCTTCCTCTTCCTCATCGGCATGGTCATGGACTTGACTCCCAACGTCCTGATCTTTGCTCCGGTGTTCTATCCGCTCATCCTGGATGCGGGCATCGATCCGTACCACTTCGGTTTGATTTTCATCCTCAACCTTGGCATTGGCGTCATCACTCCTCCTGTGGGTACCGTACTCTATGTGGTGTGCGGCATTGGCGAAATCAAACTGCCATCGCTGGTCAAGAATCTGTTACCGTTCCTCGTTGTTGAAGTCTTCATGTTGCTCATGCTGACGATCTTCCCCAAGATATCCGTCATCCCCATGAACTGGCTTGTCTAGCGAGGTACACTCCACCGAGTCTGAACAGACGAAAATGAGCAGATAAGGAGCCGGGTCGCGTATGCGATTCGGTTCCTTTTGTTTGGTTAAGAGTAACATGATCCTTTTTTTCAGAATTTCTGCGGATGCTCCGGGCAAAGATCTTTTTCCATCCCTTTGTACCGACCCAGAAAAATCCTGTTCTTTTTTCTGTTGACAATGAAACTCTTTTTCAATATTATCTGTCCATGACTAGTTCGAATTACTCTTAAGGATTGGGCTTATCTACCTTGACGAATCTTGCTCTGATTCGCCGTTTTCTTTTCAACAGATCCGTCCCCTTCAGGAGGGGAGGGCGCAAACCATAAAGGAGTTTTTGATGAACGAAGGATTGAAATACGGATTGTTCTTTTTGGGCGGCGTTGCCCTTGGCGCCATAGGGACTGTTGCCGTGAGCCGTGGCAAACTCAATGTTAAACCTTTTGCCACCGATTTGATCAGTCGCGCTTTGGACGCCAAGGAGACCTTTATGGCTAAGGTCGATGCAGCGCGTGAAAACATGGAGGACATACTTGCCGAGGCCCGCGTTGCTTCCGAGCAGCGCAAAGTTCCCCGGGAGCAGGAAGAGATTTGAATGTTTTGTAGGCGGTGCCGCAGTGTTTCTCTGGAGCATCACCTTTCGATTACTGAGGATTTTTCATGCGTTTTTTTTTCATCCATCGACTTCCGGGCCGCGTCCGTTTGCGTGTCGACACTCCTTTCAACGCGCAGACGGCAACGCTTTTGGCCGATGGCTTTGAACGCATAGACGGCGTAGAAGGCGTGCGCATCAACCCGCGCCTTGGTAGCGTGCTTCTCCTTTACCGCAGGGAAGAGGCTCTGTCTTTGGCGTGCAGTTTTCTTGAACGGGCGCGCCCTGTGCCAGAACCTCTTCCGCAAGCTTGTTCCGCGTCCGTCCGTACTCCTCAAAGTGGGAACGCAAGGCCCAGCTTTTTGCCTTTTTTCCGTTATTTCTTTTTTCGTCCCCTCTTGCCGTTCCCGTTGAATTTCTTTTTCGCCGTCAAAGGATCCGTACCTTTTCTCAGGCGCTGTTTAGCCTCCTTGTGTCGCGGTCGGTTGGATGTGGAAGTTCTGGACGGAACGGCCATAGCCATCTCTCTTTTACGGCGCGATTTTGGCACCGTAGCGCTACTTACTCTTCTTCTCGGTTTTGGGGAAGCCTTGGAGCGCTATACGCGAAAAAAATCGCTGGAAAACCTGGCTGGGCGTCTTGCGCTTCAAGCGGACAAAATTTGGATACGCCGCCAGGGGGAAGAGCGGCTCATCCCGGCGAAGGATTTGGCGGAAGAGGATTTGGTAGTAGTGCGTTCCGGCAATGCCATTCCGGTGGATGGAGTGGTTGCCGAAGGAACGGCCTCGGTAAACGAATCCTCCATGACGGGTGAACCTCTTGGGGTTATGCGAATGGAAGGTGCCTCGGTTTATGCGGGCACGGTGGTGGAATCTGGCGAAATTTTCATCCGTCCCACCTGCATTGGCAAAGACACGCGTATGCAACAGATTGTGCGCTTTATCGAAAACACCGAACAGCAAAAGGCCTGCATTCAAGGGCGCTTTGAACACCTGGCCGACAGCGCTGTTCCCTTTACCTTTGCGCTGTCCGCGTTTGTTTTTCTTGCCACGCGCAACCTCAACCGCGCGGCTTCTGTGTTGCTTGTGGACTATTCCTGTGCCCTTCGTCTGGCCACGCCGCTTTCCCTGCTTTCGGCCATGAACGAGGGCGTGCGTTGCAAGGTTATGGTCAAGGGAGGGCGTTTTTTGGAGGCGCTCTCCGCGGTGGATACCGTTATTTTTGACAAAACAGGGACTCTCACCAAATCCCAGCCCCAAGTGGCCCATATTGTTCCCGTAGGCGGATACAGTGCCGATGATGTGCTTCGTCTCGCAGCCTGCCTGGAAGAACACTTCCCTCACCCCGTGGCCAAAGCCGTGGTACACTGCGCGGAAGAGCGGGAGTTGCATCATGCCGAGGAACACGCAGAGGTGGAATATGTTGTGGCGCACGGCATAGCCTCTCAATGGCAGGGCAGGCGGGTTCTTCTTGGGAGTCGCCATTATGTGCAACAGGACGAAGGCGTGGATCTTTCCCCTATGGACGACAGTGCGCGAACGCTTTCTCGTCAGGGCTATTCTCTGCTTTATCTGGCCATTGATGGCAAGCCCACGGGGATTATCGCCATGGAAGACCCCCTGAGACCGGAGAGCAGGAACCTTGCCCAGAGGCTCCACGCCATGGGCATTTCGCACATACTCATGCTTACGGGAGACGATGAGCGCACTGCCAGCGCTGTGGCCGCGAACCTTGGAATTTATGAATACCATGCGCAAATCCTGCCCGAAGACAAGGCCCGCATTGTGCAGGAACTCAAGGCACGGGGGCGTACTGTACTCATGCTTGGCGATGGCATCAACGATTCTCCGGCTCTTTCCGCCGCCGATGTGGGAGTCACTCTGCGCGACGGTGCCGATCTGGCCCGCGAAGTAGCCGATGTTGTACTCATGGGCGGATCTCCTGCCGAAATTGTGACGGCTTTGGAGCTGGGCCGAACGACCATGCGCCGTATTCACACGAATTTTCTGGCGACCATGGGACTGAATTCTCTGTTCCTGCTGGGGAGCCTCTTTGGTGTGTTTCAGCCAGGAGTTTCCGCCGTACTCCACAATCTCACAACGTTGGGTGTCTCTTTGAACGCCATGCGTGCCAAATTGCCTCGAGGAACAGTTTATGATTGATCCGCGCCATATCATCAGTTTTATCGAGGGGCGTCTCCGCCTCCGGCACCCCGCGCTCAGAAATGCCACCGTGGTGGAACTGGTCACCGCCGCTCTTGGCCGGAAAGAAGGCGTACTCAGCGCCGTGGTCAACCCTCGCGTAGGCTCTTTGCTTCTTTTCTATGATCCGAAAAAAATCAGCAGAGACAAGCTGATGAAAATGACCGAAGAGAGCATGACATTCCTTTCGGAAACACAGCATGCGCAGGGAGGGCAAGGTTCGCGGGAGAAAAAAATAGAGGAAGGAGGTAATACTTTTGGGCAAGCGCTCTCACTCTGCTTCTTTTCGCACAGAGTCACGCGCATGACGAACCGCATTATGCTGGGAACGTTTCTTCTCTCTTTGGCTGGTGCGGTGCTGGGACGATTCTCACTCCATGTTTTGGCAGGGGGACTTTTCACTGTGGCGGGTGTTCAACACCTTCTCGCACACAAAAATGCGCTCTGACACTGCCAAAGGCAAAAGCGGTTGAAGGTTAAAGGCGCCTTAAAAAAACGCCATAGCTGAAAGAAAAGTGGAATTTTTATCGGAGCGAAGTCTCTCACTCTGAGGGAGTCCTTTTTTCAGGAACAGTAAAATAATATTGCAAGTATTCTGAAAGGAGCAGAACGAGGATCTCTGTACCCGTACGCGATGTGCAAAAACTCCGCATGACGCATAACTACAGGGAGATAACGTACGCCATTGATGAAGAGTAAAGTTTTATCCTCTTCATTCTCCAACGCAGAGACTTATTCTTCGCTCTTGCGGACATAGCGGCATTTGGGATTGGGGCAGGCGATATGACGCCCGCGTCCCCGCGTATTCTTGAAGACCAGTATGGACGAGCCGCAAAGCGGACAGGTTTCGGCCACGGGCCAGTCCCAGACGGCAAAATCACATTCAGGGTATCGGTTGCAGGAATAGAAGATCTTACCGCGCTTGGAGCTTTTTTCCACAAGTTGCCCCTTGTTGCATTTCGGGCAGTTAACGCCTGTTGAAAACGGAGCGGCATAATCGCACCTGGGATAGTTCACGCAACTCAAGAAACGGCTCCCTGTATGTGATTTTTTAAGTATAACATCGCCGCCGCACTTGGGGCACACCCCCACCTTTTCATGTTCCTCTTTGGGGCGTTCCTGGACTTGTATCTCCCCTTTTTCATCTCTCGTGAAGTTTGTAGTGTAGCGACATTCAGGATAGCCGGTACAGGCAAGGAACTCTCCGCTTTTTCCAAATTTTACAACCATGGGCTTGCCGCATTCAGGGCAGAATGTTTCGGTTTCCAAACCCGCTTTCTTTGGAACCATATTTCTGGCCGCCGCTTCCAGCGTGGGATTGAAATCCGCCGCGAAGTCCTTCATGAGCTTCACCCAGCTCAACTTGCCATCGGCCACCTTATCGAGATTGCTCTCCATGTCGGCCGTGAAACCCACATCCATGAGACGGGCAAAGTTGTCGCGAAGTTGGGAGCATACCACACGACCCAAGTCCGTCGGAACAAAGTGTTTGTCTTCCAGGCGCACATATTCTCTTTCTTCAATGGTGGAAATGATGGAGGCATAAGTGGAGGGGCGGCCTATGCCCTGTTCTTCGAGTTCGCGGATAAGGGAGGCTTCTGTATATCTGGGCGCTGGTTGTGTAAACTTCTGTTCCTTTTTCAGCTCCTCAAGCGTCAGTTCTTCCCCTTCTCGCAACGGGGGCAGGGCGGCTTCCATTTCTTCGGCAGTGCGCGGCCATGCGGCCAAAAAACCGGGGAAGAGCAGGTGTTCGCCCTTGGCTTTCCAAAGTCCGGGGCCACAACTTAAAGTCACCAGGGTATCATGGAAAGTTGCCGCCGCCATCTGTGAGGCCACAAAGCGGTTCCAGATAAGACTGTAAAGACGGAACTGGTCTGGTGTGAGGTATTCCTTCACCTTCTGGGGAGTAAGTTGCACATCGACAGGACGAATGGCCTCATGGGCATCCTGAGCAGTGGATTTTCTCCTGAAAGAGCGTCCCTTTCCGCCGGGAGCCAGAAAGTCCTTGCCAAAGCCATTTGCAATAAATTCCGTAGCCGCCTTCTTTGCCTCTTCGGCGATACGCACAGAATCCGTGCGCATATAGGTAATGAGCGCGATTGTTCCCCTTTCGCCAAGTTCTATGCCTTCATAAAGGCGTTGGGCTGCAGACATGGTTCGTCTGGACGAAAATCCCAGACGCTGATTGGCAGTCTGCTGAAGTGTAGACGTGATAAAAGGCGGCTGAGGGTTGCGTGAACGCTCTTTTTCCTCCACCTGCAGGACAGTGAAAGGTTGCCCTGCCATAGCTTTTTCCATGGCATCAGCCGCGTCCTTGGAAGCTATGAGTATCTTCTGTCCTGAATCCTTGCTCTTTCCTGCTGAAGAGAGTTCCTTCAGCCTTTTGGCAAAACCAGGCTCTATCTTTACCAGTTCCGCTTTAAAGGGCGGCGGCGTCGAACCCGCCAAAAGCGCATGAAAGATCCAGAACTCTTCGGGGACAAAGGCAAGGCGTTCTTCTTCTCGTTCCACGATGAGACGCAGAGCAACAGACTGAACGCGTCCGGCGGAAATACCACGTTTCACTGTTTTCCAGAGTAACGGCGAGATTTTGTAGCCCACCAATCTGTCGAGAACGCGGCGGGCCTGCTGAGCGTCAAAAAGATTCGTATTAATTTCCCTCGGATGATCCAGGGCGTTCTTCACGGCACGTGCCGTAATCTCGTTGAATTGAATCCGCTTGATGTTTTTTGCTTTAATTTTAATGACCTTGGCGATGTGCCAGGCAATGGCCTCGCCTTCTCTGTCCGGGTCGGGTGCGAGGTAGACGGTATCGGCCTTGGACGCTGCTTCTTTAAGGTCGTGAACCACTTTTTCCTTGCCCTTGATGATTTCATAGCGGGGCGCAAAATCATGACTTTCATCCACGCCTATCTCTCTCGTGGGCAGATCGCAGATATGCCCTATACTGGCCTGCACCATGTACTTGTTGCCCAGAAATTTTTTGATAGTCTTCACCTTGGCCGGTGATTCTACGATAATCAGATCTTTGCCCATGGTATTCTCGCACGATGTTATGGTTTCCGTGTAACACAGAGTGAAAAGTTTAGTTTTTTCACAAAGATACCTTGAGGACATGGTTAAACATACTCTGACAAAGGCGTGCTAAACATACGTCAAAAGGGTGTTGCGTCAAGTGTGACTCTCCATATTTTTTCTGGTATATGTTTGTGCTGAACCCGCTCAGAGGGTGAAAAATTTTTAAAGAGAAAGAATGAGGCGCCCACGCTCCACAGGGAGGAACGCAACCTTGCCCTTTCCTAGACCCAAAGCTTCCCAACGCCAACGCATAGCGCCTTTGTTGCCGTAAAAAAAGCCCTGACAACGTGCGGGAAGTTCCAGCCGTGCAGGGATCCCGTCTTGTTCTTGTATAAGATGTTTCACAGTGTATAAAAGGGCTTCGGCCTGTATCATGGAACCTAGCGCGGAGTGGCGCGGCCCGGCCAGGAGCGAGGTTTCAAAGGCCGCCTCGGGCGCAACGGCAAGGCGGATGACAGGTACGCCCGCCGCCCAGGCAAGGGCCAGAGCGCGACCCAGAGTGTTCACAGTCTCCTCAAGAGACCAGGGAGCGTAGCGGCCTGCCCTGTACCAGTGGGCAAGGGTTGTGCCCTCTGGAACCAGGCAGGGGTAAAAGCGCAGGCAGGTGGGCTTTAGCGATAAAGCCGTCTCCACATCGCAAAGAAACGTTTTCGGCGTACTCCCTGGCATACCGGGGAGGAGTTGCACGCCCAAGTCAAAACCAGATTCCAGTACAGCAAGGCAGCCCTGAAATGCCGTTTTTTTGTCATAACCGCGCCGTGAAAGCGCCAAAACCTTACTGTCAAAACTCTGTGCGCCCAATTCTATAAGCGAAAGACCGTAACTTCGCAGTTCTTCCAGCACGCCTTGAGGCAGTGCGTCAGGCCTGGTGGAGCAACGGGCGCGGCGTACGAACCCGCGCTTGCGCATAAGGTGGAGAAATTCCAAGCAGATCCTGCGTTCGCTTGATCCCAACGCAGTGAAGGTGCCGCCGTAAAAGGCCAGTTCCCCGTCACCGGAGAGAACCTCAAGGCGTTTTTGAGCCTCTTCCAGTATCGCGGCAAGGGACATTCCTCCCGCTCCGGTCTGGCGATCCTGCGCACAGTAGACGCAATGCCCGGGGCAACCGGAAAAAGGCAAGAAAACAGGCACGATATCGGCTCTCCCGCAGGAACGCACATCCACAGCGAAGGAGAACTCGTACTCCTTTGTTTTGGCAGGCATCGGGCTTGTTTGTGTCATGTTCCCTCATAAAAGAAGACTGTCCATGAACGGAACTTTCTCCAAAGTCTTTGAAATCTTTGCGCGTTGAGGGTTCAAAAAATTAGGAAGGCAGACGTGTAACCGTTTGAAAAGTTCTTGATGTTCTAATCGGTTGAAACTAGAATAGCAAGATGTTTCCTGCGCCCATCCCGAAAAGGAGTCTGCCATGTCTGAACAATCCTGTATTTTCTGCCGTATCGCGGAAGGAGACATTCCCTGTTCGAAGATATACGAGGATGACATTGTCCTCGCCTTTCTCGATATCGCCCCCGTCCATCCTGGCCACGCGTTGCTTATCCCGAAGATTCACTTTGCCAACCTGCTGGAATTTCCCAGCGAATTAGCTCCAGCGATAATTTCGGCGCTGAAAAAAGTGGGCGCGGCCGTCATGGATGCCACCGGGGCTTCCGCTTTCAACGTTATGCAAAATAACGGCTTTGCCGCGGGTCAGACGGTGTTTCACATACACTGGCATATTATTCCCCGTTTTGACGGGGACGGTCTCGTTATGTGGCCGCAGGGAAATTATGTCACTCCCTCGGATATGCAGGAAATGGCTTCTCGCGTGATTTCCTGTCTTTCAAAATAAAACGCTCAAGAGGAACGCAATATGAGCAAGGCACTCACCAAAGCAGGCATTGTCGAGGCCGTATACAATCATAACGATATTACCCTGAATCGTACCGAAGTGAAGAGCGTCATTGAAAAACTCTTCCGCATGATGAAGCAAGCCATCAAAAACGATCAATCCCTACTTATCAGCGGCTTCGGCAAGTTTGAAGCGTATGACAAGAATGCCCGCAGGGGGCGCAATCCTCAAACGGAAGAGTCCATCACCCTGCCACCGCGCAAGGTTGTGGTCTTTCGCCTTTCACGCAAGTTCAGAGCAGAACTCAATGGAGAAGAGTCTTGAACGTCCGTACGGCGCGCTGACAAACCATTTTTTGAGGGGGATCTTATGATACGCGTTGATCTCCATACGCACACAAACCATTCCCACGCTCGCGACTCCGTCCGCCAGATGTTTGACGCGGGTCAGGTCAAGGGTTTCACCATACACGGCTTCTCCGAACATTCTCCTCGCCCTTTGGGGTACAATTATCCCCGCGAATACCGTGAACACCTCGATGCCACCTTTGATGACTATATCCGCGAAGTGGAAGAACTCAAAAAGGAACAGGCGCCCAAGGGCGTTACCGTACTCCTTGGCATGGAAGTGGATTGGCTGGAAGAAGAGCTTTCCTACATCCACAGAATAGCGATGGCCCACGAATACGATTACCTTATCGCGGGCATACATTTTCTTGGCAAGTGGCCAACGGACGCCTTTCCTGGCGATTGGGCAAACTTCTCTCAGGAAGAAAAATACGCCCGTTACGAACAGTATTACCGTACCATGAAGCTCATGGCCGAGACACGCCTTTTCAACATCGTGGCGCACCCCGACCTTATCAAGATCTTCACGGTGAATGACTTTCACGCTTGGCTGGAGCGCGCTGAAAGCATGGAATTGGTGGCCGAAGCGCTTACTGCCGTGCGCGATGCAGGCATGGCCATGGAGATCTCCTCCGCGGGTTTGCGCAGGCCGTGCCAAGAAATTTATCCGGGTCCGAAGATTCTTCACCTTGCCCGCGAGCTGGGTTTGCTCATCACCTTCGCTTCCGACAGTCACGCCACGGAAGAAGTTGGCTGGGGCTTTGACGAACTGGCCCGGTATGCCTCTTCCGAAGGCTGGAGGGAAAGCGTAGTATTTCGCCGGGGAAGTGTGACGCGCGTGCCTTTTTAGCTCTCCTGCCTGAACAAAAGCCGTCCCTTGGAGCTTTGTCGGTTTTCTGCTCATACTCAAGATGCTAAAGTTTTTCAGGAATCGCTATGAACAGCCAATTAAAAACTCTTGTCCTCATGGCCTGTCTCTCCGCTCTGCTCATTGTCATGGGCGGCGCGCTCGGTGGTCGGCAGGGCGTATTCATCGCACTCGTTTTTGCCGTACTCATGAATGTGGGAAGCTACTGGTATTCCGATAAAATTGTACTCTCCATGTACCGCGCTCAGGAACTCTCGCTTTCCGATGCGCCGCTTGTGCATCAGATTGTGGAAGAACTGGCCGCGCGCGCGGGCGTGCCCAAACCACGCCTCTATCTTGTTCCTCAGGAGGCACCCAACGCCTTTGCCACAGGTCGGGATCCGGAACACGGGTGCATCGCCGTCACGAGCGGCATCATGCGCCTGCTTGCTCCAGAACAACTCCGCGGCGTGCTTGCCCACGAAATGGCACACATCGCCCACAGGGACATACTCATTCAAACAGTAGCCGGAGTCATTGCTTCGGCCATCACGGCGCTTGCCAATATGCTCCAGTGGGCCATGATCTTTGGCGGACGCGCCAGAGATGAAGAGGGCGGAGCTTTGAACCCTCTGGCCGCCCTTGTTATGATGATACTTGGTCCTCTGGCTGCAAGTCTTATACAAATGGCCATTTCCCGGCGTCGCGAATATATGGCCGATGCCGCAGGCGCTCAGTACTGCGCTGACCCTATGGCCCTTGCGGAGGCCTTGGCTGGCCTTGATTCTTACAGTCGGCGCATCCCCATGCCCGCCAACCCAGCCACGGAAAATATGTTCATTGTGTCACCCCTTTCCGGTTCCAGTCTGAGCAGGCTTTTCAGCACGCATCCGCCCATGGAGGATCGCATAGCAAACCTTGAGCAAATGGCCCGCACAGGCCATTACCCTGAATAAAACGTTTGCCCCGCCTTCACTGCGGGACTTTTTCTTCTTTCCCCTGTTTCAAGGAACGGCTCATGCCTCTCCCCCTCTTCTCCAGTCTCGACGCTTTCGCCCTGCGTGGACTTCAGATTCTTGACCATACGCTTGACAGCGTCATGCCCATGAATACCACGCAGAGACGCGATCTGCCTGCGGCATGCCGTGAACTCTCGACAATGCTCACCTCGGAACGAGGTGTGTTCACAAAGCCTTACTGGACACAGCCGCGTTTCACCTCGGCTTATCTGCGCTACTTTCTGCCGTGGAACCTTGTTCGTCTCACATCTTTGCTTCCCGGGCTTGACTTGGGCGTAATACCTGATTCTCCCCTTATCCTTGATTTAGGTAGCGGCCCCTTGACCTTGCCTCTCGCCCTATGGCTTTCTCGGCCTGATTTGCGTCGCCGCGCCGTCACTCTGGTAGTCAGCGATACCGCTCCGCATATTCTGGAACTCGGCAAGGCTCTCTTTGAACGTATGCGGAAAGCTCTTGCCCCGCAAAGTCCGTGGAGCGTACGCTCCATGCGCGCTTCCGTGACGCAGGCACCGCGGAGGCTCCATGCGAGACACGGTGAACTCTGGATGCTCAGCATGGGCAATGTACTCAACGAAATGGACGAAGGTCGCGCAAAGTCAGGACAACGGATGTCCGGCAGGATGCGCGTCTTGCTGATGGATACCGCTGAAAGACTCGGAACAGGCGGATATCTTTTTGCCATGGAACCCGGCACACGACAGGGTGGAAGACTCATAGCACATCTGCGAAAGAGTGCTCTGGGCAACGTTAGAGAAGACAAAGACAGCGGCGACTTCACCTCCATGGCACTACGGGAAGAATCTCGCGCGCTTCAGGACGAAGGCATAGGGGAAGCGTACCGTGAAGAGGAAGATTTCCTTCAGACTTCGCTCTTTCGTCCTGTCTCTCCCTGCCCACACGCCTTGTCCTGCCCTATGCTGGAAAGACGTTCCACGGCGTGGTGCCACATGAATGTTCCGATCTGTTACGCACCGGAAGAACTCTTGGCGCTTTCGGCCCATGCCGGGCTGAGGAAGGATTCCGTCAGTCTCTCCTTTTTGCTTCTCAAAAAACTGAACGATGGTGAACAACCGCCGTTAGCCTCACGGAACCGCCGCCTCTTCGCGCGTATCGTGTCAGACGCCTTTACCGTCCCGAATCTCCCCGGTCGCGCGCGTTACGCCTGCACGGAACGCGGGATGGCGCTTGTACCACAAGCCGCGCATCTCTCACCGGGTGTACTCTGTGAAGGTCTGCCCAGTCCCATCCGTGACAGACGTTCCGGCGCCTTTCTTCTGAAACTCGAACAGGTTTTTCCTCCCGAACCGCAAAGAAAGCAAAGCCTTGCCCACAAGCTTATGGTTCCGCGCCAAGAGATGCGCGAGTTTTCTTTGAACGAAAGCCCAGCGCATGGCCATAGCCCGGAAAAGAAAGAAAGCACAAAAGGAAAGAAGTCTCGCCGTGTTGCTTTCAAAAACTGATTCCGCCGTCCGCGATTTGCCTATAAGAGGTTTTGCTCCAGAGTTGCTACCATGCCATACTTCTGAAAATCCCTTCGAGAATACAACGGAAAAAAACACTTGCAATTTTTTTTGGTTGAGGATAAATTGACAAACTCTTTTGGACTTTTTTATGGATGGATAAGCAGGCATCACAGATGAGAAATCTTCAGTAGAACAGATGCCGTCAGCCGCAGGCAACGCCCCCGCGTAAGGAGGAAGGGGAATGTTGTCTGCTTTTCTGCGTTTATACCCTATGTGCCGTCCTGCACACTATCTTTTTAATTTTCCGGCGCACGACCGGAAAAGGCCATTCTTGGGGTAAAGTAATGGGTCAGCTTACGAAGCAATTCGGCAAAATCAAAGTGTCCCTTCCCATTCCGCATCTTTTAAACCTTCAGGTGGATTCCTACAACGCTTTCCTGCAAAAGGGACTCAAGGAATCGGAACGCGACCCCAAGACGGGCCTCGAAGGTGTCTTCCGTTCCGTGTTTCCCATCGAAGATTTCAATCGCACCGCAAGTCTGGAGTACCTGGGATACGACATCAGTGATCCCAAGTATGATCAGGCGGAATGTGTTTCCAAGGGGCTTACCTACGAGGCTCCAGTGCGCATCAAGGTTCGCCTTGACACCTACGATGTGGACGAATCCACCGGAAATCGTACCTTTCGCGACGGCAAGGAACAGGACATCTATTTTGGTACCTTGCCGCTGATGACCGAGAAGGGCACCTTTATCGTGAATGGCACGGAGCGTGTCATTGTCAATCAACTCCAGCGCTCTCCCGGTATCATTTTTGAACACGACAGCGGCAAGACGCACACATCCCGCAAGGTGCTGTATTCCTGCCGCGTTATTCCCATGCGCGGATCCTGGCTCGACTTCGACTTCGACCACAAAGATATACTGTATGTCCGCATTGACCGACGGCGGAAAATGCCCGTGACCATTCTGCTCAAAGCCATGGGCATGACCAAGGAACAAATCCTCGAAACCTTCTATAAATATGAAGAATACCGCCTTGACGACGACGGGCGTCTCTTCTTGCGTGCCGATGGGGATCTCTTCTCCAGCGACAAGGATCGCGTGACATTTGCCGACATTATGGATGCCGAAGGCAACGTGATAGTCAGCTCCGGCAAAAAACTGACAAAGCGCCATTGGAAAAAAATCGTCGCTGCCGATATAAAATATATCGAAGTGGCTCCCGATGCACTTTCCGGACTCTTCCTTGCCAAAGACGTGATTAATACTGATACGGGCGAGATTATAGCCGAATCCACCAAAGAGATAACTTCTGAACTCCTTCAAAAATTCAGGGAAGCGGGGGTGGATTCTCTTGCCGTGCTGCACACCCGCGGCGCGGGGACTTCTTCTTCTATCCTTGACACGCTCGCTCTTGATAAAACTACAAGCAAGGAAAAAGCGCAGGAAGAAATCTACCGTCGGCTCCGTCCAAGCTCTCCCCCTACGCCTGAAATTGCTGCAAGCCATTTTGATACGCTCTTCCGCAATGCCGATTATTATGATCTCTCCGCTGTTGGTCGTTACAAGCTGAACCTCCGCCTTGGTCTGCACACGGACAAGGATGTGTACACGCTCACTGACGAGGATATTGTTACCGCCATCAAGGTTCTGGTAGAACTTAAAGATACCAACGGCGCCCCGGACGATATCGATCATTTGGGCAACCGTCGTGTGCGCCTCGTGGGCGAGCTTGTGGAAAATCAGTACCGCATTGGCCTTGTGCGCATGGAGCGTGCTATTAAGGAACGTATGAGCATAACGGAAGTTGCCTCCCTTATGCCGCACGATCTCATCAACCCAAAGCCGGTTGCCGCTGTGCTGAAGGAATTCTTTGGCACGTCTCAGCTTTCTCAGTTTATGGATCAGACGAACTCCCTTTCAGAAGTGACGCACAAGCGACGTCTGTCCGCTCTTGGTCCTGGTGGGTTGACCCGGGAACGCGCTGGTTTCGAAGTGCGTGACGTACACACCTCTCATTACGGTCGCATTTGCCCCATTGAAACGCCAGAAGGCCCGAACATAGGTCTTATCGTCTCCCTGACTACTTACGCCAAGGTGAATGAATACGGCTTCATCGAAACCCCGTATCGCGTTGTGCGCAACGGTTGCAGAACCAATGAAATTGTGCATTACGATGCCTCCTGTGAAAAAGATCAGATAATCGCCCAGGCCGATGCTCCCGTGGATGAACATGGTCGCTTTCTTCAGGAAAATCTCCCGGTGCGCTCCACCGGTGGCGATGTGTTCATGGCCAAGCGCAACGAGGTGACTCTTCAGGACATTTCTCCCAGCCAGATGGTGTCCATCTCCGCCGCGCTCATTCCCTTCCTGGAACATGATGACGCCAACCGCGCGCTCATGGGTTCGAACATGCAGCGTCAGGCCGTGCCCCTCCTGCGCTCTGAGCGCCCGCTGGTGGGTACCGGCATGGAATACGATGTGGCCCGCGACTCGGGTGCCTGCCTTTTGGCCGAAGGAAACGGCGTGGTGCGCTATGCCGACGCCGAGCGCATCATTGTGGCCTACGATGATTTGTATCTGAAAGATCACGGCGGCGTGTGTAGCTATGATCTTTTAAAATTCCACAAGTCCAACCAGAACTCCTGTTTTGGGCAAAAGCCCACCTGTTTGCCAGGTCAGCGCGTGAAGAAAGGCGATGTTCTTGCCGATGGTCCGGGCATCGAAAAAGGTGAACTGGCCCTGGGCAAGAACCTTGTGGTGGCCTTCATGCCTTGGTGCGGCTACAACTACGAAGACGCAGTTCTCATTTCCGAACGCGCGGTGCGGGACGATATCTATACATCCATACACATTGAAGAATTTGAAGTGGCCGCCCGCGATACTAAACTCGGCCCGGAAGAAATCACCCGCGATATCCCCAACGTGGGCGATGATATGCTTCACGATCTGGACAGCAGCGGCGTGATCCGCATCGGCGCTTCCGTCAAACCTGATGATATTCTCGTGGGTAAGATCACCCCCAAGGGCGAGACGCAACTTACCCCAGAAGAAAAGCTCCTGCGCGCCATCTTTGGCGACAAAGCGCGGGACGTGAAGAACACCTCTCTCAAAGTACCGCCTGGGATCGAGGGTACGGTTATCGATGTAAAGGTCTTCAACCGCCGTTCTGGCGAAAAGGACGACCGTACTCGCGAGATCGAAAGCTACGAGATTGCGAAGCTTGACCGCAAGGAAGCCGACCACATCCGCGCTCTGACCGACCGTACCCGTGAACGTTTGCGCACGCTCATGGAAGGGCAGATTCTGGTTGTGGACATTCACGGAAAGCGCAAGGACGAAGTTTTGGCCAGTGCGGGTTCCGCTCTTACCTGGGAAGTCATGGAAGCGTTGCCGATCAAAACTTTCGGGGGCATACTGCGCAACAAGGAAGTGAACGAAGAAGTCGCACGCCTTGTACAAGCCTATGATCGCCAGCTCGAGGTGGTAAAAAAGCTTTATAACGCCAAGCGGGAAAAGGCCACCGAAGGCGATGATTTACCTCCGGGCGTGATCAAGATGGTCAAGGTACACATTGCCATCAAACGCAAGCTCTCCGTGGGCGACAAGATGGCGGGGCGCCACGGCAACAAGGGTGTGGTTTCCATGATACTGCCCGAGGAAGATATGCCCTTCTTCAAGGACGGTCGCCCGGTGGACGTTGTATTGAACCCCCTAGGTGTACCTTCCCGAATGAACATCGGCCAAATCATGGAGACGCACTTGGGGTGGGCCGCCAAGGAACTGGGTCGTCAGCTCGCCGAGATGGTTGATCAGGGTAAGACCATGGATGTCATACGCTCTGAGGTAAAGGCCATTTTTGCCGCCGATCTGCCCGTGACCCGAGACGGTATGAGTATTGACGAGCTTGTGGACAGCATGGACGATGAAACCCTACGCAAGGCCGTGCTTGACCTGCGCAAAGGCATTGTGACCAAAACGCCGGTATTCGACGGCGCCACGGAAGATCAGATCTGGTCGTGGCTTGAGTGCGCGGGCCTGCCCGATGACGGCAAAACGGTTCTCTATGACGGTCGCACCGGCGAACCCTTTGCCAATCGCGTGACTACAGGCGTGATGTACTACCTGAAGTTGCATCACCTTGTGGACGAAAAGATACACGCACGTTCCACAGGACCCTACTCTCTTGTCACACAGCAACCTCTGGGAGGCAAGGCCCAGTTCGGTGGCCAGCGTCTTGGAGAAATGGAAGTGTGGGCTCTGGAAGGCTACGGCGCTTCCTATCTTCTACAGGAATTCCTCACGGTGAAGTCCGATGACGTTGCTGGTCGTGTGAAGATGTACGAAAAAATCGTCAAGGGAGACAACTTTCTTGAAGCCGGTCTGCCCGAATCCTTCAATGTTCTGGTCAAGGAACTCATGTCCCTTGGTCTCAATGTGAATCTGGAACAGGAAGAGTCAAAAAAACCTACCAAACAACGCTTTTTCGTAAACGGGCCTGTTCTGGATGCTAAACAGTCCTCGCGCGATGCGCCGGAACAAGAAGAGGACTATCCGCATGAAGTATAGGAGAGTGCCTGCCTTTTGCGAAGCCTTGCCTTCTTTTGAGATGCAAAGGTTACAGGACGACTGCTTCCTTTTATGTCATCACGGGCAACGCTGAACCCAACCCTCTTTGCCAGGGAGATATAAATGAGTCTGGACGATCTGTTTGCTGTCCGCGACACGGCGGCGGCCTCCAATGTGTCGAACATCCGCAATTTGAACGCCATTCAGATCACGCTTGCCTCGCCGGAAAATATCCGCGAGTGGTCTTACGGCGAAGTAAAAAAGCCGGAGACCATCAATTACCGCACCTTCAAACCCGAACGCGACGGTCTTTTTTGCGCCAAGATATTCGGTCCGGTGAAGGACTATGAGTGTAATTGTGGCAAGTACAAGCGCATGAAGCATCGCGGCATCGTGTGTGAAAAGTGCGGCGTGGAAGTCATCGCCTCCAAGGTACGCCGCGAGCGCATGGGACATATTGAACTGGCCGCGCCCGTGGCTCATATCTGGTTTTTGAAAACGCTTCCTTCCAAGATCGGTATCCTTCTGGATATGTCCATGGCCGACCTTGAGAAGGTTCTGTATTTCGATTCCTATGTAGTACTGGATCCGGGTTCCACAAACCTGAGCAAAATGCAGGTTATTTCCGAAGATCAGTATCTTCAATGCATGGAGCGTTACGGGGAGGAAGCTCTCAAAGTTGGCATGGGAGCCGAAGCTGTCCGCTCCCTGCTCGAAGAGCTTGATCTTGCCACGCTGAAAAACGTACTCCGCGAAGATTCTCAGATAACCAACAGCCAGACCAAGAAGAAAAAGCTTACCAAGCGGCTCAAGATTGTGGAATCCTTTCTGGAATCAAACAACAGACCCGAATGGATGATCCTGGAAGTCATTCCTGTTATCCCGCCTGATCTGCGTCCCCTTGTGCCTCTGGATGGAGGCCGCTTCGCCACGTCTGATCTGAACGACCTCTACCGCCGTGTCATTAACCGCAATAACCGTCTAAAAAGGCTCAAGGAACTCGGCGCTCCAGATATTATCATCCGCAATGAAAAACGTATGCTCCAGGAAGCCGTGGACGCACTCTTCGACAATGGTCGCAGGGGCAGAGCCATCACCGGCACCAACGGTCGCGCCCTGAAGTCCCTTTCCGACATGATCAAGGGCAAGCAGGGACGTTTCCGCCAGAACCTGCTCGGCAAACGTGTGGACTATTCCGGGCGCTCCGTCATTTGCGTGGGTCCATCCCTCAAACTGCATCAGTGCGGTCTGCCCAAGAAGATGGCCCTGGAGCTTTTCAAGCCGTTTATCTATTCCGAACTTGAAAAGCGCGGTTACGCCTCCACAATTAAGAGCGCCAAGAAAATGGTGGAACGGGAAGAATTGGTGGTATGGGATATCCTGGCCGATGTCGTGCGCGAATATCCCGTCCTGCTGAACCGCGCCCCCACTTTGCACCGCTTGGGCATACAGGCATTTGAACCTCTTCTTGTGGAGGGCAAGGCCATACGCCTGCATCCCTTAGTCTGTACCGCGTATAACGCGGACTTTGATGGCGACCAAATGGCCGTGCATATCCCACTTTCCGTGGAAGCACAGATTGAGTGCCGCGTACTTCTCATGAGTACCAACAATATACTCTCGCCCGCCAACGGAAGCCCTGTTATCATCCCTTCACAGGACATGGTTCTCGGCTTGTACTATATGACCGTGGAGCGTTCCTTCTGCAAGGGTGAGGGCATGATTTTCTGTGCCCCATGGGAAGTAGAAGCCGCCTATGATGCTCAAAAACTTGATCTTCATGCCCGCATCCGTGTGCGCATGGAGGACGGGAAGCTTGTGGACACCACCTGCGGACGCGTGCTGGTCTGGGAACGCCTTCCCCATGTTATCTCCTTTGATGAAGTGAACAAGGAGCTGACCAAAAAGGCCATTGGCAAACTTGTAGGCATTGCCTACAAAGCCGCTGGAATCAAGAATACCGTCATACTCTGCGATCAGCTCAAGAATATCGGCTACGAGTTCTCCACCCGCGCAGGCATCTCCATTGGACTCAAGGATATGACCATACCGCGACAGAAGAAAGCCATCATTGCGGCTTCACAGTCAGAAGTGGACGCCATTGAAAAACAGTACCGCGACGGTATTATCACCCGTACGGAGAAATACAACAAAGTCGTTGACGTGTGGTCTCAGACGTCCACCAATATCTCGAAGGAGATGATGAAGGAAATCTCCATTGATCATGTTAAGGATCCAAAAACAGGACGTGAGGCCAACGATACCAGCTTCAATCCAATCTACATGATGTCCAATTCCGGCGCGCGAGGCAATGCCGACCAGATGCGGCAATTGGGCGGCATGCGCGGCCTCATGGCCAAACCTTCAGGAGCCATTATTGAAACACCCATCACTGCAAGTTTCCGCGAAGGTCTTTCTGTACTTCAGTATTTCACTTCTACGCACGGCGCACGTAAAGGTCTGGCCGATACCGCTCTGAAGACGGCAAACTCCGGTTATCTAACACGCCGACTGGTGGACGTGGTTCAGGACGTTATTGTGTCTCAGGAAGACTGCAACACTGTGGACGGCATTGAAATGACCGCTCTGCGTGAAGGCAACGAAATCAAACTGCCTCTGCGGGATCGCATCCTCGGGCGCGTTCTGCTTTACCCTGTGTTGCATCCCGCCACGAGAGAACAGCTCTTCCCCGCGAATACTCTTGTGGATGAGAAGGTGGCCGATGTTCTGGACGATGCGGGCGTCAGCAGCGTGACCATCCGATCCGCCTTGACCTGTCAGGCTGAACGCGGCGTATGCGCCCTGTGTTATGGGCGTGATCTGGCCCGCGGACATTTGGTCAACGTGGGTGAGACAGTGGGCATCATTGCAGCCCAATCCATCGGTGAGCCGGGTACGCAACTCACCATGCGTACCTTCCACATTGGTGGAACGGCTTCCGCTCAGGTTGCCAAATCCAGCTTTGACGCCCAGAATTCCGGTCACGTGAATCTTGAGCGTGTCAAGACCGTTGTGAACCGCGAAGGAGTATCCCTCGTTATCGGTAAAAGCGGGAAGCTCACCATTGTGGACGATCAAGGTCGTGAGGTCGAAAAGTACATCCTGCCCAACGGCGCGCGTCTTTACGTTCAGGACGGAGAAGAGGTCTTGAAGGGTAGGCAACTTGCCGAGTGGGATCCCTTCAATGAACCCTCCATCACAGAAGTGGACGGCACAGTTCAGTATCATGATATTCTTGAAGGCAAAACTGTGCAGGAAAAGAGCGACGAAACCACAGGGCAGGCCACTCACACAATTATGGAGTACCGTACGACGAATTTCCGACCTTCCATCTCCATTGTTGATGAGAACGGAGAAGTCAAAAAACGCACTTCGGCTCAAGGCTTTGCCACATACAGCCTGCCTGTGGGAACATTGATCATGGTCAAGGACGGAGCTTCCGTACAGGCCGGTGATGTTATTGCCCGTAAGCCCCGCGAAACTTCCAAAACCAAGGATATCGTGGGCGGCCTTCCACGCGTGGCCGAGCTTTTTGAAGCCCGCAAGCCCAAGGAAAGGGCTGAGGTCTCCGAAATTTCCGGAACGGTGGAATTCGCGGGCGAATCAAAGGGTAAGAGAAAGCTCATTGTGCGTCCTGAAGTGGGTGACGCACGAGAATACCTTATCCCCAAGGGTAAGCATATCACTGTTTCCGATGACGACTATGTGGAAGCCGGTGAAACTCTTACCGAAGGGCATCCCGAACTTCACGACATCCTGCACACTCGTGGTGAAAAGTACCTGGCCAAGTACCTTGTTGACGAAATCCAGGAAGTGTACCGCTTCCAGGGCGTGGGCATTGATGACAAGCACATCGAGGTCATCGTGCGCCAAATGCTCAAAAAAGTCTCTATTCTTGATCCCGGTCAGACAACCTTCCTTGTGGGTGAACAGGTGGACAAAATTGAGTTCAAGGAAGAAAACGAAAAGGCCATTGCCGAAGGCCGTCAGCCCGCTACGGCGGAACCTCTGGTTCTCGGCATCACCCAGGCCTCCCTCAGCTCTCTCTCCTGGGTAGCCGCAGCCTCCTTCCAGGAGACTACTAAGGTACTCACCGAGGCTTCTCTCAAGGGTAAGCAGGATTATCTGCGCGGACTCAAGGAAAACGTCATTGTCGGGCGCCTCATCCCTGCCGGTACGGGCTACCGCGAATATGTGAATCAGGATATTGAGGTTCCAGAACAGAAGGAGCGCCCCACCCATTTCTTTGAAGAACTGGATGATACTCCTCTTGGCACTCATGACGTGGCCTATGGTATCGCGAATAAATAGCAATAGAAAAAAGTCTCTAGGGGCGGGAGAGGCCTTTCAGTCAAGAAGAAGACCTCTCCCCACTCCCACTTGTCATCATACGTAACCGTGTCATCCTGGCGTCATAGCCTGTTCATGGTTCTGCGACTGGACAATGCTCAATTTTCATAAAATATTTTGGTTCTTGTCGTAGTGTTGTATTTTTTCTGCTTGTTAGAGAGGCAATTTTTGGTGATTTTTAGCAAATTTTGCTTTTTATTTCAGATAGTTGAAGTGTGAATTTTATTGAAAATGTGAATGTCTCGTTTTTTTGAACATATTGAAAAAGAGAAAGAAAAGGTTTTAATTTTTAATCCTTGAGACAACCGTAAAAACGGTCATTGAAAAAAGATTACCGTGGATAAAAAACTGCTGAAATCTTTCATACCAGCAGAGTAACTCTCTATTCTCAGATTGCAGTATTCAAAAAAAGAAGGTCGGCTGGAGGCAAAGCATCCACAGGCAGAAAGCCGATAATTACAGAAGAAATCGGCCAAATACTGATTGTGCTGGTAGAAAGGAATAGAGATAGGAATCTGGTAGAACTCCGCGAGGTTGCAGACAACATTGCGTATAGAACAACTATTCACAAGCATCTTGTTACTCGTGGCCACAGGTAGAAAAAGCTGAAAGCCAAAGAGACGGCAATGAAGTGCGGTAATTCAGTCAATCGGCCATGCGTTTTATGTTTCTTCAAATTGCTTCAGCGGGTTGAAAATCATATGGAGCAAAGGCATTCGTAACAGAGCGGACGTCTCGCAAAAGGGGCCATATTCCGCAAGATATGACCCCTTTTTGTCAACGGCTCAAATTGCTACATGAAGTAAATCAGGGTGATGAGCAAAAAGAGCGGGCAAAGAATGCCAACGGACCAGGCCATATAACCAAAGAAGCTGGGCATCTTGACGCCCTGCTCTTCCGAGATGGCCTTGACCATAAAGTTGGGAGCATTGCCTATGTAGGTGTTTGCGCCCATGAATACAGCGCCGGCGGAAATGGCGGCCAAAACTTCGCCTTCATGCATGAGCGTATCGGCGACGCCGCCTGCAGTGTTGAAGAACACAAGGTACGTGGGCGCATTATCCAGGAAGGAGGAAAGGATACCGGTCATCCAGAAGAACATAGAGGTAACATGATGCCCCTCGGCATCGGTGGTCAGGTTGACCACGGCGGCAAGGGCGCCGTCGGAACCGGCGCGCAGGATGGCAATGGCCGGAATCATGCTCAGGAAGATGCCAATGAAGAGCTTGGCCACTTCTTCAATGGGTGCCCAGGTAAAGTTGTTGCGTTGACGGCATTCTTTGCTGGTGGTAACCCAGGACGCCACGGCAATGACCACATACATGAAGTCGCGTACTACGTTTTGGAGTTCCATGGGAACGCCAAAAATATGGAAGGTGGGGCCTTGCCACTGGCCGGAAATAAGTGTGTTGGCCACGATGCAAGCCAAAAAGACAAAGTTGATGCAGCCTTCAAAGCCAAGTTTTTCGTTGGAGTTGGCGGCACCAGGAGGAACAGGGTTTCCTTCCTTCTTGAAGAGCACGGTATCAATCCCGTAGTATAGCGTCAGCAGAATAACGGCGGCCAGCAAGGTTTTTGTAAAAAGGTGCAACGTGGTCCAGAAGAAATCCACGCCCTTCAAAAAGCCAAGGAAGAGCGGCGGATCGCCCAGAGGTGTAAGAGATCCACCGATATTGGCGACGAGGAAGATGAAAAAAATGACCTGATGCACGCGGTATTTGCGGTGAGCGTTGGCGCGCAGGAGCGGGCGGATGAGCAGCATGGCCGCGCCGGTCGTTCCCATCCAGCTGGCGAGGATAGTGCCCACGGCGAGTATGCCGGTATTCACCAGGGGTGTACCCACCAGGGAACCTTTGAGGCGAATGCCGCCGGCCACGGTGAATAGGGCAAGCAACAGAAGGATGAAGGGCATATACTCAAGCAGTACGCTGTCGGCAGCCAAGAAAAAGGCGTTGCCAAAGCCGAAGACCAGGGCGCAGGGGACAAGGAAGGCCAAGCCCCAGAAGGCAGCCACCTTGCCAAAGTTGTGTTCCCAGAAATGGGGAACCGTCAGCGGGCAGATGGCAATGGAAAGCAGCATACAGACGAACGGAACTACCCAGAAAATGGAAAGATCGCTGGGAAGATGAAAATGTTCTTCTGCAAAGCAAAGACTGGGCACGAGGAGAAGTGCCAGAAGGAGGGGAAGGGTAAATTTCAGGCGATGCATCCGCGGTCTCCTTTATGCAAGAGATATAGATTTATTCCACATAGCACAAAAAAACTGAATCAGCAAGCGCCTCCGTGCGAAGCAATGCGGATATTCCCCCTTGACCTGTTGGAAAATTTGTCGTTTTTGAATAAAGAAATTGACGAAGGAGCCACAGATGCAAAAGCCACCAAACATTCTCACCATTGCCGGTTCCGATTCTGGTGGCGGCGCCGGTATACAGGCTGACATCAAAACCATGACCATGCTTGGAGCCTTTGGCATGAGCGTGATTACCGCGCTCACGGCGCAAAACGGTCTTGGCGTTTTTGGCATTCGTGTGCCGGAACCGGACTTCGCGGCGTTGCAGTTGCGTACTGTGCTGGAGGGGTTCCCCGTCCACGCCGCCAAAACAGGTATGCTATTTAACAGTGGCATTATTAACGCGCTGGCCGATATTCTGGAAAAGGAATCCTTTCCCTTGGTGGTAGACCCTGTGTGCGTGAGTACAAGCGGGCACAGGCTCTTGGAAGAAGACGGCGTGGCAGCCCTTAAAGAACGCCTTCTGCCCAGAGCCGATCTTTTTACCCCGAATCGTCCGGAGGCCAAAGTTTTCACAGGCGTGAGCATTCGTTCGGACGGCGATGCCGTGGAAGCCGGACAGAAACTCCTGGACATGGGCGCCCACGCTGTACTCATCAAGGGCGGACACTGCGAAGGCAAGCCCATCTTCGTCACGGACTGGCTTTTGGAACCCGGGCATGAACCCGTACCTCTGCGTCAGCCCTTTGTGGAAACGGAAAACACACACGGCACAGGCTGCACGCTTTCCGCCGCCATTGCCACGCAGCTGGGCTTTGGTATGCCGTTGCGCGTGGCTGTTACCCGGGCGCAGGAATTTTTGAACCGCGGCCTTCGCCACAGTTTTGCGCCGGGCAAGGGTCGCGGGCCGTGCAATCATATGGCTGGGAAGATGTAATGCCTGGCTGTGAGTTGCCTAATATGTTTGCCGCAAAGGAAGACGGTCTCTGGCAGAAATCGCTAGCTTTAGAGTCTGTCGCGGAAGTCCTTGTAGCCAAAGGTACGGGTGACGCGGCGCTCATTGCTTTCTGAATCCCAAAGGGCAAGGGAAGGCAGACGCAACCCGTTGAAGGTATTGGTTTTGACCATGCTGTAGATGGCCATATCCAAAAAAACCAGCCTGTCCCCTGGGCAAAGTTTGCGATCAAAGGAGTATTCTCCAATAACGTCTCCGGCAAGGCAGGACTTTCCGGCCAGGCGGCAGGTAAAGGCTTTTTGGCCAGGCAGATCTGCCCCTATCACATCAGGACGATAGGGCATTTCCAAAACGTCGGGTATATGGCAGGCAGCGGAGGTGTCGAGTATGGCTACTGGTATGTCGGCCTGCACCACGTCCAGCACGCTGCTTACAAGCACACCGGCGTTGAGGGCCACGGCCTCGCCCGGTTCCAGGTATATCTGCACGCCATAGGCGTCGCGTACCCGCTCTATGCAGCGGCAGAGCAGGTCGATGTCGTAGCCTTCTCGTGTAATATGGTGTCCGCCGCCAAAATTAATCCACTTCATCCCGCCAAAAAATCGTCCAAAATGCTTTTCCACGGCCTCCAGCGTGCGGGCCAGGGGCAGGGCGTCCTGTTCGCAAAGAGTGTGGAAGTGTAGACCAGAAATGCCGGTTAGAGCGCGAGGGTCGCGTGCAAGTTCTGCGTGAAAGGCCGCGGGGCGAATGCCTAGGCGCGAACCCGGAGCGCAGGGGTCGTAGAGAGGCACGGCGACTTCCGAATGTTCGGGGTTCAGGCGCAGACCGTATTCTATGCGTCTGCCTTCGCGTGCCTCGGCGGCCTCCACCATGGGGTGGAAGCGTTTCCACTGGGCAAAGGAATTGAACACAAGGTGATCGGCGTACTTGAGTGTTTCCGTAAGTTCTTCCTCGCTCCACGCGGCCGCAAAGGCGTGGACTTCGCCGCAAAACTCCTCCTTTGCCAGGCGCGCCTCGTCCGGAGAACTGGCGCAGCAACCGTAAAGAGGGCCGCGCATGGCCCGGGAGAGTACGGGAAAGGCAACGCCCTGGGAGAAGCACTTGAGGGCCAGTAACATCTTGGCCCCCGTGCGCTTTTGCACACTGTCCAGCACTGCGGCATTCTTGCGCAACAGGGCAAGATCGGTGACAAAGCAGGGGGAGGGCCAGCTTTCCGGGCGCAGTTTTTTGAGGTAGTCGTTCATGTTTTGTGGCATTAGTAACGCTCCGGCATGAAGTGGGGCGGAAGCGTTTTTACTGGCGCCTCGCGCACAGCCTCAAGCACGGCGGCCAGGTTCGTTTCCAGCACCTCTACGCGCTTTTCCAGTCGGTCGATCTGCCTCTGCTGACCGGTGAGGGCGTCGTTGAGCTGAGAGAGCAGGCGTTCTTGAAAGTAGAGTTGCTCCTCCAGCCGTGCTGCCTTTGCTTCAAAGTCCATAGCGAGCCTCCAAGGCGGAAACTGGCAAGTTAGTCAAGTTCGGCCACCTTCCAGGGGAGTCCGTACTTACCAAGGACTTCTAAGAAGGGATCGGGATCCATCTCTTCCATGTTCCACACGCCGGGCCTGTTCCATTTGCCCGTGATCAGCATCATGGCACCGACCATGGCGGGTACGCCGGTGGTGTAAGAGATGGCCTGGGAACCGAGTTCCTTGTAGCACTCCTGATGGTCGCAAATATTGTAAATGTAGCGAACGCGTTCCTCTCCGTTTTTTTTGCCGCGCATGAGGCAGCCAATGCAGGTTTTGCCCACGGTGCGGGATCCCAGCGAGGCGGGGTCGGGCAGAAGCCCGGCTAGGAATTTCAGCGGCACGATTTTTTGTCCTTGGAAAACTACAGGTTCAATGCCAAGCAGTCCCACGTTTTTGAAAACCTGAAGATGGTTTAGGTAGGCGTCGCCAAAAGTCATCCAGAAGCGGGCGCGGCGAATGCCCTTGAGATGCCTTACCAAAGATTCCAGTTCCTCGTGGTACATAAGGTAGCAGTTGCGCCTGCCTATTCCTCCGGGGAAATCGAACGACATCTTCCAGGAGAGCGGATCGGTCTCCACCCATTCTCCCCTCTCCCAGTAGCGACCTTTGGCGGAAACTTCGCGAAGATTAATCTCAGGGTTGAAATTCGTGGCAAAGGGTAAGCCGTGATCGCCGGCATTGGCGTCGATGATGTCCAGCACGTTGATTTCATCGAAGAGGTGCTTCTGGGCGTAGGCACAGAAGACATTGGTCACACCAGGGTCGAAGCCGGAACCCAAGAGGGCGCAAAGTCCGGCCTTCTCAAATTTTTCTTTGTAGGCCCACTGCCACTTGTATTCAAAATGGGCGTCGTCCAGTGGTTCATAATTGGCGGTGTCCAGGTAGTTTACCCCGGCCTCCAGGCAGGCGTCCATGATATGCAAATCCTGATAGGGGAGGGCAATGTTCATGACCAGGCTGGGCTGTATCTTGCGGATGAGCGCCGCAAGCTCGGGCACGTTGTCCGCGTCTACCCGGACGGTTTCTACCTCGCGGCCATAGCGCTCCTTTACGCTGGCGGCGATGGCATCGCACCTGGTCTTGGTGCGGCTTGCCAGAACAATGCTGTCAAACACGTCCGCGGCCTGCGCGCATTTGTGGACGGCCACGGAACTTACGCCTCCAGCTCCAATGATGAGTACTTTTGCCATGTCGTTGCCTCCTTATGGTATTTGAGGCTAAGTAAGGAAATTTCTACTGAAGAAGATATCCTATACCTCAACCAAACATATAAGAATAAAAGGACTATTTTTTCTTCAAAATAAGCAAGTTTCCTCTTTTTTCCATATCGTACTTGCGCAATTTATTTAGAATTCCTATTCCTCCTCCAGCAACGGCAATACTAATGGCTGTTAATGTTGTTGGCATGCCTAATATAGAAACAACTGCCGGAGCAACCACAACCCCAGCAACAGTAGAAGTTCCTGATGTTGTTGGAGCCGTAAGAATACTTGCAACAGCAATAGCTAGCGCGGCAAAACAAACAGCCCATGCGATTTTTCCAGTAGCTTTAATTCTTATGGTTTTCTTTCCTAAAGGACCTTCGATTTCTATAGTGTCGACATCATCCTTTACAGCCTTTGCTAACTCTTCGTCAGTGCTTACTGTCCGTGTCTTTTCTTCCATGGAAAAGTCTCCTTTGAAAGTAGAAAAGTGCCTCCTTTTCTACCGTTCGAAGTAGGTATAGCCGCGCAGTCCGTCCTCAAAAGCCTGCATGAGCTGAAAACGTTGCGTGGGCGTGAGGCGGTTTTCGCGCACGGCTCGTTCGGCGGATTTGCGTATGCTCACCAGCACGCGGTGCGGGTCGTATTCCACATAAGCTAGGATGTCGGCCACGGTATCGCCCTCAAGTTCACGCACAAAATCGTAACTGCCGTCCTCCTGTATGCGTACAGAAACCACGTTAGTGTCGCCAAGGAGGTTGTGCAGATCGCCCAATGTTTCCTGATAGGCGCCCACGAGGAAGGTTCCCAGATAGTACTCCTCGCCGTCCTTCAGGGGGTGCAGTTCCAGCGTGGTCTTCAGGCCCTGGGGGTCGATGAAGTGAGAGATGCGTCCGTCGCTGTCGCAGGTGAGGTCAGAGAGTATGCCCTGGCGTTCAGGAAATTCATTAAGGCGATGTATGGGCATGATGGGGAAGAGCTGATCTATGGCCCAGCTGTCCGGCAGGGATTGGAATACGCTAAAATTGCAGTAGTAAATATCCGCCAGGATGGAGTCGATCTCCTGCAGTTCTCTGGGTATGTATTTTACATGGCGGCGCTCTTCGGAAAGCGTGCGCATGATGGCCCAGAAAAAATGTTCAGAAAGTGTGCGTTGGCGTAAACTGACGCGTCCTGCAATGAAGAGTTGGCGCATTTCGTCGTAATAATATACGGCGTCGTTGTACGTTTCCTGGAGGTTTCGAGGATTGATGTTTTGCAACGTCTCCTTGAGGTTGCGCACGGACTCGGGCGTGTCTTCCGGGAGTTCTTCAGGAAGGTCGCCCACTTCGATAAGGCTTACGCCAAGGACGTTAAAGAGCAGGATGGAGTAATAGGCCACGGTGGCCCGACCCGATTCCGTGATTATGTGAGGGTGAGGGACGTTTTGATCGTCAAGAATGGTCATCACGGCCTCCACTACATCGGTGCAGTATTCCATGAGCGTGTAGTTGCGGGATGTCACATAGTTGGTATGGGAACCGTCATAGTCCACGGCTAGACCGCCGCCGAGGTCAAGGTAGCCCATGGCTGCTCCTTCTTTGACCAGACTGGCGTAGATGCGCGTGGCCTCCATGACGGCCGAGCGGATGTCGCGGATGTTGGGTACCTGGGAACCAAGGTGATAGTGCATGAGCTTGAGGGTGTCCAGCATATCGTGCGCTTTCAAGGTGTCCACCACATCTACAATCTGGGCGGAGGTAAGCCCGAAGGCGGAGCGTTCGCCGCCGGATTCAGACCAGTGACCGCTGGCCTTAGTGGAAAGCTTCACACGCACACCGATCTGCGGCCTGATTTCCATTCTTTTGGCTTCGTGGAGTATGGTGTCCAGCTCGCCGGGCATTTCTAAAACGAAGATGACATTGAAGCCCATGCGCAGGGCGTGCAGCCCGAGATCGATAAATTCCTCGTCCTTGTAGCCGTTGCAGATAAGGCAGGCCTCGCGGCTCTTGAGCTGACTCACGGCGGCAATGAGTTCGGCCTTGGAACCGACTTCCAGTCCGTGATGGTAGGCTTCTCCGTAAAGGGCTATTTTTTCAACAACTTGTTGCTGTTGATTGACCTTGATGGGGAAGACGCCGCGGTAGTCCCCCCGGTATCCAAGTTCATCAATTGCGGCGCGAAAAGTCTGGTGCAGAAGAGAAATCTGGGAATCAAGGATATTCTCAATGCGCAGGAGTACGGGCAGATCATAGCCCCGCGCCTTGAGTTCGCGGACGATCTCCAGTACGCTGACCTCCGGGCCGCCTTCGCGACCGAAGGGGCGAATGACGACTTCCCCGCGCTTTGAAACGTCGAAATAGCCGGCACTCCAGCTGTGGATGCCGTACAAGTCGGCGGAATCTTCCACCGTCCACTGTTGCATGGATTTTTTTCTGGCCAACGATGCTGACTCCTTGATGGGATGACGGCAGGCGCTACCGTAGCAGAACGATCCGCACTTTTCCTCCGCGAAGGGCCGTTTTTAGAAAAAAGGAAGGTACTTTTTCCTTAGAGGTAGCAGGGTTTCTTGTCAAGGAGAATCCGCCGCGGAAAGGTTCTTCTTTGCGTTTCTGTTTCAAAAAAACGTCATGTATATCAGGCGATGCTGAGCAATGGTTTTTTCCTGTGGCGGTATTTTTCAAGATTTTACAAGCATCAGTTGCAAAAAGTAAACTTTTATGTAGTCATACTCAAAGCGAACCCTTCCAGAAGTTGACAGCCGTTGTTCTATCTTTTTTATCAAGAGGAGAGGATAAAATGGACTTCCCACCGTCATTCGTACTTGCCTCATGGTCAAATATGCCACAATCAGTGGTCGTGCCTCTCTCTGAATACTGCTTTTTCAAATTTTCTTTTGGCTGATCAGCATGGTTCTGCTCTTTGGGAATTTAGGCGTTGCGATTTTTGCTTTGCTTCTTCCAAGTATTACCGTGCTTGTCAGGAGATTGCACGACTTGGATCATTCTGAATTATGGGCGTTTCTTTTGTTACTTAATGGCGTTCTGTTTGTGGGTTTCCTTATTTCACTAGTTTTTTGTCGTTTTCTGCTTTCGGGATGCCAGTGGTTCCAACCGATTTGGTGAAGACCCTTGAATTGATCGAGAAACGCCAACGAACCCGGCGAACAATTTTTTCTGTGCCACAGCCGATTCATGCTTGAAAGAAAAAGCCTTCAATTCAGAGAAAACTATGCATAACAAACTGTCCCCATGGTTCTTGTGTATTCTGCGTACTGCGGCTTTCCCCAAAGATTCTGTCCTTGGGGAGGGCGTCTTTGTCCTAGGGGCAGGCCATGGATAAAGCGCAACGTTGGATTTTGCATATGGACATGGATGCGTTTTTCGCTTCCATTGAGCAAATGGACGATCCTTCTTTGAAGGGACGCCCTGTGATCGTGGGCGGCGGGCATCGCGGTGTGGTGAGTACTTGTTCCTATGAGGCGCGCCGTTATGGCGTTCATTCAGCCATGCCCATGACCGAAGCCCTAAGACTCTGCCCTCACGCGGTTCATGTGCGCCCGCGTATGCAACGTTACGCGGAACTTTCCGCGCAAATCAGAGCGCTTCTTGGCCAGTTTTCTCCGCTTGTGGAAATGGCTTCCGTGGACGAAGCCTATCTGGACGCCACAGGCATGGAACGCCTCTTTGGTAGCGTGGAACGCCTGGGCTGGCAACTCAAGAGCGCGGTAAAGGAAAGTACGGGTGGCCTGACCTGTTCCGTGGGCATTGCGCCGATAAAATTTTTGTCAAAGATTGCTTCGGAACAGCGCAAACCCGATGGCCTCTTCCTTCTTGCTCCAGAAGAGATGGCGGCGTTTCTGCACGCTTTGCCCGTCACGGCAGTGCCCGGAGTGGGGCAGCATTTTGCCGCGAGCTTGTCCTCGCTGGGCGTGAAGACCTGCGGAGATGTTTTGCGCTACAGCAAGATCTTCTGGGAACGACGCTTCGGCAAGGCCGGGCTTGGTCTTTGGGAGAGAGCGCAGGGCCTTGATCCTCGACTCGTTGTGCCATGGTCGCCGCCTAAATCCGAAAGTGCGGAAAACACGCTGGAGGAGAACACGCTGGATCGGGAATGCCTGTACACCTGGCTGATGCGCCATGCCGAACGTGTGGGGGAGAGTCTGCGCCGAAATGGGCTGGCCGGGCGCACGGTGACTGTGAAAATCAAGTACGCGAATTTCCGCAAGGTCACGCGTCAAATTTCACTGCCGGAACGTACAGACAGCACGGCGGTTCTGTACGAAACGGCAAGGAAGATACTGGACGACATGGAGCTTGCAGGGCCGGTACGGCTCATCGGACTCAGGGTGTCCGGTTTCGAGGCCGGATTACCCCTTGAACTTTCTCTTTTGACGGAAGAAGGGAATGTGCCGGACAAAGACAGGCGAGGAAAGCTCGATACAGCGGTGGATGCTCTTCGCGCGCGCTACGGAGGCGACGCTGTCATGCGGGGCAGGCTTTTCATCGCCTCGCCTTTGAAAGAGGAAACAGGGCGCGGAAAGACTCCGTGAATACAGGTTTGAAGGAGTGCGGCTAGTGGAGACGTTATTCGGCAACAGTGAAGAGTCCGCTGTACTGCCTGAGGAGCGGGAGAGACGCACGATCCGCTGCGGATTTGCTTTTATAGGGACCAACCTGAACGAAATGCAACGCGTTGCCGTCATGCCTAGCGATGCGGCAACCGTAGCCGCGACTGCGCATGGCCGCGGCAAGTGCCTTGGCGCGCGGCAATTCCCGGAAGGCCCCAATCTGTACATAGAAAAGCCCGTTTATATCTCCCTCGGGCGTGATCAAAGCAGGTTTTTTGCCGACGTTCAGAGCCACAAGGCGCACGCGAGCCGTGCCCGATCCGAGCATGTCCAGCTGTTTAGCAGCCGCTCGGGAAAGATCGATGATGCGTGAACCCACAAAAGGGCCACGGTCGTTAACACGCACGACAACGGAACGACCGTTTTTCAGGTTGGTAACACGCAGTTTTGTATTGAAGGGCAGTAATTTGTGGGCCGCAGTCATACTGTTCTGGTTATAGCGTTCCCCGTTGGACGTCTTTTTGCCATGGAAGCCCGGTCCGTACCAGGAGGCTATGCCGGTCTCCGTAAAGCCGGCGGCGGATTTCAACGGGTGATAGGTCTTCCCCCTGACCGTGTAGGAAGACGTACCTCTGCTCCCAACGGGGCGGCGCGTGGAACAGCCGGTGGCAACGGCAAGGGCGAGGACGGCACAAAAGAGGAGAAAAAAAAAGCGAAACTGGCGCGACATGATTATCCTTTGCAAAAAAACGGGGCGCGAAGCGCTCTCATCATGAGGTATAGCGGTCTTTTTGTCCAGACGTCCAGAACCTTCTAACACAGCGATGTTCTTTTAACTATCCCTCGTCTTTGAAAAAAGATGGGGGAAGGTGCTTTGTTCGTATTTGCCAAATGGCGCGGCATGACTTATTCTTTGACTTGTTTCAAAATGACTTTCTCTGGAGAAGAGCATGATCAAGTTTCTGATCGGCAAGATATTCGGCACACGAAACGACCGCTATCTGCGTTCACTCCGTTCTCAACTGAAAAAATGCAACGCCCTTGAACCTGCCATGCGGGAACTCACGGACGAGGAAATTCCCACAAAACTGGCGGAATACCGCGATGCGGTACAGAACAGAGGGCAGAGTCTCGATGATGTTTTGCCAGGCGTCTTTGCGCTGGTGCGCGAGACCTCGCGTCGCGTCCTGGGGATGCGCCACTACGATGTGCAGATGCTCGGCGGCATGGTGCTTCACGCTGGAAAAATTGCTGAAATGAAGACCGGCGAGGGTAAAACGCTGGTGGCCACGCTGGCCGTTGTTTTGAACACACTCTCCGGCAAGGGCGTACACGTGGTCACTGTAAACGACTATCTGGCACGGCGCGACGCCGAATGGATGGGAAAAATCTACAGTTTCCTCGGACTCTCTGTGGGCGTCATTGTGCAAGGACTCGACGATGAACAGCGCAAGCAGGCCTATGCCTGTGACGTTACCTACGGCACCAATAACGAGTTTGGCTTTGACTATCTGCGCGACAACATGAAGTTCTATGCTGAACAGCTTGTGCAACGCGGTCATAATTTCGCCATTGTGGACGAAGTGGACTCCATCCTCATTGATGAAGCCCGTACACCGCTCATTATCTCCGGTGCTAGCGATGAATCCACCACGCTCTATCAGGCCATGGATGCCGTGGTTCGTCAGCTTAAGGCGCAGGAAGACTTTACACTGGACGAGAAGGGTAAAACCGCCATGCTCACCGATGTCGGCGTGGCCAAGTGTGAAAAAATCTTGGGCATCCCCAATCTCTTTGACCCTGGCAGTATCGCCTATCAGCATCATATTCTGCAGTCACTGAAGGCGCATCACGCTTTTAAACGCGACGTGGACTACATTGTCAGCGATGAAGGCAAGGTTGTCATTGTGGACGAGTTTACCGGTCGTCTTATGCCGGGTCGACGCTTCAGCGATGGTTTGCACCAGGCCTTGGAGGCCAAGGAGGGAGTGAAAGTTGAAGCCGAAAACCAGACTCTCGCCAGCATCACCTTCCAGAACTATTTCCGAATGTATGACAAACTCTCCGGCATGACCGGCACGGCTCAAACGGAAGCCGTGGAATTTGATCAAATCTATCGCCTGGAAACCATCACGGTTCCCACAAATATGCCCATGATCCGCGATGACCGCCCGGATCTCATTTACCGCACTCAGCGGGAGAAATACCACGCCATCATTGATGGCATCAAGGAACTTTACCGTAAAGGGCAACCCGTCCTTGTAGGTACCATTTCCATCGAAACTTCGGAATTGCTTTCCTCTATGCTGAAGAAGGAGGGCATCCCGCACAGTGTACTCAACGCCAAGCATCACGCCGAAGAGGCGGCCATTGTGGCCAAGGCCGGGCAGAAGGGACATGTGACCATAGCCACCAACATGGCCGGTCGCGGTACCGATATTGTCCTTGGCGAAGGTGTGAAAGAATTGGGCGGTTTGCACATCCTTGGCACAGAACGCCATGAGAGCCGTCGCATCGACAATCAGCTTCGAGGTCGTTCCGGTCGTCAGGGTGACCCGGGTTCCTCACGATTCTATCTTTCCCTTGAAGACAACCTCATGCGCATTTTCGGCTCGGAGCGTATTTCCGGACTCATGGAAAAGCTGGGCATGAAGGAAGGCGAACCCATCGAAAATCGCATGGTTTCCCGCGCCATTGAAAACGCTCAGAAGCGCGTGGAAGGCCATAACTTCGAGATCAGAAAAACCCTGCTGGATTACGACAACGTCATGAACCAGCAGCGCGAGGTCATCTATGGTCTGCGGCGCGATCTCATGCAGTTGCCCGATGTGGAAGGCGTGCTTTTTGACTTTGTTGAAGAGCTTCTGGAAAGCATTTACCAGCCCCTAGAGGGCCTGAAAGAAGCCCCGGATGCTGAACTTGTGGCCTCTACCAACACGAGACTGATGCAGATCTGCAATATCACGAGAGCGCTTCCCGAAATGACCATGAGTGCCATTCCGCCGCGTTCCCAAGCCAGAGAAGGAGTGGAAAAAATCTTCGCCGAACTGCGCGAAGAGGCTGGATCCATCTATGGCGATATCCTGCGTTATTTTCTGCTGGAAGCTCTGGATCGTTGCTGGAAGGAACACCTGCGAGCCATGGACTACTTGCGCGAAGGCATCGGTCTGCGCGGCTATGGTCAACGCGACCCCAAGCTGGAATACAAGCGCGAAGGTTTCAATATGTTCCAGGAGATGATCTTCCGCATCCACGAAAACGCCATTACCTCACTCACTCATGTACGCATGAAGCGCGTCGAATCCGAAGAGCCAGAGGAGGTTGCGCCGTTGAATGCCAAGGGTGGGGAAGCGCAGACTTCCGCTGAAGCCTCGGCCAGTAAAACGAGGGAACAAGGTGTCGCGTCAGAAGCAAAACCAGTCCAGGAATCCGCTCCCATGCCTCTGAACGAGTCAGGGCAGAAGCTGGATTTGAGCCATAAAACAGACAGTGCGGCTATAGGGGGGGCTGTTTCCACCACAAGGAACGACTCCCGCGCAAAATATAAAGGCCCCAAAGTAGGGCGCAACGACCCTTGCCCCTGCGGTAGCGGAAAAAAATTCAAGAAATGTTGTGGGAGAAATCTGTCCCTCGACAAGTAGGTGGCATTTCCTCAAAGGACAAAATCTGTCTCAAAACCGGAAGACATATCATACGGCAATCCTATATGTTATGTCTTTCCTTTTTCCAGAATCCAGGTAGAGCAATAGGACAAAGATTATTGCTAAATCCTTTGAGGTAAGACCTTTTCGTATTGATAACTTGATAATCATATACGAAAAAATGTGAGAGTAAAACCTTTTCAATGACAAACTTTATTTTATGCTATCGTTCTAGAGAGTGTCTACACGAGTTATGCTAAAATTCTAAGCCAAAGGGCAATACA
>CAZWBH010000012.1:0-4969 GCA_964632155.1 uncultured Mailhella sp.
CCGCGACTTCAACCTTGGCAAGGTTGCACTCTACCACTGAGTTACTCCCGCGTGGCGTGAAAAACTTATAGGAAATTCATATCCGCCTGTCAACAGAAAAAGGGGCGGCGAGGAAAATTTTGCCCGGGGCGAAGGCCGCCTCTCAAGGGTCAACTTTCTTTTTCTTCCTCGTTCTGCTTCTTTTCTTCCTCTTCACGGAGGGCGCGGCGCAACACTTTACCCACAACGGTTTTGGGCAGTTCCTTGCGGAACTCGAAAATGCGGGGAACCTTGTACGAGGCCAGTTTACTGCGGCAGTAGGCGGCGAGTTCCGAAGCCGTGATTTTTTCGCCTTCCTTGGGCACGATGTAGGCCTTGAGCGTTTCCCCTCTGGAGCGGTGCGGCACGCTGAGAGAGACGGCATCCTTGATCTTGGGGTATTCGTGCAGAACTTCATCGATCTCCCGCGGAAAGACGTTATAGCCGCCGACGATGGCCATGTCCTTTTTGCGATCCACAATAAAGTAGTAGCCGTCGGAATCGCGGTAGGCGATGTCGCCGGTATGGAGCCAGCCATCCACGATGGTGGCGGAACTTTCTTCGGGGTGGTTCCAATAGCCCTGCATAACCTGTGGCCCGCGAACGACAAGCTCGCCGATTTCGTTCTCGGAAAGCTCATCCCTGCCGGTCTCCAGATCGACAATGCGGGCTTCCGTCAGAGGTATGGGTATGCCGATGGATCCGATTTTCTGCCTGCCGTACACGGGGTTGGCAATGACCACGGGCGAGGCTTCCGTGAGGCCAAAGCCCTCGGTGATGTGGGCATGGGTGAGTTCCTGGAAGAGCTTCAGGCTGGCCTGGGGGAAGGGGGAGGATCCGGAAATGCAGAGCTGTATGCAGGTGAGGTCATACTGGGCGATGTTCTTCTGCTGCATGAGAGAAATGTAGACGGAAGGCGCTCCCACAAAAAACGTGGGACGGTGCTTTCTGATGAGTTCCAGCATGTCGCGCGGGGCATAGCGCGGGACAGGGATGCAGGGCGAGGCCATGACCGCGGGAAGAATGAGCGTGCCCACCAGCCCGAAAACATGGAAGAAGGGCATGACGCTGAGGAAGATATGTTCCGGGCAGGATTCGTTCCACTGGATAAGGGCGATGAGCTGCTGAAGCTGAGCGGTGATGTTCCCGTGCGTGAGCATGGCGCCCTTGGAAAAGCCCGTGGTTCCCCCCGTATACTGGAGCAGTGCCAGATCCGTCTCCGGGTGTTCAGGCTCTTCGCTGTAGCGGCGCCTGTTCTTCATCATGGCCTTCCAGGGGATGACAGTTTCGCCGTCGTAGGAAACGGAAGGAGCGTTGCCCTGCCTTTTCGCGTGGAAGGACTGGATGAAATTGAGGGGAAAGGCCAAGCCGTCGGCCACGCGGGAGACAATGTAGGCCTGTACGCCAAGTTTGTCGCGCAGGCCGCTGATTTTGCTCCAGAACAGATCCATGGTGACGAGGAATTTCGGCGTGCAATCCTGGAAATGGCGGGTGAGTTCCTTCTCCATGTAGAGAGGATTGGTCATGACCACGGTGGCGCCCGCCTTGAGCGCCCCCCAGAAGGCGATGACCGTCTGGGGAAGATTGGGCATCATGACGGCCACGCGGTCGCCCGTTTTCAGGCCGCGGTCGCGCAGGGACGCGGCGAAAATCTCCGCCTTGTCCTTGAGCTGCCGGTAGGTGATGGTGAGATTCTGGAAGATGACAGCCTTGCGGGATCCGAATTTTTTTGCGGCATCATCCAGATAGGACTGTATGGATCGGATCGCGATTTCCGGATATTGCGCCGCGCCTTCGGCGAGATGCGCCTGCCAGGCGACAGTGTTTTCACTCATGATACTTCCCTAGGTTAAAAGAAAAGATGCGCCCTCACTATACGTTGACAAGGCCGGGCTGTCACCCTTTTCCGGCTCTGTTCCGGGCGAAAAGCACAAAATTTCACGCCCGGAGGGAAGAAAATGAGGTTCAAAGTCTGGTTGATGAGGGGAGACTTCGATCCACGCCAAAGGTGCAGGGGCTGAGCTTAAGGATGGGAGCGCCCTGATGCCGCTTGAACTCGGCGAGGTTCAGCAGGCGAACGACTTCGCGCACCGTCTTTTCCTCGCAACCCGGCAGAACAAGGCTTTCGGGGTTAGCGCCGTTTTCCAGGAGCTGAAAGAGAACGGCGTCCAGGGTTTCGTAAAGAAAAGAGGCGCCCTCACTATACGTTGACAAGGCCGGACTGTCACCCTTTTCCGGCTCTGTTCCGGGCGAAAAGCACAAAATTTCACGCCCGGAGGGAAGAAAATGAGGTTCAAAGTCTGGTTGATGAGGGGAGACTTCGATCCACGCCAAAGGTGCAGGGGCTGAGCTTAAGGATGGGAGCGCCCTGATGCCGCTTGAACTCGGCGAGGTTCAGCAGGCGAACGACTTCGCGCACCGTCTTTTCCTCGCAACCCGGCAGAACAAGGCTTTCGGGGTTGGCGCCGTTTTCCAGGAGCTGAAAGAGAACGGCGTCCAGGGTTTCGTAGGGAGGAAGAGCGTCTTCATCCACCTGGCCCGGGTGAAGTTCCGCCGAGGGGGCTTTGGCAAAGATGTTTTCCGGAATGATCTCCCGGCCCTTTGCCTCGTTGTACCAGCGCGCAACGCGATACACGTCGGTTTTGTAGAGGTCGCCAAGGGGTTCCAGCGCGCCCACGGTGTCTCCGTACAGGGTGCAGTAGCCCGCGGCGATTTCGGACTTGTTGCCCGTGGCGATGACGACGCGCCCCATGCGGTTGGCAAAGGCCATGAGCAGGGTTCCGCGGATGCGGGGCTGGAGATTGTCCGCGGTGAGGTCGTTCGCCTGGGCGGGAAGGCCCTTGAAGGCGGGGGAGAGCGCTTGTTCAAAGGCGTCCATGGTGGATCCGATATTCACCGTACGCGTTTCCATGCCAAGATTTTCGGCCAGAAGAGCAGCGTCGGTAACGCTGTGTTCTGAACTCCAGGGCGAGGGCATGAGAACGGCGAGGACGTTCTGCGCCCCCAGCGCTTCAACGGTCATGCAGGCCACCAGGGCGGAGTCCATGCCTCCGGAAAGCCCCAGAACGGCGCCGCTCATGCCGTTTTTGTGTACGTAATCCCGGATGCCAAGAACGGCGGCCTGGAAAAGGGCCTCAAGGGGTTCCTGCAGGGGGAAGACTGCCTCCGGCGCCTCTTCTTCCTCGCAGGGAATCGCCCTGGCGCAAAGCCCCTCATGGCTGAGTTCAAGGCTCAGGATGGCGCGACGAAAGGCCGCACCCCTGGCGACAAGCTCGCCGGATCCGTTCAGTGCAAAGCTCTGGCCGGCATAAACAAGGCTGTCCGTGGCGCCGGTCTGCTGAACGGCGATGACGGGCATTTTCCACAGTCTGGCCAGGGCGGCGCAGTGCATTTCCCGCTGTTCCTGGGCGTCCGGCTGAAAGGGATGCGAGGCGGTGAAGACTACGGCGTCGACCGCGGACTTCATTTCCATCGCTGTTTCCCGATGCGCCCAAGCGGGATCGCTTTCAGGAAGGCAGAGTGTCGGCCCGCCGGGGAGAGCAAGGATCCCGTCCGCCTTGCGGATGACAGGCTGAACTTCGCCTTGGCGGAGAAGCATATACAGGGGCGCCTCCGCTCCGGTGAGGGAAAGGAGCAGATCCGGCCCGTCCCTAAGCATTTCGGCGAGTTGCCGGGCCGCGGCACGGCAACGGCTGTAAAAGCCGCCGATATGTTTCAGCGATTCCCAGGGGACTCCGGCAAGGGCATAGGCCGGGGTGAGGCAGAGGGATCGCTCTCCCTGCGCGGGAGGGCTTGCGGACTCCGCCCTGAGGGCCATGTCCGCCAGTTGGAGCGCATTGGCGCGGAAATTTCCGGGCACAGGATTATGCTGAAGAAGAAAGAGGCGCATAACAAACTCGCATGGTTTAGGCGTGAAGACAGTCCTGCATGCTGTAAAGCCGACCGGGCTTCTGATCCTTGATCCAGCGCGCGGCGCGAAGCGCGCCCATGGCAAAGTTTTCGCGCGAATGGGCGTGATGGGTGATTTCTATACGCTCGCCCGGACCCATGTAGTAAACGGTGTGTACGCCCACAACATCCCCGCCGCGCAGGGATTGTATGCCGATTTCGTTGTGCCCGCGGGGAGACAGGCTTTCAAAGCGGTTGGTTTTGATAGCCTCCGCGCTTAGGCCGCGCGCCTTGAGCAGGGCCTCGGCAAGGAGAAGAGCCGTGCCACTGGGCGCGTCCTTTTTCTTGTTGTGATGGATTTCCATCAATTCCACATCATAGGCGTCTCCCAAAAGGGCCGTGAGTCTGGGCAGTATGTCCATGATCACATTGATGCCCACGCTCATATTGGCCGAACGGAAGACAACGCTCTCCTTTGCCAGATCTTCAAGCTCTCTTATCTGCGCTTCCGTGAAGCCGGTTGTGCCGATGACTATGGGCGATCCCGCGTCACCGGCCGCGCGGGCGTGCGCAAGGCTGGCCTCCGGGGCCGTGAAGTCGATGACCACCGCCCGGGGCAGGGATTTCAGGAGAGCGGCAAGATCGCTGGAGACGGGAACGGCGTCGTTGTTCTGGGCCTTGAGCGTGTCTATCCTTTCCGGCCTTTCCGTAAGAGCGGCAAGTTCAAGGTCATCCGCCTCGCGGACAAGGCGGGAAACCGTGGCGCCCATGCGGCCCGCGGCGCCTGCGACGATAATGGGAAGTGCCATAAGAATCTCCGTGCGTTCTCATGAAAGGGATGCCCCAAGCATAGGAAAATACGGGATGAAGAGCAAGAGAGAGGGCGGCTTTTAAACGCTTTTCCGGAATGCCTTTGAAAAATGGCGGGCAAAGGGAATTTTTCCCTTTCCGCGGATCGCCGCCGCCTTCGCTTTCCACGCCGTTAATCGCCATGCCGAACTCTCAAAGCGCCGACAGAAAGGATCCGGCTTGTCATGGAACAGCAACGCTTTTCCTGTTTCTT
>CAZWBH010000012.1:5069-31865 GCA_964632155.1 uncultured Mailhella sp.
CTCCATGACCAGGAAGCGCCGCCTTCGCTCTTCCCCCGGAAAAGCACCGCGACTTCAAGTCGTTAAAAACGCCGACAGAAAGGATCCGGCTTGTCATGGAACAGCAACGCTTTTCCTGTTTCTTTGATCATGTGCCTGAAAACAACGGCGTGACGCCCGACAAACAGCAACTGATAAAATGCGGGAGCAAAGATAGCGATTCCGCAACAAGGCGCCGCGCCTCTTCCGTCCTTCAGCGGCTGAAGGGGATAAGCCGACGCGCCTCCATGACCAGGAAGCGCCGCCTTCGCTCTTCCCCCGGAAAAGCACCGCGACTTTTGGCTTTGGAAATTCCTTTCCAGGGCGACACCCTCTGCGTATGGAGACCTTGCGGGAAAGGGTCGTCTCTCCGCCTTTCAGCCCTTCAGGCCGGACATCTTTGCGCGCATATCGGCCAGGCGGTTCAGGGCCTCGTCCAGAGTCTCCCGTTTCTTGGCAAAATGCAGGCGTATGTAGCGCCTTTCCGGTTCCCTGAAAAAGCTGGATCCGGGCACGGCGCCCACGCCCACATATTGGGCGAGTTTCTCACAAAAGGTCACGTCGCTTTCGAAGCCGAATTCCGAAATATCCAAAAGGACATAATACGCCCCTTCCGGATCGTTGTGCGGGATGTTCAGATCGTTCAGCCCGTTCATGAACAGATCTTTCTTCTCCGTGTAAAGCGCGGCAAGGGAACGGTAATAGTCGTCTCCAAAGCGCAGCCCCGTCACGGCGGCCTCCTGCAACGGAGAGGCCGCGCCCACGGTGAGGAAGTCGTGTACCTTTTTGGCGGCGTCTACCATTTCCGGCGAGGCGATGACATAGCCCAGGCGCCAGCCGGTGACGGAGTAGGTTTTGGAAAGGGAACTGCAGGAAAGCGTGCGCTCCGCCATGCCGGGCAGTGAGGATATGTAGGTGTGGCGGTGCGGGGCGTAAACAATGTGTTCGTAGACTTCGTCGGTAATGACAAAGGCGTCGTACCTGCGGGCAAGGTCGGCAATGATTTCCAGCTCGTCACGGGTGAAGACCTTGCCACAGGGGTTGGAAGGGTTGCACAGAATGAGCGCCCGGGGGCGGAGCCTGAAGGCGTCCTCGAGCTTTTCCGGGTCAAAGCGGAAGGCGGGCGGTTCCAGCGGCACATATACCGGCTCCGCGCCGGAAAGTATGGCGTCGGCCCCGTAGTTTTCATAGAACGGGGAAAAGACCACAACCTTGTCCCCCGGGTCGGTCACGGTCATCATGGCTACCATCATGGCCTCGGTACTGCCGCAGGTAACCACGATTTCCGAATCGGGATCAATGCGGCGGCCCATGAAGCGGGACTGCTTTGCCGCCAGAGCCTCGCGGAAGTTCTGCGCTCCCCAGGTTATGGAATACTGATGCGGCCCTTCCCTCGCCACTTCGGCAAGGCGGTCGAGCATGGGCTTCGGCGGGTCGAAATCGGGGAAGCCCTGGGAAAGATTGACAGCCCCGAACTTCATGGAAACACGCGTCATACGGCGGATCACCGAATCCGTGAACACAGCCGTCCTCCGTGAAGGCTTTCGCATGGCTTCTCCTTAGAGCAGGTAGGATTTATGATCGTTCAGGATACGCCGTTCATCCAGTGTTTCCTTGAGGCGCCGCTGCACGGCAAGCCTGATCTCCGGCGTATGGGAAAAATAAAACGGGCGTTTGTACAGGCCTATGCCGTGTTCGCCGGAAGTGATGCCCCCCAGGCGAAAGGCCTCTTTGTAAACCAGGTTCAGGGTTCTGGCCAGATCGACGCGCCACTCTTCCGCGGGCCGGTCTTCGCGCAGAACGCAGAGATGCACGTTGCCGTCCCCGGCGTGCCCGAAGGCCACCATACGCACGCCGCTCTCCTTCTCCACTTTGTGGACATGAAGCACAAAGTCCGCGATTTTGTCTATGGGCACAACAATGTCCACGGGTTCCTGTTCTGAAACGGACTCCACGGCCCTCACCAGGCAGCCGCGCACGCGCCAGATCTCTTCTGTCTGCGCCGCGTCGCGGGCGGGCAGAAAGTCCAGCGCCCCTTGATCCAGAACAAGACGGCGCAAGCGCCGCGCGCGCTCTTCCACATCCTCGGCGTTCCCGTCAAGCGTAAGGATGAGATAGGCCGCGGACTCGGGGTGCGGATACCTGATCCCGGTGTAGCGTTCGCCAAGTTCCACCACGTCACGCTCCACAAATTCCACGGCCGTTGGCTGTATGCCGGATTTAAGAATAAGGGGTACGGCGGCTATGCCTTCCTGAAGACTGGCAAAGGGAATGAGCGCCGTCAGGGAAGCCCGCGGCTTGTCCGTCAGGCGCAGGAGGCAACGGGTAATCACGGCCAGTGTGCCTTCCGAACCAATGATGAGCTGTTTCAGATCCAGCCCGCTGGCATCCTTGGCGTTCTTACTGCCCAGTTCCAGCACGTCGCCGTTTGCCAGAACCACGGTGAGCCCGCGCACATAGTCGCGGGTGACGCCGTACTTCACAGCCCGCATACCGCCGGCGTTTGTGGCGATATTGCCGCCCAGCGTGGCCTTTTTCTCGCCCGGATCCGGGGGATAGAAAAGCCCCATGCTCTCCACTTTGGCCTGAAAATCCTGGAGGATCACACCGGGTTCCACGGTGGCGGTGAACGTTTCAGGATCTATCTCCAGTATCTTGTTCATGCGGGAAAAATCGAGGACTATGCCTCCCCCGGGAACGGTGGAGCCCACCACGTTGGTCCCCGCGCCCCTGGGCGTCACGGGGATACGCCGCTCCCAGGCAAAACGCATGACGGCGCTCGTCTCTTCCGTGGAGAGCGGGTAAACCAGCGCCTCTGCCTTCCCGCGGAGGCGGCCTAAGGAGTCCGTGAGAGCGGCTTCGGGGATGCCCTCCAGAAGAACGCGCTCCCTGTCCGGAAGGATACCGTAAAGATCACGCATGCAAGGCTCCTCTGCGAAAATCAGAAAAGGAGGGCGGTCAACACGCCCCTTCGCCCATGAAGGATAAACTTCCGCGACGCGTTTGTACACAAAATTCCGCGGCCCGGCAAAGGCCTTCAAGCCCTTCCTCTTGAAGCGATCCGCAAATTTTGCAAAGATTCCCAGGAAGCGATTGTCTTGGAAGGCGGTCTGTAGTATAAAGTCCTGACCGGGATACGTTCCCTTCCCCGCGCACGTACCCGGGGAAAGACTTGATTTAGAAAAACGTCTGGCCCGAAGAAGTCTCAAACCCATAAGGAAGGAAGATGAAAGCGGCAATTCTTGGGGCGAACAGCTATATCGCCCGAAACATGATCCTGCTGAACAGCCATTCGACTTTCGCCGAAATGACGCTCTACGACTACCAGGCGGAACACCTGGACGGCGCGGAGAACTACCGGCGGCTTGATCCGGCGAACCAGGGCGAAATGGAGAGCGCCATTGAAGCTTGCGACCTTATCTATTTTTTCATCGGCAAGGTTGGAACGCTGAAGGGCTTTGACGAGGCGGGAACGTTCGTGGATGTCAATGAGAAGTATCTGCTCAACCTGCTGAACGCCTACAGAAAGGTTAAGTCTCACGCAAAAATTCTTTTTCCATCGACAAGACTGGTCTACAAGGGCAGTGAGGAAAAACTGGATGAAAACGCGGAAAAGACCTTCCTCACCCCCTATGCCCTGCAAAAATACGCCTGCGAGCAGTATCTGGCCATGTACAGCCGCCTCTTCGGGATCCGCTACTGCGTACTCAGAATATGCGTTCCCTACGGCACGCTTGTCCATCCCGTATCTTCCTACGGCACGCTGGATTTCTTCATGAAGCAGGCCGCGGACAGGGGCGTCGTAAGCCTCTACGGATCCGGGGAACAGCGGAGAACCTTCACCTATATCGGCGATCTGTGCCGGACGCTCTGGCTGGCCGGCCTGAACGACGCCTGCATAAACGATGTCTACAACGTGGGCGGCGAGGATTCCTCCCTTGGCGCCATCGCGGAACTTGTCGCCGAAAAAACATCAACCAGGGTTGCCCATGAAAAATGGCCGGACGCGGCCTGGAGCATCGAATCCGGATCCACCGTCTTTGACTCACGGAAGCTGGACAAGATACTTGGCGCACGCGTTTCCACAAGCGTTTCGCAGTGGGCGGAGGAGAGAGTATTCATGAAAAAGGGTAGCGGCAACGGCATGAGAGAGAGAGAGAGAGAGAGAGAGAGAACAAAGAGTAAAGAGACCAAGCGGTCTGCCCGGCCTTCGGCCTGTTCCGTGGTTTTTCCGCGCCTTCTCCACATATCCCGCGATGCGGGCGATGGTTTGAGGAGGGCGGCATGAACAGGGAAGGCCAAAACAGAAAGGCCATGGTCACCGGCGCCACGGGTTTTATCGGCAGGGCGCTGATCGCGCGGCTCATCGCAAAGGGCTATGACGTCTGGGCCGCGGTTCGCAGCCCCGAAAAACTCAGGGATATGGCCTGCGAACAACTCCATACCGTCAGGGCTGAACTTGGCGAGATGAGAGAACTTGCAAAACGTACGGAGGAAAGAGGCTTCGATGTCTTCTTCCATCTGGCCTGGGAGGGAACCTTCGGGGAAAGCTTCCGGGACTATCGCCGCCAACTTGAGAACGCCGCTTATGCCGGAGACGCCGTTCTGGCCGCCGTTGAACTGAAGGCCGAAAGATTCGTTTTCACGGGAACGGTTGTGGAGCTTGAGGCCAGGCACTATATACTGACCGATGGCGGAGAACCGCGGATGTCCTGCGTGTACGGAGTGGCAAAGACCGCGGCGGAGATAGTCTGCCGGACGCTTGCCTTCCAAAACGGCCTTGCGTACAACGGCGCCCTGCTTGCCAGTGCCTACGGAGAGGGAGACACCACGCGCACGATCCAGAACGTGTTCATCACCACGATCCAGCGCGGGGAAAGCCCGAAACTCGTCAACGGAGAGAACCTGTACGACTGGATCTATGTGGACGACGTGGTCTCCGGCCTGATGGCCATAGCGGAACGCGGACAGGCGAATAAAACCTACTATGTGGGGCATCGTGAACTTCAAACCTTCAAATCCCTGGTCACCAGGACGCGAGATACCGTTGCTCCGGAGGTAAAACTCGTCTTTGGAACCCTTCAAGACAAAACCATGATCGACTACTCGCTGACGGATCTGGACGCGCTCTGGCGCGATACCGGCTTTGAATGCGGGGCGGACTTCACCGAGAGCATACGGCGCACGGCCTCATGGCTCCAAAAACTGAGAGAGAGAGAGAGAGAGAGAGAGAGAACAAAGAGTAAAGAGACCAAGCGGTCTGCCCGGCCTTCGGCCTGTTCCGTGGTTTTTCCGCGCCTTCTCCACATATCCCGCGATGCGGGCGATGGTTTAAGGAGGGCGGCATGAAAGTAACGGAACTTGCCCTTCCCGGGGTGAAACTCATTGAGCCAACGTATTTCGACGATTACCGGGGATATTACTGTGAAACCTACTCCTCGCGGACTTTGCGCGAGTACGGGATAGAAGACGTTTTTGTGCAGGATAACCACTTCCTCTGCCTGAACAAAGGAACCATACGGGGCATACACTTCCAGAACGATCCCTACGCTCAATCAAAAATCATACGCTGTACGCGGGGTTGCCTCTTCGACGCGGCTGTGGATCTGCGGAAGGGTTCCCCCACGTATAAGAAGTGGGTTTCGGTGATCCTCAGCGCGGAAAACCGCAAACAGATTTACATCCCCAGGGGATACGGGCACATCTGCATGTCCCTCGAGGATAACACGGAGGGGCAGTATAAGGTGGACGCCCTGTACATGCCGGCCTACGACAGGGCCATTGCCTGGGATGACCCGGATATCGCCATTGACTGGCCGCCTCTTGCGCCCATAGTCTCCCCAAAGGACAGAGCGGCGAAGAAGCTCGCGGAAAGCGACGTGAACTTTGAGTACGGGAGATAGCATGAAAACGGTTGCTGTCACAGGAGCGGGCGGATTTATTGGGAAGGCAATGACAAAAAAATTGCTTGCGGAAGGACATGTTGTCTACGCGATAACGCATAAGCCTGGTCTTTTTTCTGAAGAAAGGAACTCCCGCCTTCATCAGATAGTATGCGCCTTTGATCACTATACGGAATTAGCGGATCACTTGCCCGAGAAGCTGGACTGGTTCCTTCATTTTGCATGGGCGGGCACAACGGCAAGCGCGGACATTAAAAACTCCGCCGTGCAGACAAGGAATATCTGCGCCGCGGCGACGGCAATGGAGCAGGCCTCGGCCGCAAGGGCGGAAAAATTTCTTTTTGCCGGAACCAGTTATCAATACCGCATGGAACCCGCCATTAGAAACGGAAAGGAAGTTTTTCTTCCGAAAAACCTTTACGGCGCGGCAAAAAAGGCGGCCGCAGTTCTGCTAGAGGCGCTGGCGGCCGAATACGGAACAGGCTATAACGGCGTTTTATTTACCAATGTCTTTGGCGCGGGCGATGCATCCAACAGATCGACCAACGCCATGCTCAGAAAACTTTTACGCGGCGATACGCTCAATCTGATTACAGGAGAACATTTGCATGACTGGACGTACATAGACGACGCCGTTGACGGGATGCTCGCTGTTCTCAACAAGGGACAGAACGACAAAGTCTATTACATCGGGAACAGGAAGCTGAGAAGTTTCAAGGAAATCATCACGGAAGTAAGAGATATTGTGGATCCAAGTGTAACATTACAATTCGGAACCTATGCCGACAAGGCCTATATCGATTATTCCCAGATAGATCTGGACGCGCTCTGGCGCGATACCGGCTTTGAATGCGGGGCGGACTTCACCGAGAGCATACGGCGCACGGTCGCATGGCTCCAAAAAACTGAAGAGAGAGAGAGAGAGAGAGAGAGAGAGAGAGAGAGACTGAAGACATAGGCGCCGTCCTGAGCATTCTGCACCTGTACCCTCCCCGCGCTGAGGCGTTAAGGAGGGCGGCATGAACAGGGAAGGTCAAAACAGAAAGGCCATGGTCACCGGCGCCACGGGTTTTATCGGCAGGGCGCTGATCGCGCGGCTCATCGCAAAGGGCTATGACGTCTGGGCCGCGGTTCGCAGCCCCGAAAAACTCAGGGATATGGCCTGCGAACAACTCCATACCGTCAGGGCTGAACTTGGCGAGATGAGAGAACTTGCAAAACGTACGGAGGAAAGAGGCTTCGATGTCTTCTTCCATCTGGCCTGGGAGGGAACCTTCGGGGAAAGCTTCCGGGACTATCGCCGCCAACTTGAGAACGCCGCTTATGCCGGAGACGCCGTTCTGGCCGCCGTTGAACTGAAGGCCGGAAGATTTCTTTTCGCGGGAACGATTGTGGAACTTGAAGCCAAACATTACATGCTGAACGACGGCGGAGAACCAAGAGTGGCTTGTATATACGGAACGGCAAAGGCCGCGGCGGAGATAATCTGCCGAACCCTGGCCTTTCAGCACGGCCTTGCGTACAACGGCGCGCTGCTGGCCAATGCCTATGGAGAAGGGGACAAGTCCCGCATGATCCAGAACGTACTCATTACTACGCTCCAGCGCGGGGAAAGCCCGAAACTCGTCAACGGAGAGAACCTGCACGACTGGATCTATGTGGACGACGTGGTCTCCGGCCTGATGGCCATAGCGGAACGCGGACAGGCGAATAAAACCTACTATGTGGGGCACCGCAAACTTCAAACCTTCCGATCCCTGGTCACCCAAACACGGGATGCTGTTGCCCCGGGAGCGGAACTTGTTTTTGGAACATTTCAAGACAAAACCATGATCGACTACTCGCTGATAGATCGAGAGGCGCTCTGGCGCGATACCGGCTTTGAATGCGGGGCGGACTTCACCGAGAGCATACGGCGCACGGCCGCATGGCTCCAAAAAACAGGGCGCAAGGACGGCGCCCCATAGGCTTTTACCCTTTATCCCATTTATGACACAAAACGAAAACAAGGTTCAGACATGAAAGGCATCATCCTGGCCGGGGGATCCGGCACAAGGCTCTACCCCATCACAAGGGGCGTCTCCAAACAGGCCCTGGCCATCTACGACAAACCCATGATCTACTACCCCCTCTCCACGCTTATGCTGGCGGGGATAAGGGAAGTACTCATCATCTCCACGCCGAGAGACCTTCCCGTGTTTGAGCAAATCCTGGGCGACGGGAGTCAGCTGGGCATGCGCTTTGCCTACGCCGTGCAGGAAAAGCCCAACGGCCTTGCCGAGGCGTTCATCATTGGAGAAAACTTCCTTGATCAGGACAAGGTGGCCCTTGTGCTGGGGGACAATATCTTCTACGGCGGCGGTTTTTCAATGTTCCTTGAGGAAGCGGCTTCGCTCAAGGAGGGCGCCGTGGTTTTCGGCTACCCGGTACACAACCCTTCCAGCTTTGGCGTGGTGGAATTTGACAAGGACGGGAACGTCCTCTCTCTGGAGGAAAAGCCCGCGAAGCCCAAATCCAACTATGCCGTGCCCGGACTTTACTTTTACGACAACAACGTGGTGGACATTGCCAAACACGTGACACCTTCGGCGCGGGGCGAGCTTGAAATCACCGCGGTGAACAATGAATACCTGCGCCGCGGCAAACTGCGCTGTGTGAAGTTCTACCGGGGCATGGCCTGGCTGGACACGGGAACCTATGACGGTTTGCACGAAGCCTCGCAGTTTGTGAACATCATCCAGAAGCGGCAGGGGCTGTATATTTCCTGCATAGAGGAAATCGCCTTCCGCAAAGGCTTTATAGACAAAACACAGCTTTTGAACCTGGCGAAACCCCTGATGAAGACGGAGTACGGGCAGTATCTCCAAAGCGTTGCGGAACTGGGAGACGACCTGTAAACCGAGAGGAAAAGCCCCGCAGGATCAAACGCCGATCTGATCTGAACGTATAAAAAGAATGAGAAGTCCCGACGGGCGGAACTTCTCATTTCTTTTATGGACAGAGACGCGGGCGGGCCGTTTTGGGAGCGTCTTCCCTGAAGAGCGCGAATCCCGTTATGCAGAAGGCTCCGCCCCGCCGGGTTCGACTTCAGCCTATTTCAGCCACCACTCGTTCTCTTTGGCCCAGGCGATCGTTCTGCGCACGCCTTCCTCCAGCTGAACCTTCGCCTTCCAGCCCAGAACTTCATACGCCTTGCGCACTTCGGGAACCCTGCGAATGATGTCTTCGTATTTGTTCCCGTACTCCTTCTGCGTATCGAACACTTTATAGCCAATGTCGCTGTGCGCCTCGCGCAGCACCGTCTCGATCACTTCCCGAATGGATACCTCCACGGAGTTCCCCAGGTTGAAAGCCTCTCCGACGGCCTTCTCGCTGTCTGCCACAACGATAAGCCCATCCACGATATCCCCCACGTAGGTGAAGCAGCGCGTCATTCTTCCATCGTCGTAGAGCAGAGGCTGTTCATGATTGAGTACCTTGTACACACTCTGGGATACCACAAAGTAAGGATTCTGCCGCGGACCGTAGACGTTGAAAAAGCGCACAATGCTGAAGGGCAACTGCGTATGCTTGTAATTCCCGTACATCATGTGTTCGCACACGCCCTTGCTGGCCGAATAGCTCCAGCGGTCCACATAGGTCGGGCCAAGCACCCGGTCTCCGTTCTCCTTCCAGGGCACCGCCGGATTCTTTCCGAAAACCTCGCTGGTGCTGGAAAAGACCACCTTCGTCCCGTACCTGTTCGCCACTTCCAGCAGATACCGCGTGCCAATCACCACAATGTCAATGAGCTTCAACGGATCGCTGATGTAATTCTTGATCCCCACCACGGACGCCAGATGGTACATCACACTGGCCCCGGGAACCCAAAACTTCTCTATATCCTCTTTCTTCCGCAGGTCGCCCTGGAAGTAGTGCAGATGGGGATGATCCTTCACCTCTTTCAAGTTCTTTGCCTGATCCAGCGGCATGACGTCAAAAACGTGTACTTCGTTGCCGTCCTTCAAAAGCCGCTCCACTAGATGGCTCCCGATGAAACCGGAACCCCCCGTCACCAATACGATGGAATCCTTCATGGCGTTTCCTTTTATCCTTTATGGTTGGCGCCTTATCGCCCCACGCCCGCGTAGCGCAGGCCGCAACGGCGCATCTCGGCAATCTCTTCCCTGCTGAAGAACATGCGCCCGTCAAAAATCAGGGCGCCGGGTTTCGCAAGTTCCGCGATCCTTTGGATGGGCAGGCGCCGAAAATCGTCATGCCCCGCCAAAAAGGCCACGCAGTCCGCGCCCCGCATCGTCCCCTCCACGTCTTTCGACACCGGGCGATCCGTTGTCATGCGGTTATCGTGTTCCTGCGTCCACGGGTCGCAGAGTTCCACCTGATAGCCAAGTTCCATGAGCTTCTCAATCGCCGGGCGGGTGGGCGTAAAGCGGCAGTCTCCGGTATTGTTCTTGAAGGCGATGCCCATGACCGCGATCTTCGTGTCTTCACGCTTCTTTCCATCGCCGCGCAGGATCCCGTCCATCTTCGCGACGGAGTATTCCGGCATGGAATCGTTGACTATGCGCCCATCCTTCGGCAGCCGCAGTTCCACGCCGTACTTTTCTCCCATGTTCTGCACGAACCACGGATCCTTGGTCAGGCAGTAGCCGCCCACGCCCACGGAAGGCGTCAGAATATTCACATGGGAGCTGCCCTTGGGCAGAGAATTGGCCGCGCGGATGATCTGGAGTACATCCGTCCCCAGCTTGTCCGAAAGTTTGGCCAACTCTCCCGCCAGGGCGATATTCACGTCGATCCACAGGTTGTCCGCCAGCTTCACCATTTCCGCGGAGACGGAATTGTCCACCTCGATCACTTCGTTCCCCATGACCTCGCGCCAGAACGTCGCCACCGCCCCGGTACTCTCATCGTTCACGCCGCCCACGACAATGGGAATGGTCCTGAATTCCTCGATGGCCCTTCCCTCGGCAAGGCGTTCCGGTGAAAAGGCCAGGCGCACGTCCGCCTTTTCCTTCAGAATCGGGTACACCACATCCCGCGTGGTAAAGGGGGGCACCGTACTCTTGATGATGACGAGGCTCTCATCACCGACGTACGGAAGAATGGAGCGCGTGGCCTCGCTGATCTGGCTAATGTCCGGGTCGAAATTTTCGGAAAGCGGCGTCCCCACCGTGATGATGAAGACGTTGCAGCCGCGGATGGTCTCCGGATCGTCGCTCACGGAGAGCTTCCCGTTCCCTGTGGTCTTCTTGATCAAGGCGTCCAGGCCAGGCTCATTGAACGGCGTCCTTGCCTCGCGCACCGCGTTGATAATGCGCGGGTTCTGCTCAATGCCCTTCACCCGCACGCCCTTTTCCGCCAACACGGATCCGATGACGGAACCGATATATCCGAAACCGATGATCGCCACCCGATATTCTTGTCTCATTCTTGTCCTTTCCTTTCCGTTATACTTCCCGTCTTATCCGCAAAAGCGCCTTGCGCGGATCGAAAACAGATCGCCTGGAACTTTTGCCCCTGTCACCTTTCACTCGCCAAATACTCCCGCACCTTCTCAAAGTAGGCCAAGGCGTGTTCAATGCACACGTCCATGTTGTAGTATCGAAACTCCGCCAGCCTGCCGCAGAGGAAGAGATTCTTGTATTTCCCGGCCTCTTCCAGATACTTTTCATACAAGGCGTTGCTCTCATCCGTCACCACCGGATAGCAGGGAACGCCGCCCACTTCCGCCCCCGGAACGTAGTCCAACGGGTACTCCGTGGCCACTACGGAACCCACCGCGGCGCTGTCGTCAAACATGATCTTTCGGTACTCCGTCTTGCGGGTATAGCCAGGCGCCTGGGGGAAGGAAACCATCTGGCAGGGCAGAACGCTCGTTTTTTCCGAATATTCATAGCGGATGTCCAGGGAGCGGTAGGGCAACATGCCGTATTTGCGACCGAAGAGTTCATCAATGGCCCCGGTAAAAATCAGACAGCCCACTGGCTCTCCGTCGTAGCGGATTTTGTTCTCTCTCTCTCTCTCTCGTGCGCACCCGCTGTTCAATTCCAAATGCTCCAGGGCGTCGGTATTCAGGCGCACCTCGATATTGGGATGATCCAGCAGTTTCTCAAAAATTTTGGTAAAGCCTTCCCTGGGCAGGTACTGAAAATCGCGGTTGATGTAGCGCTCGTCATAGCTCATGGCCATGGGCACCCGCTCCAGCACGTAGGGATCGATCTTCTCCGGCGGCACATTCCACATCTTGCTGATGTAGGTTCTGTAGGCCTTCTCAAAAAGCAGATGCCCAAAGCCGCTGATATCCGGATCCGCGTGCTTCACCACCTCCAGCACCGGTACCCGATCCCGCCCCGCAAAAGCCTTCCGCAACTTGGCCAGAAGGCCCTCCGCCTTTTCCGGCCCGATGAGCTGCTGCACGGATTCAAAGTTAAAAGGCAGGCGCACATGGCGGCCGTCGATAAAACTGAGCATACGACAGCAAAACGGGAAGAGTTCCGTGTACTGCTTCAGGTAACGGATAATGGAATACTTGTTTGTGTACACAAAATGCGGCCCGTACCTCTGAACAAGGATGCCGTGATCATCCAGCTCATCGTACATATTCCCGGAAACATGGGATCGCTTCTCTATGACCAGAACGCGTCTGTCCAGTTCCTCCGCAATCTTCCGGGCCAGAATACTGCCCGAAAAACCGCTGCCCACCACAAGAACGGCTTCCATAACTTTATCCCTCTCCCCTCTTATGCTTCTTTGTTCCCGTCAGCGTTCGCCATGCCCTGAAAGATCCGACTTCACGATCCGCGCATCAGTTCGTCCACCATCCTGCCCTGCCTGACGATGTCCGCATATCTTTCATCTCTGAAGGCTTCGTCGGAGAAACAACGCTCAAACACCCTGATGGAGTTCAGAAACTGATCGTCCGCTTCCTGATCCACCACGGATTTTCCGGAAGGCGCCCGCAGAATAATCCGGGGTTTAAAATCCGGAGGAGCGGTAAAGATACGCGGCGCAATGAGCGTGGCCGCACTCCCCCACACTTCCAGCTGGCACTGATAGGCATTGTCCATGCCGAAGGCCACTTGCGCGCACAGCCCGGCGTCGTTCTCCAGCACCGCGTTGCCGTACAGATCCACCTCATAGCCCCGCGGCCGGACAAGCCGGGACTGCGTGATCCTGGCGCTCTCTCCCAGAAGTTCCCTGGCCAGGCGCAAAGGGTAGCCTCCGCAGTCCAGGAGCGCCCCGCCGCCCAAAGCCTTCTTGTAGCGAAAGTCCTCTGCCGCCCGCATGGGAAAGCCGAAGGAAACCCGGATGAGCCGCAATTCCCCAAGTTCTCCCGAGGCGATCAGCTCTTTAATCCTCGCCAACTGGCTGTGGTAGAGGAACATGTAATTTTCATGGACGGCAAGCCCCTTTTCCTTGGCAAGATCCACAAGCGCCGCCGTCTCCGCGAAAGAGGTGGTAAAGGGTTTTTCCAGCATCAGGCGCTTCCCGCGCTCCAGCGCCTTTTTCCCCCACTCAAAGTGTAGGGCCGGGGGCAGGGGCGCGTAGACGGCGTCTATGCTTTCGTCATCCAGCAGGGCGTCGTACCCATCGTAAACGGCGCCGCCAAATCTTTCCTGAAAAGCCTGCCCCTTGGCCGGCGTCCGCGAAGCCACTCCCGCATAGCTGAAGCCTTCGCACTTCCGCAAGGCGGGCAAAAAGCGACGGAAGGCGATTTCCGCCGTTCCCAGTATACCGATCTTCATCTCATGCTTCCAGCAATGACAGCAGATTTCTCAGCTGTATGTTCATGGTGTTGTTTGCCTGAACCAGTTCGTTCAACGTCCGAAAGTCCAGGAGAAAATACTCATCCGGCAGGGGCGGCAGATCCTCCCGCTTCACCCGCAGCAAAACGTTGCGGTTCTGCTCATGGTAGAAGCGCCCGCCCTCCTCGGAGAGCAGGTGATCGAACATGACGCCGCGCCCCGCGTCAAGCCTCTCCTTGAAAAAGCGCGTGATCGCATCTTCCGCCTGAAAGCTGGCCACAGCCTCCTGCTGCACGGTTGGCCCAAGCTCAAGGACGTCGAAGGAACCCACCTCCGGCGCCGCCCGGACCAGGAATTTCAGGCGCCCGCCTTCTTCACAGCAGATGAGACCGAAGGTGGCGATGCCCATGGCCTCCGCCAGGGGCTGTGTCCAGCGCCGAACCTCCCGGCCCTCGATGGCGATGTCGCAGAAAACCACCTTGAAGGGGTACGGCTTTTTGCAGACAAACTCCCCGTTGCGCATTTCCCAGTTCTTCAATTCGCGCAGGGGAACCAGCTTCGCTTCTTCCTCCGCGAACATCTTACGTTCATTGAGATAATGATAGACTCCGGGAAGAGGGTTGTCCCCGTTGTCGATAAAGAGCGAACGGAAGAGCGCCTTGTCCGTGAAGTGTTCCGAAAGGGTAAGCAGCTCGTCCCGCGAAAGGCGCAACTTTGCGAAGGGGATGCAGGAAAGCACGGTGCGGGCGTCCATGTTCACCAGGTTATCCTCCCGCATGAGCCGCTTGATCTGGCCCAGGGTCATCCAGCTGTGCGTGGGCAGAACAGGGATGTCTTCCTCCACGCGCAGGAGTATGTTGCGGTTCCTTTTTTTGAGAAAGCGGGACGCCTGTTCGGACTGTAACTGATCCACCACCACCTCATAGTTCGAGGTGTTGGAGAAATACTCAAGATAGGGGGGCTTCCTTCCGCCGTGCTTCTGGAGAATATTGCTCTTTGTCGCCTGGAGCGTGGGCGATATCTGCACGCAGTTCACATTCCCAGGCTCTATCTTCGCCTGCATGAGAAAGTGCATCACGCCGTCGAATTCCCGGCAGAGTATGCCCAGGATGCCAATCTCTTCCTGCAGGATAACGGGCTGTTCCACCCCCTTGCCCAAAAGCCCCTTGATAGTGATGAAGGTGCGCTGATCATTGCGGATGCAGCCCTCGGACTCATCGTAAAACCAGGGCAGGCATTCCTCCAGGGGCGCCTTGCGGATCTCCACCTCGGTTTTTTCTATCCGTTCGGTGATCCAGGCCAGAAGTTTCGCCGTGGAGTTGACGCTGCTCTCCGTCCGCGTCCAGCTATAGGCGATGGAGAGCAAAGTGTCCGCAGAGCTATGTCCCGATTTTCGGCCTGCTTGCATGGCTTCCGTCACCGCGAAATTTTTCCTTGTCGACATACAGGATCTTCCTCAAGTGGAATGTCTTTGCGCGTGCTGGCGTTCACGAAGCGCTTTTAATTTTTGGGAACAAAACCATAAAAATCTCCGGCTGTCAAGGAACGTGCGGAAGCGAGAGCATCCCTTTTACGGTGAATTTTTGTTTTCAGAGGGTTGAAGGGTGAATTTCCTTGAAGACGAGAAGGACTACGGATCCTACGGAAAGGGAGAGGATCGGGCGCTTCCTTTTCTTCCCCGAGAACGTTTGCGCACTGCCCCGAACGGCGCCCTCAGAAAGGTTTTCCCGTCACGCCCGGGCCGGAAATTTCACTGCACCCGTTATGGATCGGCGTCACCTGTATTTGTGCGGCTATCCTGTCCTTGACATTCTGGACGTGGGAAATGACGCCAATGACCTTGCCATGCTGACGCAAGTCGGAGAGCATGGACAGGGCCGTGTCCAGCGCTTCCTCATCCAGGGATCCGAAGCCTTCGTCCAGAAACACGGAATCGACGCGCGCCTTGTGGCTGGCCATCTGCGCCAGGCCAAGCGCCAGGGAAAGGCTGACGATGAAGCTTTCCCCTCCGGACAAGTTGCGGGCGGAACGTTCAAGATCCGCCTGGTAGCGGTCGATGACGTTCAGCTCCAAAGCGTCCCTTTCATGGGGAACAAGGAGATAGCGGTCGGTCAGCAGAGAGAGCTGCCTGTTGGCACAGGCAATGAGCCTGCGAAAGGTGAGTGCCTGGACGTATTTGCGGTACTTTCCGCCATCTTGTGAGCCGATGAGGTCGTTCAGGTTTTTCCAGAGCGCGCAGGTTTTTTCCAGCGCGGCAATGTCCCGCCCACGCTTCTCGGCCTCCGCGCGCTGTTCGTTATCGCGCGAAAGAATCTCATCCTCCTTGCCGTACTCCTTCAAAAGGCCTTCCAGATCCTCTTTCAGCCTGTCCCGCTTCCCTTCCAGTTCTTCGGCGCTCTCATCCGGCGCGTTTGGGCGCAATTTCTCGATTTTCTCTTTCGTATCCTTCTCGCGTTCCGTCAGCCTTTTTTCCTGATCGCTAAGTTCCCATTCCCGCTTTTTCAGCTTCCCGCTTTCTTCCTCAGGGAGCATGGCCGCCAGGCAGTCCGCCTCGCCTGGAAAGCCCGCCGCGGAAAGAGCCTGACGGAGCGCCTCGTCTTTTTCCTGAAGGACGGATGCGTTTTCCTCAAGGCGCCTTTTCAGCTCGCCCCGCCTCTGGCGCACGGTTTCCAAGGCTGTTACGGCTTGAGAGAGGGCCTCGCGGCTGTTCACCTCATCCTTTTCGTCTTCCTCAAGGCGCGCTTTCATGCGTTTTTCTTCCGCGTCAGCGTCTCTTTCGCCAAAGCGTTCCCGGCGTTCGGACTCGCCCCTTTCCAGGTCGCCCTTGCGACGTTCGCACTCTTTGCGCCTTTCGTCGGCCTGCCTCTCGGCAAAGTCAAGGCGCGCCTTTTCTCCTTCGCGCCGTTTTTCCTTTTCGGTCAAGGCGTTCTGCAGGTCTTTTTCCCGTTTCTGAAGCGCGACGTAGCTGTCGCAGCGCGTGGCAAGTTCCTCCAGCGCCTTTTTCTGTTCGTCGCTCTCCCGCGCCACAAAGCCAAAGCCCAGGAGTTTTTGCCCAAGGGCGTCTCCAAGTTTTTCCGCGCGGGCAAGAGCTGTTTCCAGTTCCGCTTTCAGTATCTTGCGCTTCACCTGCATCCCTGTGAGGGCGTTTTCGGCCTGGCGCAGGGCGGGATCCGCCTCTTCCCGGATCTTTCTGAACTCATCTTCCCTCAGGCGCAATTCCCCGCTTTTCTTTTCCCGCTCTTCCCACTGTTCCAGAACTTTGCAGACGCGCTCAAGATCCTCCCTGTTTTTTTTCTCCGCCTGTTCAAGGATGGGAGAAAGACTTTCCGCGGCCGCGGGCTGACCAGGGAAGGGCAGGGGCGCGGCGAGAACGGGGCTGAGTGTTTGCAGAAGCCCGGCAAGGAGGCGGCCTTTTTCCTGCAAATCCTCAACAGTACGCTGAAGTTCTTTCCTTTTGTAGTCGACTTGGCTCTCCAGCCCCGCCAGCTTTATTTCTCTCTTGTGTATACTCTGAGAAAGCTCGTTCTCTTCCTGTTTTATCCGATCCCTCCCGGCGCCGCGCTCCCCGGCATGGCCCGCCCAGGGGTGATGGGTGGCGCCGCAGAGTGGGCAGGGATGACCTTCCTGAAGTTGCAGGCGCTCTTCTTCCAAAGCCAGGGCGCGCTCCATGAGGCGCAGTTCCTGTTTCGCGGCTTCACACTTTTCCCTTTCCACCTTCAGCGCGTCTTCCTGCCGCGCCTTTTCCTCATCCAGTTCCGCCGCCTCCCCGCCGAGATTCCTTTCCTCATCCAAAAGGGAACGGTATTTGGAGAGCAGATCAAGGGCGGACTCAAGGTTTTGCCGCCTTGCGGCAAGATCCTCCTTTTTCTCCCGCCAGTACGCGACGTCCTTTCCTTCCAGGATCCTCTCCTGTTCCAAAGCGATCTCATCGCGCTTTTGGCTAAGCTCCCGCTCGAGATTCCTGCGTTTGTCCGCTTCGCATTTACCCTCTTCCGCCGCCTTTTTTTGACGCTCCAGCCCGCTTTCCAGATCGGCGAGTTCGCGCCCCCGTTCGCGGATCTCCCGCTCATGGTCGCCTATCTGCCGGTACTTCTCCCGCATTGCGGCAAGATCTTCGGCAAGAGAGGCGTCCCGCGCGCGGGCTTGCAGATCCGCACGCAGTCCCTCAAGCTCTTCCCCGGAATTTTTCACTTCATCCTCAAGGGCGCGGAAAGACGTGCGTCTTTCCTCAAGCTCACTGTCCGCTTCCGCGCGGAGCTTGCGGGCCTTCTCGTCCTCGTCGCGCAGGAGGCGCAGTTTCCCGTCCAGTTCGCGCATGGCGGAAATTTCCCGCACAAGAGTCGTCTGCGCCTCTTTTTCCTTCTCCAGGGAAAGCCTGGCGCGCTCGTGAACTTCCTGGCTTTTCGCCCTTTCGGACTCCAGGCGGGGAAGATCCGCCTCCGCCCCTTCTAATTCCCTTTCCAAGCCGATCCGCTCATCGCGCGTTTTCCGGGACGCCTCCACAAGGCCGCGCAAAGGGTTCGCGCGGTCGTGATCCCGCAGGCGTGCGGCGTCGGGTGCGAAGTCGTCCTGATCCTTCCGCAGGCGTTCCTTCTCTTTCCGCAACTCATCAAGCTCCGCGTTCAGGGAAATGAGCTGAGTGATCCGGTTAATCTCCTCGTCAAGATGTTCTTTTTCTTCAGCCATGCGGCGCTTTTTTTCCTCGCGTTCGGCCCGTTCTTCCGGAGAGAGCGTCTGCACCTGGTCAAAGAATTCTTGCCTTTTCTTCAGTTCACCCTCTTCGGCCTTGCATCGCTCAAAAACCCGGTGGGAAATCTCCGCATAGATTTCCGTGCCCGTGAGCTGTTCCAGCAGGGGAGCGCGTTCGGATCCGCCGCTGAGCAGAAAGCTGGCGAATCTCCCCTGCGCCAGAACCATGGACTTGGTGAAACGTTCAAAATTCATGCCTGTGAGGCGTTCCACCTCTGAAAGAACGGCGCCGGATCCTGTCTTTATTTCCCTGCCCTCCCCGTCAAAGAGCTTGTGTATCGGCTGCTGAAGCGCGCCGGAAGGATGGTTGCGTGCCCTGTTCTGACTCCAGCAACAACTGCGCCGCCCTTCGGAACTTTCAAAGGTCACGTTCGCAAAGCAGTTCCCGGTCTGGCGGGACATGATTTCGTTGCCGCCTTTGGTGATTCTGCCAAGGCGCGGCGTCTGGCCGTAGAGGGCAAGGCAGATGGCGTCGAGTATGGTGCTTTTGCCCGCGCCCGTAGGCCCGGTCACGGCAAAGATTCCGTTGGCGGTATAGCTGGGGTCGTCCAGGTTGATGTTCCACTCCCCGGCCAGAGAATTGAGATTGCGAAGGGAAATGTTCAGAATGCGCATCTTATTCGCCCTGCCTGATCTGTTGGAGAATCTCGTTGTACAGCGCCGTCAGGGCGGCCCGCTGTTCCGCTGTTTCCGCGCCGTCAAGCCCCGCGTCCTTCAAGAGCATGGCAAAGACCTGTTCCTCGCTGAGTTCTTCCAGGGAAGGCTCCGCGCCTTCGTTGACCCGCATGGAGAAGGGGACACTGTTCATGTTGCGGGTACGCAGAACAGCCTCCTTTTTCGGCGCGGCGCGGTCGACTTTTCCGCGCAGGTCGGCAAGGATTTCACGGCCCGTGTAAAGCACTTCCACCCATTCCGCGCCGGAAAGGGCCTGAAGGCCGCGTTCCAGTTCTGGCCAGTCTCCGCTCAGGCTGACGAGTTCCCGAAAGCGGGGGACTTCCACCTCATCCACGCGGATCTCACGACCCTGCGTGCGGATCAGGCAGACGCTTTTTTTGCCCGCCGCCTCGCCAAAATCCATGGGCAGAGGGGATCCGCTGTAGCGCAGGCGCGCCTCGCCGCCCACCTTTTGCGGAATGTGCAAGTGCCCCAGGGCAACGTAGTCGAAGGCGGAGGGGAAAACGCCCAGCTCCGCGCGCGCCAGGGAACCAACCCGCGGCTCCGATCCGCCCTCCGCAAGGCGCCCTCCCCGCACAAAGAGATGCCCCATGGCGATAACGGGCATATCCCTTCCCGCGCGCCTGCGTTCCGCTTCCTCGGCACAGAGGCGAAAGTGCGCGCGCAGGCCTTCCGAAACCTTCCGGTCTCTGTCTTCCGGAGTATCCCCCTCTTCGGCGCGGTAAAGGTCGCGGTCGCGGAGAAAGGGCACAGCGCAGACGATGACGCCAGGATCGCCCGCCTTTCCCGGGATTTCCAGGACTTCCTCCGCCGGATCGGGGAGAGCCTTGCCAACAACGCGTATGTTCAGGCGCTTGAGGAGTTCTCCGGGCGCCTCAAGAAAGGACGGGGAATCGTGATTGCCCGCCGTGATCACGATGGGGCAACCGGGATTTTCGCTCGCCCTGTGGAGAAAGTCATAATAAAGCTCCTGGGAAGAAGCGAGGGGGGTGCCGCTGTCGAAAACATCGCCAGACACAAGAAGAAGATCGACGCGCTCCCTTTGAAGAAGGTCATGCAGCCAATCCAGAAAACGGCAAAACTCTTCCTGGCGCTTTCTTCCGTAAAGCGTGTGCCCCAGATGCCAGTCTGAAGTGTGGACTATGTTCATGCGCAAGCTCTCCCTGTCTTCTCATAGCCCGAATCCGCGCGCGGCGCAAGGCAAGAAGCCCCTCGGGAAAGAAGCAAGGATCCAGGGCGGTACAAAAAGGGACTGTGCAAAAAGGCGCTGTTTTCAGCAACTTGGGGAGGTTCAGGGCGCAGGGCGGGCGAAAAAGCAATGCGCCCTTGTACCACGGGAGCGGGCGAAAAGCCGGGAAACTTCAGCAACTTCTTGGATTATCATGATTTTTAGCTTTTGGCACGCGTTTTGAATGGAGGAAGAACGACGTTATGAATCCCAAGGAGGAAAAAAATGCGTGCGTTCAACGGAAAGGCGCTCATGGCGCCGGGGATCTTGTGGGTGATGCTTTTCACGCCGGGCATGGCTTTTGCCGAGGAAACAGGCGCGGCTTTGAGTCAGCATCATGGCGATGTCCTGTGGACCATGCTGGGCGCCATGCTGGTCATGTTCATGCAACCGGGCTTTGCCCTTGTGGAGTGCGGACTCACCCGCGCCAAGAACGCGGGCAATATCCTGATGAAGAATTTTGTGGACTTCAGCGTGGGGACGCCGCTCTTCTTTCTCATTGGCTTTGGCATCATGTTCGGCGCGTCTAACGGTTTCTTTGCGCTTCCGGATCTTGGCATGAACGCCGTTGACCCAACGACGGAAGACGGCCTGTGGGCCTGGACCTTCTTCTTTTTCCAGACCATGTTCTGCGCCACTGCCGCGACCATTGTCTCCGGTTGCGTTGCGGAACGCACGGACTTCAAGGCCTATATCCTCGTTTCCATTCTCGTCAGCGTGTTCATTTATCCCGTGAGCGGGAGCTGGTGCTGGAACGGTCTTTTTTCGGAAACCAAGGGCTGGCTTGAAGCGCTGGGCTTCATTGACTTCGCCGGCTCCACGGTGGTCCATTCCGTGGGCGGCTGGATAGGCCTTGCCGGGGCGATCTGCGTGGGTCCGCGCCTTGGCAAATACAGCGCAGACGGGAAGTCTCTGGCCATTCCCGGCCACAATATTCCCCTTGTCGCCCTGGGCGTGTTCATACTCTGGTTCGCCTGGTTCGGCTTCAACTGCTGTTCCACCACGGCGGCGGACAGCACCGTCGGCTACATTGGCGTGAACACCTGCCTTTCCGCCTGCGTGGGTTTTGCCGCCGCCATGCTGACCGTCTGGATGATCACGGGAAAGCCCGATCCCTCCATGTCCATGAACGGCGCTCTAGCCGGCCTTGTGGGCATTACCGCCGGCTGTTATGAGGTTTCCCCCGTAGGTTCGCTGTGCATAGGGCTTATCTGCGGTTGCCTTGTCGTGCTTTCCGTCATTGCCGTTGATCAGGTCTTCAAGGTGGATGATCCTGTGGGCGCTGTTTCCGTACACGGCGTGTGCGGCTTCACCGGGACGGTGCTTGTGGGGCTTTTCGCCGCCCCGGGCTACGGCTCCAACGTGGGGCTCTTTTACGGCGGGGGCGTGGATCTGCTCCTTATCCAGCTCTTGGGCGCCCTCAGCGTCGGGTTCTGGGCCTTTGTCATGGGCTTTCTCGCCTTCAAACTTGCCGACCGCCTTGTCGGCCTGCGCGTGAGCCGCGAAGTCGAACTCAAGGGCCTGGACATCACGGAACACGGCGCGGACGTGTACAGCGGCTTCCAGATATTCTCCAACGAATAAGCCCCGCAACAAGGGAAGGGAAAGAAAATGAAAGTTGTTATTGCCTATATCCGCCCCGAAGCTCTTGGCGCCGTCAAGCAGGCCCTGTACGCGCAATCTCTGTACAGCCTCTCCGTGACCAATATCTTAGGATCCGGACGGCAGAAGGGCTATGTGGAAATGTACAGGGGCGTTGCCACCGAAGTGACTCTGCTGAAAAAGGTGCGCATAGAACTCTGCCTCCACGATGAGGACGTGGAAAAGGCCATGCAGGCCATTGCCAAAGGCGCGAACACCGGGCATGAAGGCGACGGCATCCTCTACGTCATGGATGTGGAAAGGTGCCTGCGCATACGCACGGGCGAAAGCCTGTAAAGCCCGCGCGGGCCTTCAGCGCCTGACGGTGAGCAGAAGCACGGATCCGATGACAAGGGCGCAACCCACCCAGCCGATGGCGGAAAAATTCTCATCCCAGATCCACCAGGAAATGAGCGTGGACGCCACAGGCTCGGCGTTGCCCAGAATGGCCGCCTGCACCTGGGAAATGAGCCGCAGGCACATGCCGTAGAGGAGATAGGCCACGTAGGAAGAAAAAACGCCAAGAATGACGAGGGCGCCCATGGCCTTGGCGTTGCCGAGGGGCAGCGGCCCGGCGAAGAAGGACATCACCGCGGCCGCCCCGGCAAAGGAAAGCGCAAAAAGCGCCGCCGTGGAATACTTGTCCTTCCACCAGACGAAGAAGGGAAATTGCATGCCGTAGAAAAAGCCGGAAGCAAGGCCGCTGGCAATACCCAGCCAGGAAAATTCCCTCGTGCCAAGGCTGTTGCCGGAAAGGCAGACCAGCGCGGTGCCCAGCATGGCCGTGAGCATGGCAAAAAAATGGGTGGGCGTGAGCCGTTCATGAAAGAAGACGCGGGAAAAAACGGCCACCCAGATCGGCGCCGTGAACAGGAGTATAACGGCCATGGCGCCGCCGCTCTTCTGGATGGAGACCTGGAAAGCGATGACGAAGAGACTGACGCTGCACGCCCCGAAGATCGCGATGCTCGCGGCGTCGCGGGGGCGAAGTTTGAGTTCATGCCGCGCAAGGGCGTGGACGAGGAAGCAGAGGCTGGCCAGAGCGATGCGCCAGAAGCCCACGGAAATCGGATCCATGCCCGCCGCAAAGCAGAAACGGCAGGCGGGCGCGATGGACGCCCACACCAAGGCCGCAAGCAGGCAGTAAAAGGCGCCTTTCCAAAAACGGACGTCGCTGACGGTCATGGCGCAATACCCGCGCACAGGTCGCCCGCGCCTGCGCATTCCGTAAATCTTTGCGCCGCCAGATCCACAGCCGCCTCCAAAGCCGCCCGCGGGGAAAAAGCGTAGATGATCGTGAGGATGCGGCGGCTCCCTCCGGTGATCATGGCACGCGTGGAATCGCTATAGGGGCTTCCCACAGGGCCGCGCTCATCGGCAAGCAGGGGAAGACGCTCCAGATCCATGGCACCCCTGCCGATGCCGCCGTACCTTTCTCCGGCAAGACCGCGCCTCAGCACAAGCGCGCGGCCCAGGCTTTCCCTGTCGTAGGATCCCAGAGAAAAACCCGTTTCCAGAGAAACAAGGTTGTTCACGTCCACCACGGTATTGATGCGGCGCAGTTCCCCGCCCTGACGGACGCGGCGGTAAAGCGCCTCCGAGGAAACGCGCCAACGGCCCGGATCCTTCCCACAGGCCTTGAAGGCGCGGCGGGATTCGCCAAGGTTGGGCATATCGGCCAGAGGGATCCGTTCCAGCATCGTTCTGATCCCAGGGAGGACAGACGAGAGTCTAGCGTCCAGAGCGGCGCTCCGATCCTTGGGAACAGCCGTGAAGGTCAACCAGCCAAGGCGCGCTTCCGGGCAGATTGCGCGAAGTTCCCCGGAGACGGACAGATCGGGAATTTCCATGTTTGCTCACAGGGCGTTCGGGTTTAATTCCCTTCCCTTTTCCCGTGGGAAGAGCGAAGGTGCAGGCGTATGGGGGCGTAACGGATACCGAAGAGGCGGCGCAGGGATTTTTCCAGATAGCGCGCGTAGGATTCCGCCACGCGCTCAGCGTCGTTCACAAAGCAGACGAAGGTGGGCGGTTCCGTCTCCGCCTGGGTGAGGTAGAAAAATTTGGGGCGCACGCGGCGAACCACCGGCGCCTGATGTTTGGTCAGGGTCTCTTCCATGGCGCGGTTGAGCCTGCCCGTTGAAATGCGGATGCCGCATTCGGTGCGGATGCGCCGCGCCAGGGAAAGGATCCTTTCCAGGCCCTCCCCGGAAAGCGCCGATACCGGCACCACGGGTATGTGCGCGCAGAAATCCAGGGCCTGCCTGAGATCGCGTATGAGCGCCGGTCTGGCCTTTTCGGGGATGAGGTCGATCTTGTTCACCGCGATGAGAAAGGGCGTCCTGCGTTCGTCAAGAAGCTCAACGAGACGCTTGTCCTGCGCGGTCAGCCCTTCCGCGGCGTCCAGGATGAGAAAGGTCACGTCCGCCTTGGAGGCACTCTTCAGCGAGGAATTCACAGAGAAGCGTTCCAGGCTGTCCGTAACGCGCGAAGGCCTGCGCACACCCGCGGTGTCCACAAAGGTATAGACGCATCCCCCGATCTTCATGGAAACGTCGACGCTGTCCCTTGTGGTTCCGGCCCGATCGCTGACTATCATGCGGTCTTTGCCAAGGAAGGCGTTGACCATGGACGACTTGCCCGCGTTGGGCCGCCCGAGAAGACAAAGGCGCAGGGATTCGGCGGGCGCTTCCCCGACGGCGTCCTCTTCCGGAAGCATGGCGCGGATTTCCTCATCCAGAGCGCGCAGGTTAAAACCGTGTTCCGCGGAGCAGGCGACAACGGGAAAGCCCAGGCCGTGAAACTCGGCAAGCATGAGGTCTTCCTTTTCCGCGCCGTCCACCTTGTTCACCGCAAGAAGTACGGGGCGCCCGCTCCGGCGCAGGTAGGAAGCTAAGTGTTCGTCAAAGGGGGTAAGCCCGTCCCGCCCGTCCGCCACCATGCAGACAAGATCCGCCTCTCCGAGGGCGATTTCGGCCTGGCGCAGAATTTCGGACTCAAAGCCGCGTAGGCCCGCGGGTCCTTCCACCGCGGCGTGATGACCATCCAGCGTGATGCCGCCGGTGTCCACCAGGGTAAAATCCCGCCCGAAGCGGGAACGCACCACGCCTTCCATACGATCCCGGGTGACGCCGGGCCTGTCGTGCGTGATGGCGCGGTTGCTGTGGATGAGGCGGTTGAACAGGGTGGATTTGCCCACGTTGGGCCGCCCCATGAGAACGACTTTCGGCATCATGGAAACCTCAGGAAACAATAAGAGCCGGACAACGGCACGAAAAGGCGGAAACCGGGAAGGGCCGATCTGCCTTTCGCAGAGCATACACCGTTGACGCGGGGGAAATCAAGCCGGAAAGCCTTTAATGCAAGTTCCTGAAATAAAACAAGTATTAAAATTGTTCTTGCCTTTTTTCACAAAATTGCCTATAAGGATATTTTCTCTTTATCCATACTCTCTGGAGTCTGTCCATGACACGCAAAGACCGTACGGAAGGCATTTACAGCCGCCGTGAGGTACTGGACGAAAGCGAACGCCGCCAGTACAGCTTCATCCAGCTCAAGGATCTGCTTTCCTACGCCTACCGTTATTCCGAAGATGTGAAGAAGCGCTTTGACCGCGCGCAGTTCAATGTCGACAAGTTCAAGAGCCTAGCCGATCTGCGGCACATCCCCATCCTGAAGAAAAAGGAACTCATCTTTCTCCAGACCATGGGACCGCGCCTGGGGGGCCTGCTCACCAAGGACATCGGCGAACTGCGCCGCATCTTTCTTTCTCCCGGGCCTATTTTTGACCCGGAAGACCGGTCCGACGACTACTGGGGTTACACGGAAGCCTTCTATTCCGTGGGCTTTCGCCCGGGCGACACCGTACAGGTGACTCTCCCCTATCATCTTTCCCCCGCCGGGCTTATCTTTGAAGAGCCGCTGCGCAACCTGGGCTGTGCCGCCATTCCTTCCGGACCCACCGACGCCGTCACCCAGCTTGACATCATGCAAAAACTGCGCGTCTCCGGTTATGTGGGCACGCCGAGCTTTCTCATGCACCTTGCCCAAAGGGCCGAGGAAAAAGGGCTCAACCTGCGCAAGGATCTCTTCCTCGAAGTGGCCTTTGTCACCGGCGAGCGCCTCTCCGAAAAGAACCGCAACCAGCTTGAAAAAAAATACGACATTGTCATGCGCCAGGGCTACGGAACGGCCGATGTGGGCTGCATCGGCTACGAATGCTTCCAGAAGAACGGTCTGCACATCTCCAACCGCTGTTACGTGGAAATCTGCCACCCGGATACCGGCATACCGCTGAAGGACGGCGAAGTGGGAGAAGTGGTCGTCACGGCCTTCAACAAGACCTATCCGCTCATCCGCCTGGCCACGGGCGATCTTTCCTACATCGACCGGTCGCCCTGCGCCTGCGGCCGCAGCAGCCCCCGCCTGGGGAACATTGTGGGCCGCGTGGACACCACGGCGCGGATCAAAGGCATGTTCGTCTACCCCCATCAGGTGGAGCAGGTCATGGCCCGCTTTGAGGAAATCAAACGCTGGCAGATTGAGGTCACCAATCCCGGCGGCGTGGATGAAATGATCCTCTACATTGAGTCCAGCAACTTCACGCGCAAGGAAGAACTCCAGCACGCCTTCCGCGAGCGCATCAAACTGCGCCCCGAACTGCGCATTTTGGCGCCGGGCAGTCTGCCTCCCCAGATCAAGCCCATTGAAGACAGGAGAGTCTGGGACTAGGCCGCGCACGGGCTTGTCAGGGCCTTCGACCTCGGCGTTCCTGCGCCGTCCAGGGTTCTAGGGTCCGGAAAAGCGTCAGCGCACAAGCATAAAGACGCCGGTAAAG
>CAZWBH010000012.1:31965-52460 GCA_964632155.1 uncultured Mailhella sp.
GAGCGCCCCGAACTGCGGGCAGTCTGCCTCCCCAGATCAAGCCCATTGAAGACAGGAGAGTCTGGGACTAGGCCGCGCACGGGCTTGTCAAGGCCTTCGACCTCGGCGTTCCTGCGCCGTCTAGGATCCTAGGGGCGGGAAAAGCGTCAGCGCACAAGCATAAAGACGCCGGTAAAGACGCAAAGAAAGGCTATGGCCCGCTTGAGCATGGCCGTGTTCATGCGGCTGGCCACCCGTATGCCCGCCCAGACGCCCACGCTTTGCAGGATGACGGAAGAGAGAGCCACGGGCCAGTTTATCTGATCAAGGATGATATTGCCCACGCTTCCGGAAAGGCAGGCGAACATCTGGAAGGGCTGTGCCGCCGCCACCGTCGCCAGAGGGGGGAAGCCCATGACGACCATCATGGGCACGGAGAGAATAGGCCCGCCCATGCCCGTGAGTCCGGCCATGAATCCCACAAAGGATCCCACAAAAAACAGGTAGCGGAAGCGCCCGCGATCCGTCTTCATACTGCTTATGGGATGCGGCTGACGCAGAGCGGCCGCGCCGGACACGATGATGAGCGCGGCAAGAAGGGCGTTGAGGGCCACCTCGCCCGTAATATGTTTGGTAAGCGCGCCAAAACAGCCGAAAATCAGCGCCCCGGCGCACTGGGGAAGGACAAGTTCCTTTCGTATATTGCCGCGCTTCCAGTGCAGAAAACTTCCCACAACGGCGGTGAAGAAAAAACTGCAAAGCGCCGTGCCCGACGCCAGAGAAAGCGGCATGTTCGCGCCATACTGCATGGCCGGAATGAGCAGAATGCCGCCCATGCTGGTCGCCCCGCAGAGAAAGCCCACAAAAAGGAAGCTCGCGATGAGAAAAAGGATCGTCATAGTTCCGGATCTTCCATGAATGCAAACCCTTCATAGCCGCCTGAAGAAAAGGTTATCAAACAGGGCGGAGTGCATCCCCGACACTTTGAAGAAAGTTTTGCCAAAGCGCAATCGCGCCTTTTGCCCAAACTTCTTGGACGGCGCGGCAACTATGTGATATTCTTCATGAAAATTTTTTCGCCAGGGCAGTGGCGCAGGCGGAAAAACGGCGTTATCCTTCAGATGCCCGGCCTTGCGCCGCTTCCACCTCAAAAGGATACAAAGAGACTCCCCATGCCGCTCTTTTTTGCCACCGCCTTTTGCCTTACCCTCTTTGCCCTCAATTCCATACTGTGCCGCGCGGCACTGGTTATCTGGGGCATGGAGCCGCTCCAGTACACGGCCATCCGCAGTCTTTCCGCCGCCTTTACCCTGGCCATCCTGTGCGCCGTACACCTGATCCGCGCCTGTCCGGATCGCGGTTCCGTGTGGAAGCAGGCCTGGGAAGAAAGCTCGTGGACCGGATCGATCTTTCTCTTTCTGTACATGATCTGCTTCTCTCTTGCCTACGTGAGCATTTCTTCCGCCGCGGGCACGCTCATTCTCAACGTTTCCGTGCAATTCGGCATGGTGGGCTGGGGCCTGCTTCGCGGCACAAGGCTTACCCTGATGCAGATCGTGGGGCTTACTCTGGCCCTTGGCGGGCTTCTGGCCCTGGTCTCTCCCGGGCTGACCGCGCCCCCGTTCATGGGCGCCATGCTCATGGTCTGCTGCGGCCTTGCCTGGGCTGGCTATACCATCCGCGGCAGGGGCGCCTCTTCCGCCTCCCTGGCCGCCGCGGGCAACTTCTTCCGCTGTGCCGTGGCGGGATTCCTCACGGCAGGCGCCGCCGCGCTTATGGAAGCGCCCGCGCATCCCGCGGCCTGGGTCTGCGCCCTGGCGGCAGGCGCCATCATCACCGGGCCAGCCTATATTTTGTGGTATGTCCTTGTGCCGCGCTACAGCCTAACGGGGTCTTCCGTCATTCAGCTCAGCGTGCCGCTCATCACCGCGGCACTCGCCGTGATCTTCCTCTCCGAACCCGTCACCTTGCGTCTTGCGCTCTGCTCCGTACCCATTCTTGGTGGCATCTGCCTGGCCCTTGTCTCGCGCAGGCCACAGCAAGGGCGCTGAAACGGCCCGGATGTTCAGCCGCGCCTCGCCCTCCCGCACACGCCGGGCTAAAGGACTTTCAGCCGCGCCTCGCCCTCCCGCACAAGCAGGGCTAAAGGATGTTCAGCCGCGCCTCGCCCTCCCGCACGCGCAGGGCTAAAGGACTTTCAGGCCATGCTTCTCCATATCCCTGATCTTGCGGAACATGGTGCTTCTGTCCATGCGGAGCATTTTTGACGCCGCCGACATATTGCCGGAAAACCTGGCTATGGCGGCGCGGAGCAGGCGACATTCCATTTCCCGCATGATGTCGCGGTAATCCCTGCCCTCAAAGTTGAACGCATCCGGCACCGGAGCCTCCCCGGACGGAGAAGGGGAACTTATGGGCAAATGGCACGCCTGTACCACGTCCTTCGGGCAAGTGACCACGGCTTCCTGCATCATGCTCTTCAGCTCCCGGACATTGCCCGGCCAGTCATGGGCCATAAGCAGAGGCTCCACGTCTTCGCCAAGACTCATGGCCCTGTTGTACTTTCTGGAAAACTGCTGGAGAAAGATTTTGGCCAGGGGAACTATGTCTTCCTTTCTTTTGCGCAGAGGCGGTATGCTCAGCACCGCTATTTTCAGCCGGTAATAGAGGTCGCTGCGGAATTCCCCGCGGGATACGGCCTTTTCCAGATCCTTGTTGGTGGCGGCGGTCACGCGCACGTCCACAACCTTGGGCGTGTTGGATCCCACGCGGACGATGACGCCGTCCTGCAGGAAGCGCAGGAGCCTCGTCTGCAGGGGCAGGGGCAATTCTCCGATTTCGTCAAAAAAAACCGTCCCGCCCGCGGCGGCCTCTATCAGGCCGATGCGCCCGCTCCGGCTGGCGCCGGAAAAAGCCCCGCTCACATAGCCAAAAAGTTCGGATTCGATAAGATTTGGAGAGATACTGCCGCAGTCTATCTTGATGAAGGGCTTATCCGCCCTGCGGCTCATGGCGTGTATGCGCTGGGCCATGACGTCCTTGCCCACGCCGGTTTCGCCAAGGATGAGTACGGAAATATCCGTCTGCGCCATGGTGCGGGCCTTGGACATCACCGTTTCCATGGCCGGGCTGAAAACAAGGGCGCCCTCATCATCCACGCCGCCAAGGCTGGAATTGTGGACGCGGACCATGGTACTCAGCAGCTCGCGCTGGTTCGCCAGCTTGTTCTCCATGTTGACGATGGTACTGATATCGCGGATGAAGGTGATGCACATGATCACCCTGCCGCTCTCGTCCGCAATGGGAAAGCCGTCCAGGGAAAGGTGCCGCCCGTTGGAAAGGGCCTGTAGTTTGGAGACCGGCTTCCCCGTGGCAATGACCTCGGGGTTGACGGCCACGTCGAAAAAACCCTCTTCCACAATATTCGTCGCCTTGCGGCCCACTATCCACTCCCGGGAAAAACCGCTCAGTTCTTCGTATTTTTTATTGACGAAGAGGCAGGTGGAGCTGGCATCGCTCAGCCAGATACCGTCTGGAAAAACGTCGAGTATCTTTTCGAGGTAGGCGTTGAAGGGAAGGTTCATGCGGCTAGGAATTTGCGGGGAGTTTGTCGCGCAGTTCCGCGGGCGGTTTGCGGAAGACATCGAGTACAGGGTAGGTAAAGGAAACGGAAATGACCTGCGGGCCGCCCTTGCCGTCGCCCTGCAAGATCACTTCTGTTTCCTTGATGTCGCTTTCCACCATGCCGAGGAACTGGGTGATATTGGTCGCGCGCTGGCGGACTTCGGGGGAAAATTCCCCGGTGCTGAAATAATTGTAGCTGATCCTGGAAGGCGTTTTTTCGCGCAGAAGTTCGGAAAAACGGGCACGAAAGCCCTCCACGCCGCCCGCGCTGATGAGGGAAAAAAGATCGAGGGCCTTATCGTCCACCACTATGCCAAAAATTTCGTTCTTTTCCGTCTTCTCAAGGTGCGCGCGGATGGCGTTGAAGCATTCCCTGCTGTAAGGACCCACAAGGGAAATTTCCCTGAGCTGATCGTCGTCAAAAATAAAGCGCGCCGTCCAGGGGCGATCCACCCACTTCACCCCGGCAAGGATGAGTTCGCCCGCCATCTCGCCTTCGCCCTTCTCCATGCCGGGCAGCTTTTCCAGATCGCTCTTCGCCGCGCCGTAAGCATATTGTTCAAAGATCAGGGGCTTTTCCGCCGCCCGCGTCGGCAGGGGCAGAAGAAGCCCTGCAAGCAGAACAAGGGAAAGGAGAAGGCGGGTCATGGCAAACTCCATAAAAGTTCCGCCCTCCCAAAAAGAGAAGGCGGAACATAAGAGCCTTGTTAAGGTTATTTCGCCATCTGGGGTAGCCAGGTGACAATGATGGGGAAGGCAATGACGAGGGCCACGCCTATGAGCTGGCAGGCGATATACTGGAACATGCCCTTGTAGATGTCAATGAGCTTCCAGTGCGGCACCGCGCCCTTGATGAAGTAGGCGGAGAGGGCCACAGGCGGCGAAAGCCACGAAGTCTGCAAGGTCACGGCCACAAGCATGCAGAACCAGAGGCGATCGTACTGCATGGCCTCCACCACGGGCAGGACGAGGGGCACAAGGATGAGCACGATGGGGATCCATTCCATGGCCCAGCCCATGAAGAAGATGATGGTCAGGATCAAAATCAGCATGGCCATGGGCGAAATGTGCATGTTCAAGAGCAGGTTCGACAGGTACGTTGCCCCGCCAAGGCGGGAGAACACCGCGCCGAAAAAGTTGCAGGAAGCCAGCAGGATGAGGATCATGGCCGACATCTTGGCCGTGCCGTACATGGCCTGGGCAAAGCCCTTCCAGGTGAAGCGCTTGTACAGAATGACCAGGACTATGGACGCGAAGGCGCCGCAGGCCGAGGCCTCGGTGGGCGTGGCCCAGCCGACCATGATGCTGCCCAGCACGGAGAAGATGAGGATGAGCAGCGGGATGGCGCCGGTGAACACTTCCCTCCAGACTTCGATAAAGGAATGGGAACGCAGTTCAGGAGGCAGCGGCGGGCCGTACTTGGGCCAGATGGCGCATTTGATGAGCGAATAGGCGATGTACAGACCGGCCAGGAGCAGGCCCGGGGTGACGGCGGCCAGGAAGAGATCCGTCACCGGCACGCCCACGATAGGCCCGAGCACCACGAGCATGACACTGGGCGGGATGAGTATGCCCAGGGTGCCCGCGGCGGCAATGGATCCCGCGCCCATGGGCACGTCGTAGCCGCTCTTGCGCATGGTCGGCTCCGCCATGACGCAGAGCAGGTTAACGGACGATCCCACGATGCCCGTGGCGGCGGCGAAAATGGTGCCCGTGGAAATGACGGCCATGTACAGCGATCCGGGCAGGCGGGCAAAGAGCTTCTGGAAGGCGTTGAACAAGCGTTCCATAAGCCCTGCACCTTCCAGCACATAGCCCATGACCAGGAAGAAGGGGATGGCGACCATGACATCGTCGCACATGACCTGATAGAACTGCACGGTGAGCAGGTAAAAGACCAGCTTCCCTATGCCCAGGAAGCCGAAGACTATGCCCGCAAAGACCATGGTGTAGGCAATGGGGAAGCCGAAGCAGAAAAGCCCGAACATCCCGGCCAGGGAAAGCATGGCAAGCAATTCGTTGTGAGACATGTTCCCCCCTATGCCCTGGCGTCTTCCGCGGAGTTTTCATCATCTTTGACGGCGATGACTTCAGGCTCCGTGCTCCACAGGTTGTAATTGGTTTTAAAACGATAGACGCATTTCAGGATCTCGGAGAGCCCCTGGGTCATTGTGACAAACACATACACGGGAATGGCAAATTTGACGGGCCAGACAATGGGCGTCCACGCGCTCCACACCGAGGTTTCGTTCTGAAGATAGGATCTCCAGAAAAAAGCCCAGGCGAGAGAGAGAAAAAGGATGTGTACGGGGAAGAAAAGGAATATGTAATGGACAAGATCCGCCACGGCTTTGGCGCGCACCGACCAGTTATGGTAGAAGAAGTCCGTGCGCACATGGCCGCCGTCGCGCAGGCACCAGGGAGACGCAAGCATATAGAACACGCCGTACATCATCACCGCGATGGTGGAAGCCCATACCGTGGGCATGGTAAAGCAGGTGCGCATGACGACTTCATAGATAAGGCTGAGGATCATGGGAATACACAGCCATGAGAACGTCTTGCCCAGCCAGATACTTATATTGTCCAAAAAGTTGATGGTCTTCAAGGCCCATGCAGGGACCTGAGCCATAGCTTTTTCGTACTCAGACTGCATACGTTGCCCTCACAGAGAATCCCGGAGGGCGCAAGCCCCCCGGGATGTTGGATGGTATTAAACCTTACTTTGTGGCAGAGATATAGTCGGACACGAGGCCTTCGTCCATGGCGGCCTTGGCGAGGTTGTAATACAGGCCGTTGGCGCGCATCTGGAAGGGCACGGTGAGCTTGGCCCAGGCCACTTCGTTGTCATATACCTTCTTGAAGAAGGCGTCTTTCTTGGCATAGCCATCGAAAACGGTACGGGCGGCCTTCATGAAGGCGGGATAGTAATCGGCCGGGGTTGCCTCAATCACGACGCCGCGCTCGGTCACGAGTTCCTTCAGGGCTTCGGAGTTGACCTTGATATTGCTCATGAGCTGATCAAAGCAGCAGGTCTTCATGCAGATGGTGATAACCTGCTGGAGATTCTTGGGCAGGCTGTCGTACCAGGTCTTGTTGACAAAGATGTCGCCAATGGAGATGCCCTGATGCAGGCCCTGGAGATAAAGGTGCTTCCAGATGGCGTCGAAGCCCATGGCAATGTCTTCGGCGGGGTTGATCCATTCAGCGGCGTCAATGGCGCCACGCTGGGCGGCGGGAATGATGTCGGGGGCGGCAAGGGCCACGACGGGCATGCCCATTTCCTTGAAGATTTCAGCGGGCACGCCTGGAGGAGCGCGGAACGTGAGCTTATTGATTTCGATAAGAGAGTTGTACTTTTTGTGGAACCAGCCAAAGGCTTCGGGCCCGTGGGGCTGAGCCATCCAAGCCACAACGTTGGCCTTGCAGGCCTGCTGGTAATATTCGTTGAGCAGTTTGGCGCCGTCGCCTTCCCAGCCCCAAGAGAGCACGCTCATCTGATCAAGGCCATAGCCAAGGCCGCCGCAGGGAGCGGAGAAGAGGGTGCCGGCGGGGTTTTTGCCGGAGGCGTAGTGGGTCCACCACATGCCGCCGTTGATAAGGTTCTGATCCACGGCGTCGAGGATTTCGTTAGGCTTAACGATGGCGCCTGCAGCAAGAAGCTCAACGGAAATTTCGCCGCCAGAAAGGGCTTCAATGTTGGCCTTCATGCGTTCCATGGTTTTGAAGAAGACGGAGGAGCTGGCCAGAGCGGTCTGGATCTTCAGCTCATACTTCGCCGCCGCCTGAGCCTGCGAGACAAGCCCGAAGGACAGGCACAACGCGAGCATCAATGCACCGAGCTTTTTCATAAAAACTCCCGAATGTTGAAAGGTAAAAGAAAAGAGCCTGTGACACTCAATATTTATTCTCCGATCCTCTGGAGAAAAGGAGGATAAATCAAAAAGGAAACGCCTGTGAGGGAAGACTCCCGCGCCCTGTTCCGCCAACTGTTCGCGGCGGGACAAATCTAGCCCCGGGAAAATGTTCAAGAACCGCTTTCGCCGCCCTTCTGGCCTTCTGAACAAGACAAGGCCAAAAAGCCCTTGAATCAGGTACGGGTGATCCCCACGCAGGCGTAGGAAAGCACATCGCCAAAATAGTTTATGACGGCGCGCAGGGCCGATTCCACACTGGCCACATCCCCGGTGATGAGCAGAGAACCCCCGAAGCGATCCAGAAAGCCTATCTCGACAAGCCCGGATTTCGTGGCAATGTCCGCCGCGATGATAACGCTCTCGGAAGGCGTGATGGTCAGAACGCCCATGGAGTCTCCGTGGCCTTCCTCCAGCCCCAGCTTGAGGTTGATACCCCGGTGCGGGCTGGCGATGACGTGGGCCAGCGTTATCTGCTTACCCGGAACGTATTCCTGGATAACGCGTTGCGTGGGCAAGTCCATGGTATTCATCGGGAACACAACACCGGGCCTGAAGGTTCAGAAAGCGGGGATCACCCCAGAAGATGCGCCTTGAAGTCCTCGCTGGGCGAGGGGATGACAATGTGGCTGAGTACCGGTCCGGCGGCGTTTCCGGCCACAGCCGCGACGCCGGCGTTCACAGAGGCCTGCACGGAACTGACTTCACCCGTCATGGTGACAAAGGCCTTGCCGCCAAGACCGGCGGCGAAGCGCAGTTCCATAAGTTCCACCTGGCCGGCCTTGGCCGCGGCGTCGGCCGCAAGGACGCAACCCGCCGTGGTACAGACTTCGATACAGCCAAGGGCGTTCACGCGGGGGATCAGAACCGTGCCGTTCATGGCCGGAATGACGCTTTCGTGAACGTTGGGAATGACAAACCAGTCCACCACCATGTCGGCGCCGATGGCGCGGCCGTGCGTCACCGAGCTTTTTACCGCGCCGGTGTCTCCGGTGACAATGACCAGATAGCGGCCAGGGCAGGTCGGACGGGCGAGAACCAGCTGGACTTCCGCGGCCTTGCTCATTTCATCCGCAACGTGCATGCCCGTGCTGATGCTGTTCAGTTCCACGCAGCCGATAGTACGCAATTTCATGGTATTCACCTTGGAAAATTCATTGTTAAGGCAGAAGCTGCCCCGGAATCCTTCAACTCCGTATGGTCACGATACCGTCGGCAACGGATTCGACAACACCGTCCATGCTGGCATGGACGCGCGCGCTCATCGCCTTTTCGGGGATCTCGCCAATCACGTCGCCGCAGTGTACATGCTGGCCTTCGGCCACCACGCAAAGCGCGGGCGCGCCAAGGTGCTGGCGCAACGGAATGCGTACCACGGAACTTGTGATTTCGCCGACGTAGGCGGGGTGCGTGTCGTACTGGGCCACATTCAGGCGCGAAAGCAACCTGGAAGTGGGGATGCGGCGCTCATCGCGGAAGGGGCTAGCTTCCGTTTCCTTGCCCGTGCTTGGCCACTTGACCCCGTTCTTCATGAGTATCTGCTTGATCTGCGCGTTCACCTCGCGCGGGGAGACCAGCATGGGGCAGGCGTACTTTTCGCAGACGCCGCACTCGGAGCAGAGCAGAGCCTCCTTGGCGACTTCGCTCTCCAGTTCCTGATGGGCAAAGACGCGCATGATCTTGTGCGGGTGCAACTTGTGCCCCAAAAGATTCCGCGGGCAGAGATCCGTGCAGCGCGAACACTGGCAACAGATGGAATTGGTAATGCGGCGCACCGTTGCCGGATCCATGACCTTGCGCTGAACCACATTGTGATCCGGCGGCAGGACAAGAAGCCCGCTTGTGGTTTTCGTGACCACGCCGCGCGAAGCGTCCGGCAGTACCTTGCCCATCATGGGCCCGCCGTCCACCACACGGTATTCGGGAATGGTCGCGCCCCCGGCAAAGGCCAGAACCTCGGGCACGGGCGTGCCCACGGGCGCCTTGACCACCATGGGGCGGGCCACTTCGCCGGCCACGGTGAGGTAGCGGTGCGTCACGGGCTTGCCCTCCAGGGCGTGCGCTATGTTGCACAGCGTCTCCACATTGCTGACCACGGCGCCCACCTGGAGCGGGAGACCGCGCTCGGGCACGGTGCGGCCCAGAACTTCATGCACCAGCACCTGCTCGTCGCCCGCGGGGTAGAAATCCTTGAGTTCGCGAACTTCTATTTTGCCGCCCGTGCGTTCTGCCGCCGCGCGAACGGACCGCATGGCATCTGCGTGCTTACCCTTGAGGCAGATGATGCCCTTCTTCGCGCCCGTGCACTCCATGACGGCTTCAAGGCCGCGGACAAGATCGTCCACTTCGTGTTCCATGAGATGCGGGTCGCTCATGAGCAGAGGCTCACAGGAAGCGCCGTTGGCCAGCACGGTCTCCACATGGGCATCGGCCTTCACATGGGCCGGAAGACCGGCGCCGCCGGCGCCCACAACGCCCGCTTCTCGTATCTTATCTACAATTGGATGTCCCATCGCTCAGTCCTCTGGGATTCTGCGGCCCGTGCGGGGCCAGATCTGATACATGCGCGCCTTGCCTTATTCAGCGTCGCGATGCGGGATGATGAGTTCCACTTCGGTATGGGGGCGGGGAATGACGTGCACGCTGATGAGTTCGCCCACCTTTTTCGCGGCGGCGGATCCGGCGTCCGTCGCGGCCTTCACGGCGCCCACGTCGCCGCGAACCATGACGGTGACAAGCCCGCCGCCCACCTGCACGCGACCGACAAGCGTGACGTTGGCGGCCTTGACCATGGCATCGGCCGCTTCCACGGCGCCCACGAGGCCCTTTGTTTCAATCATGCCCAAAGCATCCATTGTCATAGTGAACTCCTTTTTCAATATATGTTGCCCGGCCGCGACCTTCTCCCGCGATCAGGAAGAGCGTATCAGAGATTGTCCTTGACAACCTTGAGAATTTTGACGGCAAGGGCCTGAATCTGGCTTTCGTCTTCAAGGCCGTAACGATCGCGAAGTATGGAGACAATAAGGGCGGCGGCCCGGCTTATCCTCTCCGGCGCGGAAAGAGGCTGAAGAGGCGCGGGTTCCGGCCCGTAGACCACCTGCACGCCGCGGTTCCGGAGTTCGTCCTTGGCGCCCGCGGTGATCACTCTCTCCGGCGTCACATAGAGCTTGCCAAGATCCTTGCGGATGAAGTCCTCCAGATTTGCCGTGGTGATGAGTTTCTTTGCCATATCAACCTCGCTTTGTCCTTGCGCCTTTGCCGCCGCTAAAGATCCTTGGTGAGTTCTATTTCATCCAGAATACCCACAATGGCGGCATCCATGGGAATATCCTCCGTTGCGGAAAGCGTTTTGCGCGCCGTGCTGCCCGTGATCACAAGCACCTTTTCCCCAATGCCCGCGCCCACGCGGTCGGCGGCCACAAGGCTTTCATGCCGGGCGCCGTCCGCCGGATCGATGCGCTGGACTACCATGAGCTTGAGGCCCTGGAGCTTGTCCTCCTTCTTGGTTGCCCACACATTGCCTATCACTACGCCTATGATCATGCCTTATCCCTGTCTGCGGATGCCGACGCCAAGCGCCTCCGCCCTTTCCGCCGCAAGGGGCGTAACAACGGTCCGTTCCGAAACCACAAGGATCCGCGCCCCGTCCGCCGCGGCTTCCTCCACGGCGGTGGCGTTGAGAAGAGCCGTCCTCAGTCGCCTAAGTTCCGGCTTTTTCGCCTTGAATTCCCGAACCCCGAAGCCGGCCAGCGTTTTTTCGTACCCGACGTACAGATCGTAGAGAGGGCCGGGCGCACTCTGTTCATACTTCCGATAGGCAAAACGCGCCACACCCACGCCCACGCCCCGCAAAAGCAAGTCCAGCGTCTCATCCATGACCGGGGAAGAAGCTCTCCCCGCGGCGAGATCCGCCATGTCGGAGCAGGAAAGTTCCGGCAGAAGGCAGGCAACGGGAGATCCGCCGTCGTTCTCTCCGCGGAACACAAGCTCCACGCCAGGCCCGAAATGAGAGGCCACAAGGGGCAGAAGTTCCTGGGCAAGCGCCTCACTCCGGTCCGCAAGCACGCGCACTCGGGGCGTTGGCTTTTCCAGCACCTCTTCCACAATGCGGCGAATGAGTTCCTCATCCTGCATGGCGTTCACGGAGTCCTTTCATCCTCTGCCACAGCTGAGGGCAATGCCCAGCGGCGTGACGAGGAAGGGGTTGGAAGGCTTGAACACGGGCCTGCCCGTTTCCCGGGCAATGGTCTCTTCCATATTTTTCAGGCAGCAGGTGCCGCCCGCAAGGTAAATGGCGGAAACCTCGCGCCCCTTGATATGCCTGTTGATGATGGAGGCTATCTTTTCAAGCACGGGTTTGACCACAGGCAAAATTTCCCTCTGACGGGCCGGATCCTTCTTGATCTCCTCGGCCTCTTCAAAGCTGATGCCGTAGCCGCCCGCCAAGACAAGGGAAAGGTGCGTGCCGCCGGTGGGTTCGTCGGCCACGTAGACGACCTTGCCGTTTTCCAGAATGGCAAGGCCCGTGGTACCGCCGCCCACGTCCACAATGACACCGTTCTGCACGCCAAGCACGGCGTTGGCCGCCGTGGGTTCATCCAGAAGGGTGGTCACTGTAAGCCCCGTGGATTCCACAACATGGCGGTGCGTGGCGCATTCGCGCTCTCCTGTTCCCGGAGGCACGGCTATGGCCGCCCATGAGAGTTCGCGATCCAGTTTTTCCTCAAGATCTCTCACCAGCTTGCGCACGATGCGCGAGGCGCCGGTATAGTCCACCACAAGACCGTCCCGCACAACCTCCGCGTATTCCAGCGCGCAGGCCACGGGGCGGCGCTGACTGTCCACCACGACCACCACGATATAGGCCGTGCCGAGATCCACGCCCACAAAAAGCTCTTCTCCGGGCGCCACAGACGCCGGATTCTGGATGCGGCTCTCAAGCTCGGCTATCTGGCGATCAATGGCTACAAAGTCCATGCCCGCCCCTCGCGGTGATGACGCCGTCCATGCCTTTCTTCCAACCGGCGCCGTTGCCTTCGTCGGCATCGATGTGCATGGCGAGGCTGAACTTATCGCTCACGCGGATGAGGACGTCCTCCAGAACAAGGGGACGTTCCGAATCCAGGCGCACGCTCACCCTGTCTCCGTCCTTCACGCCAAAGCGCGCGGCGTCCTTCGGAGTCATGTGGATATGGCGCGCCGCCACAATGACGCCCTCGTTCAGGCCGATGATGGCGTTCTGCGAAGCCAGCACCATGCCGGGAGTGCCCGCGGTGTCGCCGGACTGGCGAACCGGAGCGTCCACACCGAGGGCGCGTGCGTCCGTACGGGAGATCTCAACCTGGGACTTGCCACGGGATGGCCCAAGGACGGCCACGTTGTCCATGACGCCCTTCGGCCCTATGAGACGCACGCGTTCCTTACACAGAAACTGGCCCGGCTGGGAAAGATCCCGGGCGTGGGTCAGGGGAGCGCCGAACAGGGCGATGGCGTCCTTCTCGCTCAGATGCACGTGGCGGGCGGAAAGTTCCACGGGGATAGGCCCGTTCTCGCACGCGTCGCTGATCATGAGCGCGACAAGTTCCGCCACGGCCTTTTTAAGGGCTTGCTCGTTCATGCTTTCTCCGCAATCGGCTTACGCTTCCCTTTGAGGAAGGATGAGTTCCACTTCGGAATGGGGGCGGGGGATGACGTGCACGCTGATGAGTTCGCCCACCTTCTGCGCGGCGGCGGCACCGGCGTCCGTGGCGGCCTTGACCGCGGCCACGTCCCCGCGAACCATCACGGTGACGAGACCGGCGCCCACCTGCACGCGGCCGATGAGCGTGACGTTGGCGGCCTTGACCATGGCATCGGCCGCTTCCACAGAGCCGACGAGTCCCCTGGTTTCTATCATGCCCAGAGCGTTGGTGGAAGTCGTCATACGATTCTCCTTATGGGATTATTTGGTAAAGACGGCGCGCCGCGCACGGCGCGATCCGTGAACTTACAGGGCCTTCTTCAGTTCAGCGACAATGAGCGCCGCCACGGCGTCTATGTCAATGTTCTTGGCGGACGCGGGCGCCCCGCAACAAGATGAGGATGCGCAGGAAGACGAGGAAGAGCAGCAGGGGGAACAGCTCTTTATCTCGTACGCAACGCGGCGGATATTGAGCAAGTTCATGGGCGTCACGTTGTCGGACGTGGCACTGCCGCCGATGGCACCGCAACCCAAGGTCAGGGACGGGAAGAGCGCCGTACTCAGACCCACCGCGCCGTGCGTGGAGGGCGTGTTGACAAGAATGCGGGAGACCGGCTTCTTCAGCCCGAATTCACGCACAACCTCGGGGTTGTTGGAATGTATGGCAAGAGAATGGCCGATGCCGCAGTTGTGGAGCAGGGCCTGGCAGAGTTCGCAGGCTTCGTGCCAGTCTTCCACAACGTAGAAGGCGATGAGAGAGGTGAGCTTTTCCTTGGAGAAGGGGAACTTCGGGCCAACGCCCTTTTCGTCGGAAACAAGGAGGCGGGTGCCCGGGGGAACGGTGATGCCGGCGATCCTGGCGATGGTCTGGGCGTCCCGGCCCACGATGGCGGGATTCATGGATCCGTTGCCGCGTTCCATTACGGCCTTGACCTTGGTCAGGTTCTCGCCTTCCAGGAAGAAGCCGCCCTGGGCGATGATTTCGCGCTTTACGGCGTCGGCATTGACTTTTTCGGCAATGATGGACTGTTCCGAAGCGCAGATGGTGCCGTTGTCGAAGGTTTTGCTGGTCATGATCTTGGTCACAGCGTCCTTCACGTCGGCACTGCGCTCAATGTAGGCGGGTACGTTGCCCGCGCCCACGCCCAGAGCGGGAGTGCCGGAGCTGTAGGCCGCCTTGACCATGCCCGGGCCGCCCGTGGCGAGGATGAGGTCGGAAATTTTCATGAGTTCCGTGCTGCCCTCAAGGGTGGGCACGGTGATGCTGCTCACAAGATCCGTACTCACGCCGCAGTGCTGGAGCGTCTCCTTGATGATCTCCACGGCGCGGGCGATACACTTCTTGGCCGCGGGATGCGGGGTAAACACGATGGCGTTGCCGGCCTTCAGGGAAATGAGCGTTTTATAGATGACCGTTGCCGTGGGGTTGGTGGAAGGCACCACACCGGCAATGACGCCCACGGGCACGGCGATTTCCGTGATTTTGTTCACCGGGTCTTCCCTGATGACCCCTATGGTCTTCATGTCCTTGATGCAGGCGTAAACCTTTTCGGAGGCAAGCAGGTTCTTGACCTTTTTGTCCTCCGTCTTGCCGTAGCCCGTCTCTTCATGGGCCAGAGCGGCAAGGGCTTCCGCCTGGGAGGCTGCGGCCTCCGCAACGGCCTTGACCACAGCGTCAATGCGTTCCTGGCCAAGCTGGCAGAATTCGGCCTGCGCCACACGCGCGGCGCGCACCAGGGAACGGGCTTCCTGAATGGATAAAAGATCCTTATCAACCATTGCTCTACTCCTCTGTTATTTTTCGATAGTCTGCATGAGAACGGCGATCAGGGACTTTCTGTCCGCCGTGGCTATGCTTTCCTCATCCAAGGGCAGACCGGGCGTGGCGCGGGCCGCCTGACGCAGACGGTTCAGACTCATCCGGCGCAGTTTCGCCCCGGTGAGAACGAAGCCGGAAGAAGACGCCTTTTCGCCTCCGCCGTTCGGCGCGGGCTTTGCCTGCCCGGGGGAAGGGGGATCCGGCGGATCGGCCTTGGGCGCGGGTTTCACCTGCCCGGAGGAAGGGGGATCGGGCGGATCGGCCTTGGGCGCGGGTTTTGCCTGCCCGGAGGAAGGAGGATCCGGCGGATCGTCTTCACCTTCCGGGACAAGTTTGAGGATGCGCAAAAGCTGCTCATCCGGACGGGGAATGACATGGACGGACACGAGTTCTGCCCCCGCAATGCGTTTTATGCGTTCCCGGGCGGCCTCCACCGAAGCCTTGACGGCGGAAACCTCTCCGGCAACGGTAATCGTCACCAGGCCGCCGCTCGCAAGATTCTTCTCCAGCAGACGGACATCCGCGCTTTTGAGCATGGCGTCCGCCCCTTCAACGGCGGGAAGAAATCCCTTGGTTTCCACAAGTCCGAGCGCCAGCATGACTGCCCCCTTTGGATGATCGCTGTTTTCCTCGTGAAGCGCCTCGTCCCTGAAGCGAAAAGCCTAGTCCCTGTGCGGGATAATGAGTTCCACTTCGTTATGGGGGCGGGGAATGACATGCACGCTGATGAGTTCGCCCACCTTCTGCGCGGCGGCGGATCCGGCGTCCGTCGCGGCCTTCACGGCGCCCACGTCACCGCGGACCATGACGGTGACAAGGCCGCCGCCCACCTGCACGCGGCCCACAAGCGTGACGTTGGCCGCCTTGACCATGGCGTCGGCCGCTTCCACGGCGCCGACAAGACCCTTTGTTTCAATCATGCCCAAAGCGTTGGTAGAAGTCATGAGACTCTCCTGGGATGGTTTACGGGTGATACGGAATGCTCCGCCTGATTAAGTTCAGGCAAATATTACATGACCTTTTTCAATTCGGCAACAATGCGGGAAGCAATGGCGTTGACATCGGGCTTGGAAGCGGCTGCGGAGGCGTTCTTGGAGCAGAAGCAATCCTTGTTCTTGTTGCAGCAGGGGCAATTGGCGCAGGGCGACTCTTCCTCTCCACCGGGCAGGCCGAGAACGCGGCAGGCGTTCTTGTACATGATTTTTTCGCGCACACTGTCGGGCAGATCCATGGCCGCGTAATTGGCCAGACAGACGCGCTGATCCACAAAGGGATGGGCGCTGGCGAAGACTACCTTGTCGGGGATCATATTCTTCATGGCGTCTATGTAGGTGTCCTTCATGGGCGCGGCTTCGTATTCGGAAATGTCCATGTAGACGTTCTTGTTGCGGTAGCAGGCGTAGATGGCCTCGTGTACGAAGGGATAGCCGCCGTGGCTCATGACGATTTTGAGTTCGGGGAAGTCCCGGGCCACAAGATCCACATCGCGCGGATCCGTGTAGGAAATCACAGCGCCGGGCACCTGGGGCGGCGGCGCCATGGTGATAAACACCGGAATATTCAGTTCGCAACACTTGGTGTAGACGGGATAGTAGCGGGCTTCGGCAGGGGAAATATGGGCCAGATAGGGATCCGTGGCAATGCCCTTCATGCCGTATTCCTTGACCACCTTTTCCACTTCGCGCACAGCGTCCATGCCCTTGAGGGGATCAATGCCCCAGAAGCCGATGAACATGTCGGGGTAGGCGCGGCAAAATTCCAGAACGCTGCCGTTATTGTCGGGGAAGCCGTAGGTGGTGCGGCAGTCCCGCCCGGTGATGACGCAACGTTCCACGCCGCGGGCCTTCATGTCCGCCACAATCTTGTCCAGGGGTTCGGGCTTCCACTTGTCGAAACCGCTGGCTTCGCAACTGGCCTTGAACATGGAGCTGTTCTTGATGCCGTTCAAAATGGCTTCGGTATGGGGACGAAAGCGAAAATCAATGATCTTCATGGAAACTCCGTGGTAGACGCGCCCGACAACGGATCGACGGGCGGAATTTCTGGCCTTGTTCGGCACTCTCCCGGCGAAAAAAGGCCGGAATTTACGGTTCAGACAGAGTATAACCCACAATGCGGGGTTTTGGCAAGAAGGAAAGCACTACTTTGCGTTGCGTTCCTCATCCACAAGGGCCTGCACGCGTTCGGCAACGCCCGCGGGCAGGGAAACCTCGCCCATGGGGTATTCGCGGGCAAGGAACATGTATTTCTGCGTCCCCAGTCTATGGTAGGGCAGGGCCTCGTAGGAAACGTTGGCATAGCCCCTGAGCAGGCGGCCAAGGGCGCGGGCGAATCCGTCATCGTCGTTGAAGCCGGGAACGACGGGCGTGCGCACCAGAACGGGAATTTCGGGGAATGAGTTCAAGAGCTTCTTCAGGTTGGCAAGGATGCCTTCGTTGCCCACGCCCGTGTTTTGCTTGTGCTTTTCGGAATCGGTGTGCTTGACGTCAAAAAGCACGTTATTGAGCAGGGGCGCGGCCTCTTCAAAGGTTTCCCACGGAACGCAACCGCAGGTTTCAATGGCCGTCTTGATGCGGCGCCTGCGGGCCTCGCGCAGAAGCGCCAAGGCAAAATTTTTCTGGAGCAGGGGTTCGCCGCCGGAAAGGGTCATGCCGCCGCCGGAACGGGAATAAAACATGGAGTCCTGCGCGACCACGTTGAGGACATCCTGCACCGAGCGTTCCTGACCGTAGACGATCATGCTCTTTGCCGGGCAGGCTTTGGCGCAGTCCAGGGTTTTGCAGGTGGCGCAGGGGGTGCAGTCAACCGTGAGCGCGCCGTCTTCCTCTTTGATGGCGCCGTAGGGGCATGCGGGAATGCAGTAGCCGCACTTGGCCGGGGAGATGCAGCGGCCCGGGTTGAAGGCCATCTGCGGGCGGGTTTCCTGCGATTCCGGGTTGCTGCACCAGCGGCAGCGCAGGGGGCAGCCCTTGGTGAATACCACGGTGCGTATGCCCGGGCCGTCGTGCACGGAGTACTTCTGGATATTGAAAACCAGACCGGTGACTTTTCTGTCTTCAAAGGCGCTGCTCATGGGAGGCTTCCTGGCGGGCAAAAGGGGAACGTCTGGGCACACATATGCCAAAGCCCCGCGATCCCGAAAAGCGGGACCGCGAGACTTGGCAAAAGCCGGGGCGCAAGGCCCCGGGCACAGTGTCAGATGCTGTCGTGATCGGTACGGGCGATGAGGTCGTTTTGCAGATCCGGCGAAAGATCCACAAAATAGGCGCTGTAACCGGCCACACGGACGATGAGGCTACGATACTTCTGCGGATCCTTCTGCGCGGCAAGCAGGGTTTCCTGGTTGAGCACGTTGAACTGCAGATGCCACAGCTTGAGGTCGCGCCAGGTGCGGATGAAGTCAACGAGCTTCTGGGTACCGGCGTCGCCTTCCAGGCTCTTGGGCGTGAACTTGATGTTCAGCAGACGGGCGGCACGGTGGCGCAGATCGTAGTTCTTGGTCTTGTAGTTGGAAAGGAGAATGGAGGTGGGTCCGTTGATGTCCGCGCCGTGGGAGGCGGAGGATCCGTCGGAAAGCGGGAACCAGTCCACGCGCCCGTTGGGTGTGGCGGCAACCACCTTGCCAAAGGGAACGTGAGAGGTGAAGGGCACGTAGCGCACATCGTTATGGATGCCCAGCTCCTTGGCGTACTTGCCGCCGAATTCCACGCAGATGCGGTCAATGGCCTTGCCGATTTCGTCGGCATAGGGGTCGTCGTTGCCGTAGCAGTGGCAGTTCTTGACCATCTGCTGTATGGCTTCATAGCCCACCCAGTTGTGATCCATGGCTTCGAGCAGCTGATCCATGGTGAGGCGCTTTTCTTCAAAAACCAGCTGCTTGATGGCGGCCAGGGAGTCTATGACGGTGCCAAAGCCCATGAACTCGAAGTAGCCAAAGTTGGCGCCTTCGGGAACGAAGCGGGTATGCAGATCCACGCAGTGCTTCATGCAGAGATCGTGCATGGCGGATCCCATGGGCTGGGCGAAGTGCTTCTCGCGGAGGACGTTCACAATGTACTGCTGGGTGAAAGTGGCGCGCAGGAAGAGTTCCTGCTGAGCCTTGTAGGCGTTCCACATGTCGTCCCAGGTCTTGAAGGTGCGGGGATCCGGGGTCTTCACGCCCAGCTGATCGTCGCCGTACTTCTTCATCTTGCCCTGATGCAGCGCCATTTCGAGCGCGGCGGCAAAGTTGGTGTACGCGCCGCCGGAGGTGTAGGTGTCGCGGTTGGGCATACGGGTCTCGGTGCAGCCGGAGACGGCGTAGTCAAGCGCTTCGGCCATGGTGCCGCCCTTGGAGGAATACAGGGGCACGACTTCCTCGTCGTTGCACAGCTTGGGGAAGCCGGAACCGTACTTGATGGTTTCGGCAACGTCCCAGAGGTACTCGTCGGGAGACATGGAATGCACGCGGGCGGCGAGGTCGGGATAGTGCAGGGGGAATTCGCGCTTGGAACGCAGGAAGAGGTGCGTCAGATCATTGGTGGCGTCCAGGCCTTCCTTGGTCTGGCCTCCAATGGTCACGGCCTCCCAGTGGGAATAGCCTTCGTTGAAGGCGCCGCCCTGGGCGGAGATGTACATGTCGATGAATTCGGCCATGCCCACCCACATGCATTCCAGAAGTTCCATGGCGCTCTCTTCGGTGATCACGCCGGCTTCCATGTCCTGCTTGTAGTAGGGGTAGAAGTACTGATCCATGCGGCCGTTGGAAATGGTGGTGCCCGTCTTCTGCTCTATGCGGGAGAACATCTGCGTGAACCACTGGGACTGCACGGCCTCCTGGAAGGTGGAAGCGGGTTCGCCGGGCACTTTGTCGGCGATTTCGGCCATCTTCAGAAGTTCGGCCTTGCGCACGGGATCGCTTGTGGCGGCGGCGACTTCGCGGGCCTTTTCGGCATGACGGTGCGCCCAAAGCACAATGGCGTCGCACACAAGGACGACGGCGTCGAGGAAGGGGCGCTTTTCCACGTTGTCCGCGGGGCTGTCCGGGTCAAGGGCGGCGATTTTGGCCTGCGCCTCGGCCTTGATGCCGTTGAAGCCGCGCTTCAGGATTTTTTCGTAGTCGTGCACCCACTGGATGGAGGAACGGAAGGAAGAGGTTTCGTTGACCACAAAGCGGGAGATAAGCCCGGCCTCGTCCACGTAGGTGAGCTTGTGTACCCATTCGGGGAGGGCCTTGTTGAGGGCTTCGTGATAGGTCTTGCCCTTCCAGTAAGGGGCGATCCGCTCCATGACGATTTTGGCGTCCTCGGGGGTGATTTTGGCGGGGGACTGCTCGCGGGTGGGCAGGTCGCGCACGGCGATGTCAAGAAAGTCGCCGTCCAGCTCGGGATAAAGGATGCCGTAGCGCCCGGCGCGGCCACCGGCGCGGCCAAGGAGCAGCTGGCCGTCTTCCACCACCACGGAAATGTTCTGGGCGATGTGCATCAGCGACTTGGCC
>CAZWBH010000012.1:52470-55266 GCA_964632155.1 uncultured Mailhella sp.
TGCCCTTCCGTGGAAGCCATGGACTCGGTGAAGTACAGGGCGCGCTCCACATCAATAAAGGGAGTCTGGCCTTCAAATTTGGCGATGAGGTCAAACACCCTCTTGTGGGTATCGTAGTATTTGTCCTTCTTGCCCTTGTTTCTGTCGAAAATGCGCTGTTCCTGCGGGGAATGGCATTCGCACGCTTCGGGATTGAGCATTTCAATGGCACTCATGACAATCTCCTTGTTTATCAAAACGGTTAGAACGTTAACTCCGCAAAACTCGCCTTCTGAAAACAGGGATCCGTCCGAACTTTGTGCTTTTCGGAACGATCCGCAACGCCGGAAACGAGGCGCCGGCGCCCTTTGTTCTCTTTTTAACAGAAAGCAAAAATTATGCCAACGCCGACGTTTTTGCCGGGAATTAATTTTTTTTCAACGATTACAGAAGGATAGAACGAAGTGCCGCTTTTTCGGAAAGGAACCCTCCCGCACGCCCCATTCCCGCGCACCCTTTGCCCTTCCTTGAAAATTCAGGCGTTGTGAAAATTTTCGTTTTAGATCCGGCCTATGCATTTTTGCCTATTATGCAATTTTGCCTAAGCCTAGCCTGGCAATACCTTCCAAGGCCTTGCCATGCCACACTTTTTTGCCTTGCGCCAACCTTCCCGGGCGGGACTCTTATGCAAAAATGCCTCACTCTCTCCGAAGCTCACGGCTTTTTCAGCGCGGGGACGGGCGCGGCGTTCTTTCCTTTTCCGCAAGCACGCGTTCCACAACCTGCTTTTCAAAGCGCGTATAATGCCCAAGGTCAAAGATCGCGTCCAGCTCCGAAGGGGAAAGGGGGATTTCCCTGTCGGCGCGGATGAGTTCCGGGAAGGATCTTCGCGTCTCCCAGCTCTCCATGGCCCGCTTCTGGACAAGGACATAGGCCTGCTGACGGGGCAGACCCTTTTTTTGCCTTGCGCCAACCTTCCCGGGCGGGACTCTTATGCAAAAATGCCTCACTCTCTCCGAAGCTCACGGCTTTTTCAGCGCGGGGACGGGCGCGGCGTTCTTTCCTTTTCCGCAAGCACGCGTTCCACAACCTGCTTTTCAAAGCGCGTATAATGCCCAAGGTCAAAGATCGCGTCCAGCTCCGAAGGGGAAAGGGGGATTTCCCTGTCGGCGCGGATGAGTTCCGGGAAGGATCTTCGCGTCTCCCAGCTCTCCATGGCCCGCTTCTGGACAAGGACATAGGCCTGCTGGCGGGGCAGACCCTTTTCCACAAGGGCGGTGAGTACCCTCTGGGAAAAGAAAAGCCCGTAGCTCCCCCAGAGGTTGCGCTCGACATTTTCGGGCAGTACGCGCAGGCCGTCCAGAAGGCGGGCGAGGCGGTGCAGCATGTAATCCATAAGGATGGTGGAATCCGGCGTGATGATGCGCTCCACGGATGAATGGCTGATGTCGCGCTCGTGCCAGAGCGCCTGATTTTCGAGAGAGGCCATGGCGTTGGCGCGGATCACCCGGGCCAGGCCGCACAGGTTTTCGGCGGAAATGGGATTGCGCTTGTGGGGCATGGCGGAGGAACCCTTCTGCCCCTTGGCAAAGCCCTCTTCCACCTCGTGGACTTCTGTGCGCTGAAGATGGCGCAGTTCCACACAAAGGCGCTCCACGGTACCGGCGGCAATGGCCAGAGTGGTAAAGAAATGGGCGTAGCGGTCGCGCTGAACAATCTGCGTGGAAATGACGTCCGGCCTAAGCCCGAGCAGTTCGCAGGCGCGGGATTCAAGATCCGGGTTGACCACGGCATAGGTGCCCACGGCCCCGGAAATCTTGCCTGTGCGCATGTCTTCAACGGCGTCTTCAAGGCGCTTTCTGTCGCGCAGAAATTCGGCGTAAAAACCCGCAAACTTGTGGCCGTAGGTTGTGGGTTCGGCATGGACGCCGTGCGACCGCCCCATGCACACCAGGCCCTCGTGCTTGCGGATCAGCCTCTCCAGCGCGGCAAGGACAAGTTCCACGTCCTCAAGGATCATGCGCCCGGCCTGGACCATCTGCAAGGCCATGGCCGTGTCCACAATGTCCGATGAGGTACAGCCCAGGTGTATGAAGCGCGCCGAAGGCCCGATCTTCTCCTCGAGATAGGTGAGAAAGGCGATGACGTCGTGCCGCGTCACCCGCTCAAGTTCCAGTATCCTGTCCACGTCAAAGTCCACGTCCGCGAGGATCTTCTCGAGATCCGCATCGGGCACGACGCCCTGCTCGTTCCAGGCGCGGCAGACGGCCTGCTCCACCTTGAACCATGAGCGGTAACGGTTTTCCAGAGTCCAGATCGCGGCCATTTCCGGCCGAGAATAGCGATCAATCACAAAAAACCTCTGAGGGGCATTGCCGGAACCCTAGGGGGAATCCGGCCTTGCGCTTTTCTTAAAAAAAAGAAACGGGAAAAGGCGTGCGCGGAAAAACCGGCACGCCGGAAAACAATGACGGAAGCCGCGGGCTTATTTCTTTGCGGCCCTTGCCTCGCGGATGCGTTCCCGGATCCGCTTGGCGCGGCGATGGCGGCGGCGCTGAAGTTCCTTGGCGCGTTCCACTTTCTTGTGAGCCATAAACTCCTCCTTGCAAAAGGTACTCCCCCTGTCTATAAACATTCCGGCAAGGACTGTCCAGAGGGACAGCGGCGTGGAAATTCCTGTCCGGATCCGGACGTGCTACTGCCCTCGAAAAAAAACGGAGTTCTCTTGAAGCAGAAGGAAAAAAACCTTGGCACACGGGCGTCTGAAGATCTTTCGGAACACGGGCAACTCTTCACCCTGCCCGAAGCCATGAACGG
>CAZWBH010000013.1:0-10597 GCA_964632155.1 uncultured Mailhella sp.
AAGTTCTTCTACTTGTGTGGCCAAAGGAACGATATGCTCCTTTTTCATTTTCATACGCTCTTTGGGGATGACCCAGAGATGCTTCCCAAAGTCGATTTCTGACCATTTTGCCAAACGAAGTTCTTTCGAGCGGATGAAAACATAGGGCATGATGCGCAGCGCGTAGAGCGTAACGATATTTCCGTTGTAATCATCAATGTCTCGAAGCAGAAAGGCCACACGTTCAGGTTCAGTAATCGCAGCCCGGTGTTTTGCCGTCGGCTTGGGTTCGAGAACCTCTGTCACACTTATAGAAATATCTTTGAAAATGTATTCGAGCCGAGTTGCATATCGGCATATATGACCGATGATATTCCCAATACGATGTGCCATTTCCGCATGACCATCCTGTTCTCTTTGTTGTAGTATACCCATAAGGTCTGTCGTTTTCTGGGTATTTATAGGTTTATCCCCCGATGACAGGAAAAACGTGTTTTTCAAGTCGCTGCTTTTTCATGCGCCTGGTAGCTTCCGATTGATTTTTAGTCATTTTTTCATACCACTCCAACGCGACAAATCGGAAAGTGCGAGTGTTTTTTTCAAGTTGCTCTTCGGCAAACTTCTGGTCAGCCTTTCTTTGGTCATTGGGGTTGATTCCACGTTCCAGCAGGGCTGTGACCTTGTCCCTTTCTTCTCTGGCCTGTTTCAGGGAAAAGGAAGGATAATGACCAATAGTGTACTGGTCTTGTTTATAGTTCACCTTCCACTTGACCCTCCAAACTTTTTTCCCCGATGGATAAACGACAAGCCAGAGCCTGTCGCCGTCGCTGAACTCCTGTTTTTTGTCAGCAGGACGCAGATTTTTAATTTTTGTCTCACTTAACCTGTTGATTCCGCTCATAAAAAAACAGTCCGGGATGTATGACCGAGGCCAGGTTAGGGGTTCAGGAAATCCGTACATCCCTTTGTACACCTCCAGTGCTGATATGGACAAGATTCAACTGACATTCTATGAGACTATCAGAATTTAAAAAAGTGAAGTCCCACAAGGGTTTTGAGCCTTTGTGGGACTATTTGAAACTTTTTTGTGGCGTCCCCAGGCGGATTTGAACCGCCGTTGACGGCGTGAAAGGCCGCTGTCCTGGGCCGACTAGACGATGGGGACAAGGCTGGCTGGGCTACAAGGACTCGAACCTTGATTATCGGAGCCAGAATCCGGCGTCCTGCCAATTGAACGATAGCCCATTAGCGAGAAAGAAGACTAAACGAATCACCGTGGATGTCAAGCGGTAATTTTTACTTTCTCAACTTTTCAGCGAGGAGCAGGACTTGAGGCGCGCCGACGTTCTTCCCCGTTGATCCCTTGGCAAGGGACTGTGCGGAACAAGTAAAGAGGACGGCTGCGACTTCCCGCCTCAATAAAGAGCTTGCCCCGTTCCCACCTAAAGACTCAGAGTTTGGCCGCCGTAAGCAGATCGTTCACGGCGTCGCGCCGTTCCCAGGTAAATTCTGGGAGTTCGCGGCCAAAATGCCCGTAGCACGAGGTTTTGCCATAGATGGGGCGCTTCAGATTGAGGCGCCTGCTGATGAAGTAGGGGCGCAGATCAAAGACTTCGCGCACAATGCGGGTGAGCGCGTCGTCGGGAATTTTGCCGGTCTCAAAGGTGTGTACCAGCACCGAGACTGGCTCTGCTCTGCCGATGCAATACGCAATCTGCACTTCACAGCGTTCCGCCAGGCCTGAGGCCACAATATTCTTGGCCACATAGCGGGCCATATAGGCGCCGGAGCGATCCACCTTGGAAGGATCCTTGCCCGAAAAAGCGCCGCCGCCATGGTTGCCCATGCCGCCGTAAGTGTCCTGAATGATTTTGCGCCCCGTAAGCCCGCAGTCGCCCATGGGTCCGCCAATGACAAAGCGCCCCGTGGTGTTGATGAAAATCTCGCACTCCTTCTCGTCGAAAAAGCCCGTGGGTTCCAGAATGGGGCGTATGACTTCCTTCTTCACGGCTTCCACGACGTCGGCATGAGACGCCTTCTCTGAATGCTGCGTGGCGATCACCACGTTATTGATGCGCGTTGGGCGGCCATCCACATATTCAAAGGAAACCTGCGTCTTGCCGTCTGGCCGGAAGAATTCCACGATGCCGTCCTTGCGTACGCGGGAAAGCTGAAGGGAAAGCTGATGCGCCCAGTAAATGGGGGCAGGCATGAGAGTATCCGTATCGCTGGAAGCAAAACCGAACATCATGCCCTGGTCGCCCGCGCCCTGACTTTCCGGATCGCCGCGATCCACGCCCTGAGCAATATCCGGAGACTGCTTGTCTATGGAGGAAATCACCGCGCAGGTGTGGGCGTCAAAACCCATTTCTGAACCCACGTAGCCAATGTTCCTGATTGTTTTGCGAACAATGGCGGGCAGATCGGCATAGCCCTTTGTGGAAATTTCGCCGGCGATCACGGCCATGCCTGTGGTGACAAGCGTTTCGCACGCCACATGAGCATCGGGATCCTGCTCCAGCAGGGCGTCCAGCACGGCGTCGGAAATCTGATCCGCCACCTTGTCCGGATGGCCTTCCGTGACGGATTCGGAAGTGAAAAGATATTTGCCACGAGAGGGAATCATGTTTTCTCCTTAAAAAAGTTAAAGTGTATACGGATCGAGGTTTGGCAAGCATATCTTTATATCAAGTTATTGTGATATGCTTGACGTGCCGTTAATATACACGAAAGGATGGGAGTTGTCCAGCGTCTTGACGGGATGAGCGGCTCTGGCTATCCTTTTTAAAGATGAACTGGGCGGGGCGCCGATGCCCCCTTCAGGGCGCGGGGAACGTCATGCAGCCTTTTACTCAGGGAAAAGTCGATAATTTTTGTGCCATTTATGCGGTACTCAACGCCCTTCAGGTGCTCTTCCACATAAGTCCGCTTCAGGGGCGGGCCATTTTCAATCGCGCTCTGCTCTCTTCCATCCAGGATCCGGTAACATTCAGGAATATCCTTGAACACCGCACCGATTACACCGCGCTGGTGGACGCCCTATGCGAAGATGTGCGCGTTCATGAATTCCCGACGTTGCGCGTGGAAGCTCCCCTTGGGCCGGGGGCCTCGCGTGAAGAGGTGTGGGAACTGTTGCGTTCCTGCGCCTGTCCTCCCTTGCCGCGGGTCTCTGTTTTCCGTTTTCTGCGCGTGATCCCTCCTCAAAAAACTCCATGCATTGATCACTGGACAGTGGGGCATTCCATGGACATCTCCGGGCTTCATCTTCTGGACTGTAGCCTTGAAGCAAACGCGCTTTACTGCATCTCATTTTCCCGCGTGGCGGATAAGGATCCTCCGCCCCAGCGCGAATATATCGTCATCCCTTCAGAATGCGTGCGCGTGCTTTCCACATCCGGGGCGACGCGCTTCACGGTGTAAAACATGGCAGTACTCACCACACGGCAGAAAATGGGCGCGGCGGCCCTTATTATGGCCTTCAGCGTTCTGCTCTCCCGCTTTATGGGCCTTTTTCGAGACAAGATCATTTCCTGGCAATTTGGCGCGGGAGGAGAGACGGATATCTATTTCGCCGCCTTCGTGGTGCCGGATTTTCTCAATTACCTTCTGGCGGGCGGGTACATTTCCATCACCCTCATTCCCCTGCTTTCCAAGCGTTTTGAAGAAGATGAGGAAGACGCCTGGCGCTTCTTCAGCACCGTCTTCTGCTGGGCAAGTCTGGCCATTGGCGCGGCTTCCCTCATCGCCTGGCTGGGCGCTCCCCTTCTCGCGCCGCTGGTGGCACCCGGTTTTGATGAGGCACGTTGTCTGCGGCTCATCCAATTTTTACGCATTGTACTCCCCGCGCAGATCTTTTTCCTGCCCGGCGCCTGCCTTTCCGCTGTTCTCTATATACGTCGGCAGTTCACCGTTCCGGCGCTCATGCCCATACTTTACAACGGCGCCATCCTCGTTTTTGGCACGGCCATGCCGTATCTGGGGCTGGCCCGCGGCATGGAAGGCTTCTGCTGGGGCGTACTCGTAGGCTCATTCCTGGGCGCTTTTTTGCTCCCTTACCTTACGGTGAGATCCGGCGGTATGCGCCTTGGTCTGAACTTCCGCCATCCGCTCATGAAGAAGGTTCTGCTCCTCGCTCTGCCGCTTATGGTTGGGCAATCCGTAGTGGTACTGGATGAACAGTTTGTGCGCATTTTTGGCAGCCTTGCCGGGGACGGCGCCGTGAGTCTTCTGAGTTATGCGCGGCGTATCATGATGGTTCCCGTCGGCGTTGTGGCACAGGCCGCGGGTGTGGCTTCCTTCCCCTTTCTGGCCTCCCTTGCCGCCAAGGGAGACATGGACGCCTTCCGCTCTACCCTGGGAAAAACCATGAAGAACAGCATGATTGTGGCCGTGCCCGTGACGCTTTGGATGATTGCCGCCGCTGGTCCCGTTCTTGGCTTTATTTTTGAAGGAGGTCGCTTCTCTCCCGCAGATACGGACAACGCCGCCCCTCTGCTTCAAATCATGCTCCTTGCCGTGCCCTTCTGGCTCCTTCAGCAGGTAACGGGGCGTGCCTTTTACGCCCTGCAGGATACCGTAACCCCCGCCGTGGTTGGCACGGTGGCAACCTGTTTGGCCGTGCCCTGCTACTTCTTCCTCATCCCTCTGTGGGGCGCTCCCGCCGTGGCGCTGGTAACTACGGCCTCCATAGCGCTCTACGCTTTGGCGCTTCTGTTTATTGCCTGCCGCCGCTGGGCCTCGGACGCTTTTGCCGAAGTTCCGGGCGCGGCCTGGCGGAGCGCCATGCTCTCTCTGCCTGGTTGCGGACTCATGCTGGCCGTGCGCCATGATTTCCTCCACCTCCTCTCTCACCTTTCCCCCTTGCTCCAGCAGTTTTTAATACTATCCGCGGGCGGAATCCTCTTTGCGGCCTCGTGGCTTCTCCTTGCCCATTTCTTCCAGCCCCGGTACGAGACGCTGATCGCAGGCCCTGTTCTGCGCCACATGCGCCGCAAAAAAAACAGAGGCGCCCCGTGATCCGCGTTCTTCGCGCCCGGCATGGCGGGTTCTGCATGGGGGTGGCCCTTGCCCTGAACAAACTGGACGCTCTTGTGGCTTCCCATTCCGGATCCATCGCCACCATGGGTGAAATCATACACAATCCGCAGGTTATTGAAGCCTACGCCCGCAAAGGCGTGCGTTGCCTCCAGAGTATAGAGGAAGTAAGCGGGGATATGGCAGTGCTTATCCGTGCCCACGGCATTCCTCGCGCAAGCGAGGCCGACTTGCGCCGCCGATCTCCCCATGTGGAAGACGCCACCTGCCCGCGGGTGAAGATGGCCCAGCTGGCCATCTCCAGGACTACCGCGCCAGGACATGAACTCCTGCTCTACGGAGAAGCGACTCACCCCGAAGTGCGCGGCCTTATTTCCTATGCCGCGGGTTCCAGCCATATTTTTTCCTCGCTGGAAGAGCTGGACGATCTCCTCGCAAACGGCTCTTTCCATGGCCGTTCTGTGGTACTGGCCGCGCAAACCACACAAGACAGGCTCCTGTTTGACAAGATGCGTCGGCGCCTTTTCGGGGTTTTGGGCGACGCTCTTTCCGTATTGGACACTATTTGCGACGCCACACGGGAAAGACAGGAAGAAACCGTTGAACTCGCCGCGCGCGTGCAGGCCATGGTGGTTGTGGGCGGAAGAACAAGCGGTAACACGCGCCGCCTGGCAGAGCTTGCCAGGACGAGAGGTATCCCCACAGTGCTGGTGGAAACAGCGGATGAGCTGGAGTCCGCCAATTTCCAGCGTTATGACATCGTGGGGCTGACCGCCGGTGCTTCGACCCCAAAGGACGTGATTGATGAGGTGGAAGCCCGCCTTTTGCGCTGGTGAGTCCTCAAAAGAAAAGGCGCTTTACAAAGATTCCGCCCTTGCGCCGACTTTTAAAAATTGTATAAATATCAACAAGTTGAAGGCAAAGTTCGCTTCCTGCGGCAGTGTACTCCCGTCAAAAAAACTCTTGACAAATACTCCGTACAAGAGTAAAGGCTAAAATAATATACCAGCACTGGAATTTTCACTGTGGAAGAACTTAGCCTCACCGTCACCCTCATCTGCTGCACAGCGTTTTTTGTTGCTGGCTTTGTGGACGCCATCGCCGGAGGCGGCGGCCTTATTACCGTGCCCACGCTTCTGCTCTGCGGCATTCCGCCCCACACCGCGCTTGGTACCGGTAAGTTTGCCAGCACCATGGGTTCTCTTACCGCGCTCTGGACTTTTGCCCGCAAACACCTTGTGGAAACGCGCATCGCCCTGGCCGGTTTTTTGGCGGCCGCAGCCGGTTCTGTGGCCGGAACCGCTCTTACCATGCTCATCAGCAGCGATGTGCTTGGCCGCGTACTCTTTTTTCTGCTCCCGGTAGGGCTTGTCCTTTCTCTGCTTTCGGGGCACAGCTTTTCACAGGAAGCGCCCCTGCCTGAACGCGGTCTCTGGATTCGCGTTTTTCTTGTGGGTTTTTTCATTGGTATGTACGACGGCTTTTTTGGGCCAGGCGCGGGCAGTTTTTACATCATTGCGCTGCATATCTTTTTGCGCATGGGGCTTGTCCGGGCCTCGGCCACGGCCAAGGTTTTCAATATGGCCTCCAACGCTGGTTCTTTTTTCACCTTTGCCACAGGCGGAGCGGTTCTCTATTCTTTGGGAATACCCTGCGCGCTTACCAGCATTTTTGGCAATCAACTTGGCGTACGGCTTGCCATACGCATAGGGCCTCGCGCCGTACACGCCTTTCTTTATGTTACGCTGAGTTTGCTCATTGCGACTCTGTTCTGCCGTTTTTTCCGTTCCTGAACTTTCTTTTGCTCGTTCTTGGCCCATTAACCATAGAAAACTTTCAAAGCAACCTTTTTCCTGTGGAGGAATACCATGATTGGAGCGATTATTGGTGACATCGCAGGCTCCCGATTCGAAGGACACCGCAAAAACATCAAAACCAAAGACTTTGACCTGCTCTCGCCCCGGTGCCATTACACGGACGACACATGTATGACCGCGGCCGTAGCCTGGGCTTTGGTTCACAGCGACGGCAACCTGGAGCAACTCAACGATGCGGCGGTACTCTGTATGCGCTGCATCGGGTATCGCTTTCCGCACCGCGGCTATGGCGGGCGTTTCGGCGCCTGGCTCCATGCCCGCGAACCCCAACCCCCGTATGAAAGTTTCGGCAACGGCGCGGCCATGCGCGTAAGCCCCTGCGGTTTTGCGGCCACGTCTTTGGAAGAAGCGCTGGACATGGCCCAAAAGGTCACCGAAGTCACGCACAACCACCCCGAAGGCATCCGCGGCGCCAAGGCCACAACCGCTGTTGTCTGGCTGGCCCGTCAGGGAAAAAGCATGGACGAAATCCGCGAGCATGTCCGCAAGTATTACTACCCGCTGGAGGAAACCCTGGACGAGATTCGCCCCGACTATACCTTTGACGTCACCTGCCAAGGTTCTGTGCCGCAGGCCATTGAAGCCTTTCTGGAGGCAACGGACTTTGAAGACGCCATCCGCAACGCCATTTCCATAGGCGGCGACAGCGACACCATCGCGGCCATAACCGGAGGCATGGCGGAGGCAAAATTCGGCGTGCCAGAGGCGTTGTGGCGCCAGGCACTCCCCTTCCTCGACTATCCCTTCCTGCCCATCCTCGAAAACTTTAAACGACGCTTTGGCTACACCATACCCGGTTCTGACTAAGTTTTAAACACAAGCCGAGGGGCGCCCTGGGAAGGAGTTCTGTTTGCTCTGCGCTTCAGAAAACTCCTTTCACGGGCGCCCCTCTTTGTTTTTTTTCCGCGCTTGCTATTTTTTTTTATGCGGATACACTTTCATGCATAGCCCCAAAGACAAGGAGAGGAGTTTTATGGGACATCATCTTATGCTGGAAAAGCAGTCCGCCTACGGACGCATGATCGACAGGCTCAACCGCTTTCCCCAGGGAGCGCCTGCTTCGGACACGCTCTATGCCATTCTCAAGATGCTCTTCACGGAAAAAGAAGCCGATCTTGTGGCGCAGATGCCCATCAAACCCTTTACGGCCAAGGATGCCGCCGGGCGCTGGAAAATTTCGGAATCCGAAGCCCGCAAGATACTCGACAATCTGGCTGGTCGCGCCCTGCTCGTCGATCTGGAAGTTCATGGAGAACAACAGTACTGCCTGCCGCCGCCCATGGCCGGATTCTTTGAATTTTCCATGATGCGCGTGCGCAAGGACATAGACCAGAAGACCCTGGCTGAATTGTTCAATCAGTATATCAATGTGGAAGAAGACTTCATGCGTGAACTCTTTGTCACTGGAGACACCGGCCTCGGCCGCGTCTTCGTGCAGGAACCCGCAGTGAAGGAACCCTACGCCATGGAGATTCTTGACTGGGAGAAAGCCTCTGAAGTTATTGAAACCGCGCGCTATCGCGGCATCAGCATGTGCTACTGCCGCCACAAAAAACAGCACCTCGGAACCGCCTGCGATGCGCCCATGGACATCTGCATGACGTTCAATACCGCCGCGGGTTCCCTCATCAAACACGGTCACGCCCGCGAAGTGAGCAAGTCGGAATGCATGGATTTACTTCATCAGGCATGGGAACACAACCTGGTGCAGTTTGGTGAGAACGTGCGCGAGGGCGTCAACTTCATCTGCAACTGTTGCGGTTGCTGTTGCGAGGCTTTGGGGGCGGTGAAGCGCTTTCAGATGACTCAGACCATCCATTCCAACTTCATCATGCGCATGGATGAGGAAAAATGCGTGAAGTGCGGGCGTTGCGCCGAACTCTGTCCTGTTGACGCCGTTGCCCTGGTCAAGGATGCCGACGGTAGGCGGCATATGGACTTCAACGCCGAACTCTGCCTTGGTTGCGGCGTCTGCACTCGCGGTTGCCATAAAAATGCCCTTGAGCTGGTGCCCCGCCCGGAACGGACCATTACGCCCCTGAACACTACGCACCGCGCCATCGTCATGGCCACGGAACGCGGTTGCCTCCAGGATATGATCTTTGACAATCGTATGCTCTTCAGCCATCGGCTCCTGGCCGCCGTCTTAGGTTCCGTACTCAAAATGCCCGCCGTTCAGAGGAGCTTTGCCCAGAAGCAGCTCAAATCCCGCTTTATTGAAAACCTGAGCCGCAAACTTTAGGCGCCTGTTACGGAAAAGCGCTTGAATGAAAAAGGCAATGAGTGACTCTGTTGAAGCGGCGCCGGAATCGGGAACAGCCAGAGGGGCAAAAAACAGGATTCCGTATTGCGGGTAAAAGGATTTTCAACATATTTCAGCGCGAGGATGGCGTGTAAAAAAAAAGAGAGGCTCTGTTCGAGCCTCTCTTATGCGCTGAAGCTGTTTTTTTAGTACATGCCGCCCATACCGCCGCCCATGCCCGCGCCGCCGGCGGGAGCCGCGGGTTCAGGCTTGGGAAGTTCGGCAATGGCGCATTCCGTGGTCAGCATCAAAGCCGCCACGGAGGAAGCGTGCTGCAGGGCGAAGCGGGCAACCTGCTTGGGGTCAATGATGCCGGAAGCGAGGAGATCTTCGTATTCTCCGGTAGCGGCGTTGAAGCCGAAGCCGTCCTTCCCTTCGCGCACCTTTTCCACCACCACGGAGCCTTCAAAACCGGCGTTCGCGGCGATCTGACGCAGGGGTTCTTCCAGGGCGCGACGAACGATGTCCACGCCGGCCATTTCTTCCTCTGTGGCGTCGATGCCGTCAAGGGCGCCGAGGCAACGGATGTAGGCTGTACCGCCGCCAGGAACGATGCCTTCGGCAACGGCGGCGCGGGTGGAGTTCAGGGCGTCTTCCACGCGATCCTTCTTTTCCTTCATTTCGGTCTCAGTGGCCGCGCCAACTTTGATAACGGCCACGCCGCCCACAAGCTTGGCCAGGCGTTCCTGAAGCTTTTCGCGGTCGTAGTCGGAAGTGGCGGTCTCAATCTGGGCGCGGATCTGTGCCACGCGACCCTTGATCTCTTCGGACTTGCCGGCGCCGTCCACGATGGTGGTATTGTCCTTGTCTATATGCACACGCTTGGCGGAGCCAAGATCGGAAAGGCTGAGGTTTTCGAGCTTGACGCCCATATCTTCTGACGCCACGGATCCGCCGGTGAGTGTGGCAATATCCTGGAGCATGGCCTTGCGGCGATCGCCAAAACCAGGAGCCTTAACGGCGGCCACCTGGAGCGCGCCGCGGAGCTTGTTCACCACGAGGGTGGCAAGGGCTTCGCCTTCCACGTCTTCGGCAATGATGAGCAGAGGACGGCTCATCTTGGCCACCTGCTCAAGCACGGGAAGCATTTCCTTCATGCTGGAGATCTTCTTCTCATGGAGCAGGATGAAGGGATTTTCAAGGTCGCAGACAAGCTTTTCGGCGTCGGTCACGAAATAGGGAGAAAGGTAGCCGCGGTCAAACTGCATGCCTTCCACGGTTTCCAGCGTGGTTTCCAGACCCTTGGCTTCTTCCACGGTGATAACGCCTTCCTTGCCAACCTTGTCCATGGCTTCGGCAATGATATTACCGATGGTGGCATCGGCGTTGGCGGAAATAGTACCAACATGTGAAATTTCCTTCTGGTCGCGGGTGGGCTTGGTAATGTTGCCGAGTTCGGCGGTTA
>CAZWBH010000013.1:10607-24078 GCA_964632155.1 uncultured Mailhella sp.
GGCCTTATCGATGCCGCGCTTGATGGGCATGGGGTTGCGACCGGCGGCCACGAGCTTCACGCCTTCATGGTAGATGGCCTGCGCCAGCACAGTGGCGGTGGTGGTACCATCGCCCGCGGCGTCGTTGGTCTTGGAGGCCACTTCGCGCACGAGCTGTGCGCCCATGTTTTCAAATTTGTCTTCAAGCTCAATTTCCTTGGCCACGGTCACGCCGTCCTTTGTGATGACGGGGGCGCCGTAGGCCTTTTCAATGAGTACATTGCGCCCCTTGGGTCCAAGAGTGACTTTCACCGCGTTGGCGAGTTTGTCCACGCCCTGGGCCAGACGTTCGCGGGCCTTGGCGTCAAAAAGAATTTCTTTTGCAGACATGTTATGTTCTCCTAAAAAAGGCTGTGTTAGAGATTAGTTGAGGATAGCGAGGATATCGTCTTCGCGCATGATAATATGATCAACGCCGTTCACCTTAATTTCGGTGCCGGCATACTTGGCGAAAAGCACAACATCGCCCACTTTGACTTCCATGGCGACGCGTTCGCCTTTCTCGTTGCGCTTGCCGGGTCCGCAGGCCACGATTTCGCCCTTGGCGGGCTTTTCTTTGGCGGAATCAGGGATAAACAGACCGCCGGCGGTCTTTTCTTCGGATTCAAGGCGTTTTACGAGTACTCGGTCATTCAGGGGTTTCATAACCCATATCCTCCTAAAGTTTTTTTTGGGTGTTTTCCGGCGCGTCCCGATAAAAAAGAGGCGGTGACCGCGCTGAAAAAACGTCGGGAAGCGGAAAACTTCTCTCGGCGATGAGGCATATATAATCTCACATTCGCCAAGGTAAAGGGGAAAGAGAAAAAAATTCCAAAAATTTTTCGTTTTTCTCCTCTCTCCGACATTAGGCAAGGCGGCATCGCACGTTCGCCCGATCGGGGAATTTTCTGGTTTTCGGTAATGAATTCAGAAAATAAAACGAGAAAATTGCCGTTATACGTTAACTGAAAGCAAGTGCGATTGAAGTGTGGGCATTCCTGGCGTTAGCATCTTTTCAAAAGGGTCTAGCCGCTCTCTTTGAGGCGAGGATCAAGCATATCCCTCAAACTTTCGCCCAGCAGGTTATAGCCCAGCACGGTGATGAGAATGGAAAGCCCCGGGTAGAGGGACATCCACGGCGCGATTTCGAGGACGTTCTTGCCTTCCATGAGCATATTGCCCCAGCTGGCGTCCGGCGGTTGTACCCCCAGGCCCAGGAAGCTGAGCGAGGATTCCACCAGAATGGCCCCGGCCACGCCCAGAGTGGCGGAAACGAGCGCCGGCGCCAGGGCGTTGGGCAGTACATGGACAAGGAGCAGGCGTAGCGGATCCGCTCCGGCAAGACGAGAGGCCGCAACAAAATCGCGTTCGCGCAGGCTCAGGGTTTCGGCGCGGACAAGCCGTGCCACGCCCATCCACGAGGTGAGTCCAATGACGACCATAATGTTGGTCAGGCTTGGTTCCAGAAAGGCGATTACCGCGAGGATGAGAAAGAAGGAAGGAAAGCAAAGCATGACATCCACGCCGCGCATGATGAGTTCATCCGTCCAGCCGCCGAAGTAGCCGGAAATCAGGCCCAGAGCCACACCAATGGCCGTGGAAATACCCACAGCCACAAAGCCCACCCAGAGGGAAACCCGCGCCCCGTAAAGCAGACGGGAAAAAACATCGCGCCCAAGGGCGTCCGTACCCAGAAGGTGTTCGTGGGAAGGGGGCAGGAGAATATGATCCAAGTCAAGAGCCGCAGGATCAAAGGGCGCGATCCATGGGGCAAGGAGGGCAAAGAGGCTCATGACGAGTACAATGGTCAGTCCCGCAAGGAACATTCCGCGCTGTTTCATGCGCCGCTCCCGCGGTTGGAAGTACGGATGCGCGGATCCGCAAGACCATAGCAGGCATCGGCCAGCATATTCCCGAGCAAGGTGAGTACGGCCCCCAGCACGAGATTCCCCATGATGAGCGGATAGTCTCTGCCCATAACGGCGCTGTAAAAGAGCTGACCCAGGCCGGGCAGGGCAAAAATGGTTTCAATGATCACACTGCCGCCAATAAGTCCGGGCACGGAGAGACCAAGCATGGTAATCACCGGCAGGAGCGCGTTGCGCAGGGCGTGACGCCCAATGACCAGGCGGGGAGCAAGCCCCTTGGCGCGGGCCGTGGTTATGTAGTCTTGCCGGAGGACTTCGAGCATGGAAGAGCGCAGAAAACGGGAAGTTCCGGCAATGCTTCCCACCAGACCAACAAGAATGGGGAGGATCAGATGCCGCGAAACGTCAAGCATTTTTTCCAGCGGGCCGAGTTCGGCAAAGTTCAGGGAAGTGATGCCCGAGATCGGAAGCCAGCCAAGATCTATGCCCAGGTAGAGCATAAGCAGCATGGCCAGCCAGAAGCTGGGCATGGCAAAGCCAAGGAAGACGAGGACGGTGAGAGCGCGGTCAAAAAAAGAACCACGCTTCACGGCGCAGGCAATGCCCACGGGTATGGAGATGACCAGTGTGAGCGCAAGGGAGATCACGTTCATGCCCACGGTAAGCGGCATACGTTCCAGAATTTTGTCGAGTACGGGGCGGGCGTCTGTGGAGAGGGAAATGCCAAAATCCAGGCGTATGAGGCGAGAGAGCCAGTTGATATACTGTTCCCAGAGCGGGCGATCCAGCCCATAGAGAGCGTTCAGGCGTTCGCGAACCATGTCCCCGGCCAGAGGGTTGAGGCTCGTTTGCATGTCAGTAGGCGTGCCAGGGGCGAGGTGTATGACAAGGAAACTCGCCAGAGTGATGCCAAGAAGCACAATAAGCATCCAGAAGAGTTTGCGGAGTGCGCGGAAAAGCAACGTCGCCCAGCGGGAATCGCCCGGAATCGCACGCATGATCTAACCCTGGGCCAGCGTGGCGCCCTGACTGATGTCGCGCCGCATCCATTCCGCCACGGCATGGACTTCCTTCTGCCAGAGGGCCGCATCCAGGCGCACGGCCAGAAAGGACTTGTACATGGCGTCGATCATGGCAAGCCCCTGTTCCATGAGGTACATCTTTTCCAGGAAGAGGGCTTCAGTGTCTTCGCCTTCATCGTCCTTGGAAATGGGCGGCGTGCGCAGGGAATTGGGGCTTAAATCTTCGGCTTTTAAGGTGACAAGCCAGACTTGTCCGTCTTTCTCCATGCGTACCAGTGCGCGCACCACCTGCTTGCCGGTGAGAAGCCCCACTCTTGCTTCGCGCAGAGGAGAGAAGGAACCCGCCACGGTGGCGGTTTCGCGGTTTTCGCCTTCGCCGCCGCGCACCGCCATGCGCTGTTCCATAGTTACGGTAAAGGGTGCGCCCTCCGCTCCTTCCAAAGAAAAAACGTTGCCTGTTTCACTGCGAAACCAGAGCCAGGTAAGAAATTCCCGCCCAAGGACAAGATCAATATTCTCGCCAACATAAGCTGCATCTGCCATACGCGTATTCCTTCAAATCGCCGCAGCGCCGTTAATAAAGGGAAAGAGGAAATTAAACGAAACTTGTCGATTCCACATCGTCGAGCTTTGAGGAAGTTTCCTCGTCGCCGAACTGAAACGCAAGGGCGCAGGGCAGAAGCTGTTCCAGCCGAAGCTCAAAACTGCGCGTAAAAAGTTCCATGAACATTTCTATCATCTTCTGTTGTGTGGAGGCAAAGTACACCTCCTGCGTATGCATATTCCATACCGCCTGAAATTCCGCGGGGATGGGCAAAAAGCGGCTCATAAGGCGCAGTTTTACCTGTTCGGCGATCTCCTTTTTGCGTTCGCGGGGGATGAACTTCTTTCCTTCCCGCCGTATGCGCTCCGTTTCGGCGCACAGAGCGATGCGCGTGTGCTTCTTGAGTACGGCGGGAGGGATGCGCCTGGTTTCGAGGCGCAGGGAAAAGGTGAAGTACCCGGCCTTTTCCGGTGGAGAAAGCCGCCATTCGGTATCCAGCATATCGTCAAAATTCGTCCAGCCAAAGGAACGTTCTTCGGCGATATCGTCAATATCCATAAAGGCGAACTGGCGCAGTTTTTCCGGCGCTGTACTCCAGAAGCCGTCCGGGATGGCATCGAGAACACGAAAGCGTGAAAAGCTGTTGCTTGCTTTAAGAAAACTCATACAGGACTCCTTTGAGGAGAAGAAAGTGGAGTCATGGTACGACAAGGCGGGCCGTGACGCAAGGGAAGGCTTGCCGCGCGCCTGATTTGTTTACAAGGAAACAAGGCGGAGAAAGCCCCTGAAAGGTTCCGGATGCGTTACCTCCCAAAGACGTTTATCCATGCCCAGACCACGCGCCCCACGAGGGTTTTTTCCCAGTCGTTGCCAAAGTCCTTCTTCAGGCTACACACAAGCGGCGGATTCTCTTCGGCATTATCTGAGTAATAGGTAATGCGAAAGTCGTTGTTCAACTCGGTGACGGCCACTCTTTTGATCATGCCTCTGCCGTCCAGAGGATGGAGTACCAGCATCATGCGTCCGGGGATACTCGCGTCTCTGTTTTCAAGGTCGACAAGAACAACGTCCCCGGGGTTCAACGTAGGCTGCATGGATGTGGAACGGGGTCCAATTTCCACGGCTATGAGGTTGCGTCGGTAGCGCACGGCGTCCTGATACCTGTGGAGGAGAAACCAGCTCTTTATCTGGCTCTGCAACAGGAATCCCGGGCCTGCCTCGCTCTCTTCGACAAGCGGAACGGCGAGGTAGTTTTCCGCCTTGGGCGGAAGGGCGTTTTCCGCTGCCGGAACAATCTTCGCATCGACGAAACAGACGTGTTTGGCCTCTATGGGAGGAAAGCCTTCAAATTCCACCCCGAGGGCGTCAAAAATTTTGCCGACTTCCGAAACGGTAGGGGTTTTTTCTCCGGATATCCATTTGCCCAGAGTAACGCGGCTTACGCCTGACATCTTGGCAAGAGCGGTAATGCTCCCGACTTTATTTCTTGCGGCCCTCAAGGTGTCAATGACGGAAGTATAAAAGGTTTTCATGGGAGTCCACACAACGGTAAGCTTTTCCACCGACAAAAACGCAACGATAACTAAACGTTTATGATGATAAAACAGAGAAGCGCCCTTTGTAAATGTCTCCTAGCAGGGATAAAGCCCTGCCGCCCTTCCGCACTCATCGGTTCCGCGGCGTCTGTTTTTCCCGCATTTGCGGCGGGGCACAAAAAAAGGCCATTCAAACAGGAACGGCCTTTTTTGGGATCCGGCGCGGGGTTCAAATCTTCACGCCAAGGCTTTCCACCACGGCGGAGGCAATTTTTTCGCGCTCCCTGTCCACTTCGCCGTCTTGAAGGGTGCGGTCGGCCTTGCGAAAGGTCAGACGGCAGGTGACATTTCTTTCCTCTCTGCCTTCGGGTGCATAGACATAGAGCAGATCCACGCCCTCCAAAAGAGCGGTCTTCACGTTGCGGACGGCCTGAAGCAGGGTTTCCACGTGCAGGGAGAGCGGCGCGATAAAGGTGATGTCCCGGCGCACGGCCGGGAAGGTGGGCAGGGGGTGGAAGGCTGGGCGAGTTTTTTGCGAGGCGGCGCGCAGGTAGTCCATGTCCACATCGGCGTACCATACGGCCTTGCGGGCCAGGTAGGCGTCGGCCAGGGCGGGCTTCAGGCGGCCCATCACGCCGATTGCCGTGCCGTCCGCCGCGATGAGGCGCACGGCCGGGGCAAGATAGGAGTGATCCACAACTTTAAAGTCTGGCAGGGAGAGGCGAAGGCAGGTAAAGAGCTTTTCCATCAGTCCCTTGAGATCCACATAGTCCATGTCGGCGTCTTCATGCGCCCAAACATCGTCATAGCGGACGCCGTAAAGTGCCATGGCCAGATGGCGCGTTTCCTTCACCGTGGTTTCGCTGGAAGCATCCAGGCGGAAGGTCTCCGCCACTTCAAAGAGGCGCACGCCATTCGTACCCTGAGCGATGTTTTGGCGCACGTTCTGGAAGAGACCCGGGGCCAGTTCTGTGCGCAAAACGTCCTGTTCGGCAGTAAGCGGGTTCATGATGTTCACGCGACCTTCCGCGGGCAGACCCAGAAAGTCTAGATCCCTGTTGCTCACGAAACTGTAGTTCACGGCTTCGTTCAGTCCCAGACCCGCGGCCCAGCGCTTGATGCGCATCATGAAGGCGTGACGCCCCTCCGGCGCGCCAAAGTCGTCCAGACTCCGGGGAATGGGGGGCAGGGTTTCCCCAAGTTTGTCCACGCCCTTGAAGATGGCAATTTCCTCAATGAGGTCGGCCTCGCGGGTCAAATCGTAGCGCCATCCGGGCGTTTTGACGTTCCACTCGCCATGGCCCATGCGCTCCATGTCGCAGCCCAGGCTTTTCAGCGTTTTTTCACAGAATTCGTCCGCCAGGCTTATGCCCAGAAGGTCTTCCGCGCGGGAACGGCGGAAGCGCACTTCGGGGGCCTTCCAGGGCCGGGGCGTGCAGGCGCAGACGCCGCGGCACACAGTGGCGCCGGAAAGTTCGGCCATAAGGGCGGCCGCGCGATCCAGGGCAAAGGCCATGCCTGTGGGATCCACGCCGCGTTCATAGCGGCAGGAAGCCTCGCTGTTCAGGCCCAGGCGGCGGGCCGTCACCCGGATGGAACGCGGGCGGAACACGGCGCATTCCAAAAAGACGCTTTCGCTTTCATCGGTGATTTCGGTTTCCAGCCCGCCCATGACGCCGGCAAGGGCCACGGGCTTTTCCGCGTCGCAGATGAGTCCGTCGCCTTCTTTGAGTACGCGTTTCTGTCCGTCCAGAGTTGTGAGTTTTTCGCCCTCCCTGGCCGTGCGCACGATAATGCGCCCGCCGGAGAGCTTGTTGTGGTCAAAGGCGTGCAGAGGCTGGCCCAGTTCCATGAGAATGTAGTTGGTTACGTCTACCAGATTGGAAATGGGGCGTATGCCCACGCCGTGCAGGCGGTAGCGCATCCATGCGGGCGAAGGCGCAACCTTTGCGCCCTTGATGATGCGCCCGGTATAGGAAGGGCAAAAGTCGCCGTCCTGCACGTCCACAGGCACGGTGCCGCTCATATCCTCGCCGCTTTCCTTGAGATTGACGACGGGCCGCGTTACGGGTAGCCCCAAGTACGCGCCCACGACACGGGCAAAGCCGTAAACGGAAAGGCAGTCCGCGCGGTTGGGTGTGGTGCTGATGTCCAGCACTTCCTTGTCCAGCTCATAGGCGTCCACAAAGCGTTCGCCCGGGACGATCTTGCGCCCGGAACGGTTTGTTTCGGGCAGAACAAGGATGCCGGAATGGTCATCCGTGAGTCCCAGTTCGCGCTCAGAACAGATCATGCCAAAGGAATTAACCCCGCGCAGTTTGGCCTTCTTCATCACGAGACCACCAGGCAGAACGGCGCCCACGGGCGCTACGGGCACAAGTTGCCCCGCGGCTACGTTGGGCGCGCCGCAGACAATGTTCAATGATTCCGCGGCGCCCGTATCCACAGTACAGACATGCAAATGATCGGAATCGGGGTGCGCCTCGCAGGTGAGTACGCGACCGACCACAACATCGCCGATTTCCTCGTAGGGGTGGATCACCTCTTCCAGTTCAAGGCCGAGCATGGTGAGCAGGTCTCCCAGTTCTTCAGCCGTCCCCGTGTATGGAACAAATTCTTTCAGCCAGTTGAAACTTAATAGCATTGATTTTCTCCTTGGAGGATACACGGCGAAACGCCGCGGAACACGCCTCCGGACAAGGCTGCCCTCATCCTCTCTACACCGGGAACTGATAAAGGAAGCGCACGTCGTTTTCGAAGTTCATGCGCAAATCCGTGAGACCGTATTTGAGCATGGCAATGCGTTCAACGCCAAGGCCAAAGGCAAAGCCGGAGACTTCCTCGGGATTGTAGCCCACAGACTGGAACACCGCGGGGTCAACCATGCCGCTTCCCAGGATTTCCAGCCATCCGGATCCCTTGCAGATGCGGCAGGACTGACCGTCCACATGGCCGTGACCGCCACATTGCGTGCAGGATATGTCCACTTCCACACTGGGTTCCGTGAACGGGAAGAAGCTGGGGCGGAAGCGCACGCGGGTGCCTGATCCGAACACCGTGCGGACAAAGGCCGTAAGGGTGCCGCGCAGATCGGCCATGGTGACGCGCCTGTCCACAAGCAGGCCCTCAATCTGGTGAAACATGGGCGTGTGCGTTACATCGGAATCGCGGCGGTAGACTTTGCCCGGGCCAATGACGGCCAGAGGAGGCCTGCGGTTCATCATGGTACGCACCTGCACACATGAGGTATGCGTGCGCAGGAGCGCCTTGTCGCTGATATAGAGCGTGTCCTGCATATCCCGCGCCGGGTGTTCGGGCGGCATGTTCAGCGCCTCGAAGCAGTTGAAGTCCGTCTCCACTTCAGGGCCGCCGGCAATCTCGTAGCCCATGCTCTGGAAGACGGAGCAGACTTCTTCCATGGCTAGGGTTATGGGGTGCAACGAGCCCTTCCACAGGGAACGCCCGGGAACGGTAGGGTCAAAGGAAGCCAGAAAGGCGGCCTCGCTTGCTGCATCCTGTTCGGCGCGGCGCGCCTCAAGCATGGCTGCGAGCTTCTGCTTCACGACATTGGCGGTCTGACCAAAAGCCGGGCGATCTTCCGGGGAAAGTTCGCGCAGATGGGACATAAGTTCGGCAAGGCGCCCCTTGCGCCCCAGAAATTCAATGCGGGCGGCCTCAAGTTCCGCCTCCGTGGCGACCTGCGCCAGTCTGCTTTCCAGCGCGGCGACAAGTCCGTTCAACTGTTCAAGGATATCCATGACAGCCTCTCGTGCAGGCGTATGCGTCTGCGGCTGAAAAAAAGGGCGCCCGGGGAAACTGGCGCCCTGCGGGGAAACATTCCCGGAACCGTTCGTTGGCGTCGGCATGGCTTCAGCGCCTGCCGACAAAAGGAGTGCCCTCTCAGGCGAATGCGTCCGGGCTACGCCAGCTTGGACTTGGCAAGTTCAACGATGGCGGCAAAGTCGGCTTTTTCGCGCACGGCGAGGTCGGCGAGCATCTTGCGGTTGATTTTCACCTCGGCAAGTTTCAAGCCGTTGACTAGACGGGAATAGGAAAGTCCGTTGATACGGGCGCCGGCATTGATGCGCTGTATCCACAAACGGCGGAAGGCGCGCTTACGAAGTTTGCGGCCTTCAAAGGCATAATTTAAAGAACGTTCAACGGCCTCACGGGCAATGCGATACAGGCGGCTACGCCCGCCGCGAAAGCCCTTGGCCATATCCATATATTTCTTGTGCCTGCGATGGGCGGCAAGACCTCTCTTCACACGCATGGGAATCCTCCATCTTCAGTCCCGCGAGGCGGAGATCAGGCCAGCGGGAGTTATGCCGCAATGCGGCGGAATTTGACGAATTACGCGGCCCAAAAAACGGCTTACGCGTAGGGCATGAGGCGCTTGACGGCCTTCAGGTTCGCGCTGTCCACAAGCGTTCCCTTACCAAGGCGGGCGCGGCGCTTGGCGTCTTTTTTGGTAAGGATGTGACGCAAATTCTGGCGGCGACGACGGAACTTGCCGCTACCGGTGACGCTGAAGCGCTTGGCGGCGGAACGGCGGGTTTTGATCTTGGGCATAAACGACTCCTTGAAAAACAAATTCCCCAGCACAGGGAAGAGGCAGTTTAGGCCATATCCACATAATTCGCAAGTAAAAAAATCAGCGAAAGACAGAGACACGCTCCATGAGCGTTCCGCACGGGGAACGATCGGCCCTCGGCTACTTTTTGGGCAGAGGGATAAGCAGCATTTGGAGTGTGCGGCCTTCGGCGCTGGGAGCTTGTTCAACCTTGCCCACATCGGCGGTGTCGGCAATGATTTTGGTCAGGATGGATTCGCCGCGATCCTTGTGGACAATTTCGCGTCCACGGAAGAACACCGTCACCTTGCAGCGGTCGCCATCATCCAAAAAGCGGCGGATGTGGCGCAACTTGGTTTCGTAGTCGTGATCATCGGTCTTGGGGCGAACCTTGATTTCCTTAATCTGGATCACCGACTGGTTTTTTTTGGCTTCCTTCTTCTTTTGCTGTTGCTCATACCTGAACTTGCCAAAGTCCATGATGCGGCAAACCGGCGGATCCGCCGCAGCGGCCACTTCCACCAGGTCGTAACCCTGCTCATGGGCCAAGGCGATGGCTTCGGAACAGGGAAGGATGCCAAGCTGTTCTCCTTCCGCGCTAATAACCCGAACTTCGCGGGCTCGAATCTGTTCGTTGCGGCGCACGCCATCCTGCGATACGTCGCGCCGGGGTCTCATGTTAGGCGAAGCTATAGCTCATACCTCCTCGTTTGAATGGTTCTTCGCTGTCCGCCCGGATCATGGCGATCACGTCGCTTGCGGAACGGAAGCCGATGTTCTCTCCGGAACGCAGGCGGACGCTGAATCCGCCTTCGGCCACTTCTTTGTCCCCCACGACAAGAACGTACGGCAGCTTGGCCATCTGAGCCTCACGTATTTTGAAGCCCAGTTTTTCGTTGCGCAGGTCGGTTTCCACGCGGATGCCGGCTGCGGCAAGGCGGCCTTTCATTTCTTTCACATAGTCCATCTGCGCATCGGTCACGTTGACGATGCGGGCCTGCACCGGAGCAAGCCACGCGGGGAAGGCTCCGGCGTAATGCTCGGTAAGCACACCGATAAAGCGTTCCAGCGAGCCAAGAATGGCGCGGTGTACCATGACGGGGCGATGGCGTTCTCCATCCTGGCCGACGTACGTCAAATCGAAGCGCTCAGGCAGGGTGAAATCCACCTGTATAGTGGAAAGTTGCCATTCACGGCCTATGGCGTCTGTCACCTTGATATCGATCTTGGGCCCGTAGAAGGCCCCGTCGCCCTCGTTGATCTGGTATTCCTTGCCCTCCTTCTCCACGGCCTTGATGAGCGCGTTCGTGGCCAGCTCCCAGGCTTCGTCGGAGCCAATGCTGTCTTCTGGGCGGGTGGAGATGAAGATGCGGTACTTAAAGCCAAAGAGATCCATGAGATCCGCCGAAAGGTGCATGACGCCGATGATTTCGTCTTCCAGTTGCTCCGTGGCGCAAATGATGTGGGCGTCGTCCTGCGTGAACTGGCGGACGCGTAAAAGCCCGTGCAGAGTACCCGATTTTTCGTGGCGGTGTACCACGCCGAGTTCAAAGAAGCGCACGGGCAAGTCGCGGTAGCTGTGCAGATTCTCGCCGTACATCAGCATATGTCCCACGCAGTTCATGGGCTTCACGCCGTGGACATCGCCTTCGATTTCCGTGAAGTACATGTTTTCGCGGTAGTGATCGTAATGGCCTGAACGTTCCCAGAGTTCGCGGCGTAGAATCTGCGGCCCGCGCACAAGGTCGTAGCCGCGCTTTAAATGTTCCCGCACCAGAAAATCTTCCAGAATAGTGCGCAGAAGCATACCCTTGGGCAACCAGAAGGACATGCCCGGGGCCACGTCTTCGTGGAAGGAGAAAAGCCCGAGTTCTTTGCCCAGGCGGCGATGATCGCGGCGTTTCGCTTCTTCAAGCGCGGAGAGATATTCCTTCAGTGCCTTCTCATCGGCAAAGGCCGTGCCGTAAATGCGCGAAAGCATGGGATTCTTTTCGTTGCCGCGCCAATAGGCTCCGGCCACAGAAAGGAGCTTGAAGGCCCTGGCGAAGCCCGTGTTCGGGATATGCGGCCCGCGGCAGAGATCAAGAAAATCCCCGCAACGGTATAACGACACCGTTTCCGCGTCGATGCCTTCAATAATTTCCACCTTGTAGTTTTCCCCCTTGCGGCGGAAGAACTCTATGGCCTCTTCCCGGCTCATGGAGGAGCGAACGAAGGGAAGGGCCGCGCTGGCAAGGGCGTGCATTTCCTTTTCTATGGACTCAAGATCCTCATGCGAAAAGGGTTTGGGCGTGTCAAAATCGTAATAGAAACCGTTTTCTATGGAAGGGCCGATGCTCACCTTCACCCCGGGGAAGAGCTTCTGCACGGCCGCGGCCATAATGTGGGAGATGGAATGTCGCAAAAGCTGGAGACCTTCCGGTTCATCGGCGCTCACCGGGGAGGCCGCAAACGCGTCTTCAGGCATGGGCGCCGCAAGATCGAGCAGGGTGGTTCCGCCCGCGCTTTCCACACGGCAGGCAAGAGCGGCCTTGAAGCGCTTGCCGGAAAGAGCCTGCTTCAGCGCCTCGGCGCAAGTGACGCCGGAAGCGACCTCAACCAAATTCCCTTCTACGGATATCTGCATGACATTCTCCCAAAGTAAAAAGAAAGGGAGGCGCTGCCTCCCTCCCAGAAAATTCATGGTAGGCACGAGCAGACTTGAACTGCTGACCCCTTCCGTGTCAAGGAAGTGCTCTGCCACCTGAGCTACGCGCCTTTATGGTTCGGTGAAGTCGTTTCTATAAATCTTTTTTTTTCCCGTCAAGTTTTTTCTCTCAGATTTCCGCTTTTTTTTCGGTGCCTTGTTCGTCCAAAGCGTTCTCTTTTGCACGACGCTTCGTTGGCGACGCCCTTTACAGGAGAAAACAACTTTTTTGCCGATTTCCTGAAAATTTCGCTTTGCGCTTTCAAGAGTTGAGACGTGAATTTTCCTGGAAACGCAAAGGTCTCTTTTGCAGGAAGGGCTTGATTATCGCCGTGCTTCATGCAATACTACGCAAGTTTAAACATTCAGGAGCGGGACATGCCCAAGCGTACAGATATCAGGCGCATCATGGTCATAGGTTCCGGCCCGATCGTCATCGGGCAGGCCTGTGAGTTCGACTATTCCGGTACCCAGGCCGTCAAGGCCTTGAAGGAAGAAGGGTACGAAGTCATACTCGTGAATTCCAATCCGGCCACGATCATGACCGACCCCGAACTCGCCGATCGGACGTATATAGAACCCATAGAACCGGAAACCGTGGCCGCCATTGTGCGCAAGGAACGCCCCGACGCCATCCTGCCCACGCTGGGCGGCCAGACCGGCCTGAACACGGCTCTCGCTCTGGAAAAAATGGGAGTGCTCAAGGAATGCGGCGTTGAGCTTATCGGCGCGAACGCCACGGTTATTGAAAAGGCCGAGAGCCGTGAACTCTTCCGCACCTCCATGGAAAACATCGGCATCAAAGTTCCGCGCAGTGAAATCGCCCGCAGTATGGAAGACGTGCGGCGCATCGCCGCGGAAATGCCCTTCCCCCTCATTATCCGCCCTGCCTTTACCCTGGGCGGGAGCGGCGGCGGCGTGGCCTACAACCAGGAAGACCTTGAAAAAATCGCCGCCGGAGGACTGGACGCCTCCATCACCAACGAGGTACTCATAGAGCAGTCCGTCCTTGGCTGGAAGGAAATCGAAATGGAAGTCATGCGTGACCGCAAGGACAACTGCGTGATCGTGTGTTCCATTGAAAATTTTGACCCCATGGGTGTGCATACCGGGGATTCCATCACCGTGGCGCCGGTTCAAACGCTTACCGATGTGGAATACCAGAAAATACGCGACGCCTCTATTGCCATCATGCGCGAAATCGGTGTGGAAACCGGCGGTTCCA